>DENY01000105.1 GCA_002359825.1 Bacteroidales bacterium UBA2632
ATGCCATTTACGCATCATATTATTCCTGTTGATGTTACTTTGAATGGTGAGTATATAGGTAGTTATACGTTTACTGAACACAAAGAGGTAACAGCAAATCGCATCAATGTTGGTGAAGGTGGTTGGTTGATAGAGCTGGACACTAATTTTGATGAGGATTTTAAATTTATTTCAAAGAACTACCAGCTACCAGTTATGATAAGCTATCCTGAGTTAGATAAAATAACTGAAGCTGAGGCGCAACCAATGTTCGATGAAATGAAGAGAGATTTTAATGCTTTGGAAGATCTTCTTTTTGCTGAATTATTTCCGTATAACAACTATCTCGACTATTTTGATGCAAATGCTTTTGTGAAATACTTGATTGTATATATGTTGACTGATAACGAAGAGATTAATCATCCAAAAAGCACATATATATATAAGAAACTAGGTGGCAAATACAATATGGGTCCCATCTGGGATTTTGATTGGGCTTTTGGATACCAAGGGATAGGTACACATTTTGTAAGTCCTAATAGAGACTTGTTCTGGGAAGGCGTTGAGCCAGGCACGCTTTTCTTTTCTAGGATTATACAGGACCCTGCAATATTAGATATATTTAAAACTGAATGGCCAAAATTTAGAACGCAGAAATATCCTATATTAGTTGAGTACATTAAAGAATATGTTGAAACAATCAGAGAGTCTCATGCAAAAGATCAGGTGCGTTGGAAACAAAGCACAGGTAGTATCGATTTTTATTCAACAATGCTGTTGGATTGGTTAAATCATAGAGTTAACTATATAGATAATCTTGTTGGGGCTATTTAAATAGATTATCGAGGTGAAATATAAAAAGCTTTAGAGCCGTAATACTTTGCGACTCTAAGGCTTTTCTATCTCTCTACGATTGATTTTTATTTTTTCAAAGCTGGAAGCTTCGTATTCATTGCACCATTTCGAAGCTGGAAGCTTTGATTACAATTCATACTCATAAACAGATTCATTACCTGCACCATCCTTTGCCACAAACTTGAAACTCTTTATAGGCAAGTCCCCCAATCGTTCTCGATTGAAAGTATAGGTGAAGATGCTTGATTTTGAGTCGTGTTTAAAAAGCACATACTGTCCGTCGATGGTGCCTCGAAAAGAACGGATGCCACTTTTGTCATCGCGCAGTTTGATACGGATTCTACCGTTTTGTTTCCATGTTTGCGGACTCAGTGCTTCTATTCGTGGTGCTATGGTGTCAATCGAAATGGCATATTGATTGCCCAGTTCATTGATGTTTAGCTCAAGACCGCCATTTTTGTATGTACCGCCCATCCAACTCTCTCTACCTTTGTTTATCCTTACCACTCCATATTTGTCACGTTGAGGCAGAGTATCACTTTTTATTTTCAACCACATTTTACCACTGTTTTGCAAAGGAACGGGGGTATTATTCACTTGGTGTATATCTGAATAGTACTTGTTGGAAATATCCAAGTAACTTGTGTGTGAGAAACAAAAATCTTTGTAGAGATTTTCTTCGGGAATGCTCAGCATGAGGTCGTAGGCAACATATTTGTTATGATTTTGCCATGCCATTAGGTTTTCGCAAGTAGGCATGATTGGAATTTCGCTCAGTGTGCCATTCACAGTAAAATTGTAAATTGTAGTATTACCAAAGTGGTCTTCCAGTTCATACTTCATTTCATAAGATCGTTCTTCGTCGATGAAGATATATCCATCGTTATCGCCATTGTAAACACGCAACTTGTTGCCTGGTTCGATAAACGATTTCATGAAGAAAGACTTGTTGTTGCGCCAATCTTCAAAGTCGATAAAACTGTTGAGCATGCGAGTTTCATTAAATAGATATGCGTTGATGGTGCTACTAAATATCAGAGAATCGTCAACAAACAGTCGGACATGTTTCACACCATATATATTGTTTTGCCCGTTCATTTTATCGTATGCTTTTACACCTACGCCTATCTTACCCCATGCCGTTATCTTTTTTTGTAAAGGTAACGGATTGCCTGCTTTTGATTGGCTAATATTGAGTCGGGTTGGATTGAAGCTACCATTCACTACACCTTGGCCCATGATGGGGTAGAAGGCGATGCCTTGCATATTAGGACTTCGAGTGTCTTGAATGTTTTTGGCTACAAATTGCAATGGGTCAAGCGGACCTTGTGTGTCGGTGTTTCGCACTTCGAAGTGAAGGTGTGGTCCTCCTGACGAGCCTGTGTTGCCACTCAATGCTATTTGCTCTCCTTTGGTAATGGGTAATTCGTGTGACTCGAGATAAAGATTGACGCTAAAGCTTTCGTTTTCATATTGTTTGTCCTCCACATATTGGGCTATGTTTTGTGCAAAACTATTGAGATGTCCGTATACTGTGGTGTGCCCATGTTCGGGATGATCAATGTAAAGCGCCAATCCATAACCTCCAGGCGACACAGATATGCGTGATATATAACCGTCGGCCACTGCATAAACGGGTTTGTTAACTACTTGTTGTGTTTTGAAGTCGATACCCGAATGGAAATGATTGTTTCTCAGTTCGCCAAAGTTGGCACTCAGGGCAGGAGGTATCTTCATTGGCTCGCCATATTGAGCATATCCTGATGAATATACTAAAATGGATACTATGAATATGAGGGTATATTTGCATAGGGTTGTTTTCATGATGCGAAGATAATCAAAAAATGTATAGACACAATGCTTTGCATCACTAAGGCTGGTTGTGCATTACGGGTATATCTACTGCAGAAGTGAAGAGTGAAACCTAAAGAGTGCGCATATTGCATCAAAGGTGCATGATTGTTTTTCCAATCGGTATCAGTTATGGATATTTAGATTTTCAACTTTGAAAGTTACCTCTCTTCTTATAGAAATTATAGTGTAGCTATTGTACTTGAAATATTAGTAGCACTCATACATTTATATTATTACTTCCTTACCCACGTGAATTGATTCCAGTCTCCCCTCCATCTTTTCGCTCAGCACTTCAGTGGCTTTTTTACTGGTGCAATGCCCCGTGTAAAAGTGTGCCTTAGGCAATAAATTGTTTAGATTGAGAGCTAAGATAGTTAAATCATCTATAGTTTCTGTTTGCACAAAATCTTTGCCATCAATCAAGTGGAAGCCTCCATATAGACAATGTATTTGTGTTTGTGGAATAACTGATTGCACTGTAGCAACGATATTCAATACTCCATTGTGTGCACAACCAGTAAAGACGCATAAACCCTGTTGTGTTTTAACTACAAGAATGAGCTCGTGCGAAAAATTATCCAATTCTTCAATACCTTCTTTTTGTCGGTACAATATTGAGTTTCCTTTTGGTAGGTTGTAGGTATGAGTGATGTTTGTTATAAAACAAATCTTCTCAAATTGTATGTTCTTGGTCAGCAAAACAAACCGCTCGCTATACTCTAATAGTGCTGGAGGAAAGCCATTCATTTTCTTTACACCTCTCTTCACCGAAAAATATTCGTAGTCAAAGATAGTAGCATTCATATACACCTTTGCAGTTTTGTTTACTTTTAAGAACGCCAAAAGACCACCAATATGATCGTAGTGACCATGTGAAATAACAACCCTGTCAATTTCGTCCATGTTCACGCCAAGCTTTTGAGCATTGTGTATAAATAAATCGGACTGGCCAGTATCGTATAATATCTTTTGATTGTCATCTGTCTCGATGTATAGCGATAGGCCGTGTTCTGTTTCAAAGTTTTCTGATTGAGTTTGATTATCTACAAGGGTAATTATTTTCATAGCTTTGGGTTTTCTGGGTAAGCGTATTGTTGAAAACACACTATAAAGGTAATTAACTTGAAAGTTTCTTGCAACTGTTTTAAAAATTAATCTGTTAGTCTACTCCGAAAAGTCAATTTCACTCATTTCTGCCCCTAAATCCCCTCTTTTGCAGAGTGATGATTATTAGGCTTTTCCCTTCAGGGACCAAGGGCAGAAAAAGACTAATAATCAGCATGTGAGGGTTTTCGTAGTGGGCTCAATTATATAGCCATAGTCTTT
>DENY01000142.1:0-3251 GCA_002359825.1 Bacteroidales bacterium UBA2632
GAAGCTTTTCCAGTAAAGTCATATGTATAGACCTATCTAAATGCAATTTTTTAATTAATCAGTTCACTATTGTCTTATATATAAAGATGTTTTTAGTTAATCAATATAGTATTGACCGACTAAAAAAGGCTTTTCTAGCAATCTTATATTATAAAAAGTATAAATGCAAGTGTCCGATATCATTTCGGAGCAGTATAAAGTGGTTACTGAGGGTGCAGTCAGCAATTCATTGAGATGGAAAGGTATGTCTCATCTTGATGTAAGGGAGTCGGAGCATAGGAAACAGTTAAGCAGCAGTAGCTAGGTACAACTCACTGGAAAGAAGTGGTGTATTAGATCAAAGCAATTAGAAACAATGGGAAGAAGGTAGGAAGTGAGGGATCATTCTCCCTCACCGAGCTGTTTTAGATTGTGGCTGATGTTAGCTATGTCTTGTTTTTCAAGTATCCGTTACTATAGTAGGCATATGAAAAAGCAATGATGCAAATATTGTAGTGTGAGCGAAACCACGATGTCACCACAAAATCAAAACCTATAGCAAAGACAAATATTTTTTATTACTTTTGTGTAAGACCAACAAATGAGTCAATAAAGAAGATCGCAAACATGGACAGAAAGACAAAAATTATTCGAGTTTTATATATCCTTATCGGATTGATTGCAGCAGCAGCAATTTACTTCTACTTTACACTACCCCCGTGGAAAGCTTTTTTTATAGCCGGTAGTGGCATAATACTCATACTGAATCTTGTGTTTGCAGTATTCTTTATTAAACGAAACTTTAAAGGATAGGGGGGGGGTGGTTAAGCCTTCAACTTAAATTCAAATTGCAAATTATCATAGAGCTCTTTCTCCAACGGATTGGCAGATGTTGAAAATTTAGATATTTGTTCCATTATATAGTCTGCTCCTTCTTGTCTTCTTCTAATTACTTGCATCAACACATTCGTAGCTGCAGTACGCAACAATGTATCGCAAGCATGAACATCAGCCAAAGCCTTTTCTATAACAAGTTGTATGTTGATGCGTTTTGAAGTTTCTGCTTGTATCATCATCAATCGAACATATAACCAATATCCTGTCAATCGTACCGATTCATTAGCATCTGCAGTCCATTTCTGAACCAACTCATCAGCATAAGTCAATCGTTGCAATAAGTTTCTACACAGATGCTCTCTAATTTCGTGGTTGGGAATTTGGTTCATCCACTCATCGGCGTTGGCTTCACTCAACTCACTTACGGGATAAAGCATTGTAGATAGAATCTTCAATTCGCGCACGTCTAGTTTCCAAAGCTCTTGGGCTAACGCAGCATTCGACTCATACTTTTGTGCAATCTCTTTGAGGCGGGGAACATCCACACCAAAATTCATTTTGTAGTCCACACCTTTGTTACGCATGCTCGAAGAGACAACTCCGTTCATTGCCAACCGTAAATCAGTTCTTATATTTCTTATTAAATCATCCATCGTCATAAATTTATGACAGCAAAATTAGCTTATTTTCGGTTCAAAAAGAAAAAGTTCTCGCTTAATTGGCTATTTTTGCATAAACACTCATTTTTAATTAGCAAACTAAAAAACAAACTTTGACATGAGACTATTATTAATTAGCAATTCCACCAATCCTGGTGAAGCATACTTAGATTATCCGAAACAAAACATTAAGGACTTTTTAGGCGAAGCACCTATCAACTGTCTGTTTATCCCTTATGCAGCTGTCACTTTCTCTTTTGATGAATATGAGGACAAAGTGAACACCCGATTTGCTGAAATTGGTCACAAAGTTACTAGCATTCATCACTATGACAATCCGGTGGAGGCTATTGAAAAAGCTGAAGTCATTGTTGTAGGTGGAGGAAACACTTGGCAATTGGTGAAAATGCTTCAAGATAACAATCTGATGGATGCGATAGCGAAGAAAGTGGTGGGTGGCACGCCTTATGTTGGTTGGAGTGCAGGCTCAAATATTGCTTGTCCTACATTGAAAACCACCAACGACATGCCCATTGTAGAACCTGTCAAGTTTGACACTTTAAACTTGGTTCCATTTCAAATAAATCCTCACTATTTGGATGATAACAATGACACGCATGGTGGAGAGACGCGCGAAACACGTATCGTCGAATTCATTCATGCCAACAAAGAAGTGTATGTGGTGGGCCTTCGCGAAGGTTGCATGTTGTTACTAGAAAACAATGATATCGAAATGATTGGTTCACGCAGTGCCCGTATTTTCCATTACGGAAAAGAGACAGTAGAACTGTCGGCAACTGATGATTTTAAATTCCTTATTGAGAAATAAGATAAGAGAGAAGCTTCTTGCCCACAATTAGCGCTCATTTACATTAGACTTACCGTGTGAAAAAGCTCAAGCAACTAAGTAAGCTATTCACACTTAAAAATTGATTGGAAATGAAAGAAAGTTTTAATAGTACCTAAAATCAGAAAGTAAATTACTTTATGTTTAAAAGTGCCCAGGTATTCTCTTCGTTTGATTTTACAAGAATTCTTTCATGGTTTTCATTGAATGCTTTAAAAACTGATGGTTATTTGAGTTGATCTAGGGATAGATTACGGAATAACGTGAAATATTATTCATATTTTCATGCCAAAAACATACTGCCTCCAACCAAAGGCGTTGTTTTGAATATCGAAAACAATTGAAGTACAAAGCCTTTGATAATATGCTTATATTAACGCTTTGCTTATTTTTATAAGTAGCATGCTTGCGGAATTGAGAAAACTAATGAATTAATTGGATCATATTATAGTAGTTTATTAATTATCAACTGCCAAATTAAGATGAGCCTCGAGCATCCATTTAAAAACACTTATATATGAGGGTACAGTTAATCAGGTCTATCCTGTCACATTGACGGAGAGCTTAGAAAAACAGGCTTAATTTCTTTTTATCTATACTTTGCTCTTTATTTCTAAGTCATTTACAATTTTTTAATTTCTATTACTTTGCTCCTATTAAACACAGTAAACTCACACCTAACCTCCTTATATATCGGCTTTAAAGTGAATTAGACACAATTATCCATAGAGCTTGCTTTAAGTTATAGACGATAGCTTTAAAACATATCAAGTATGCATATACCACTCCAAAAGTACAAGTTATCCTATAACTGGGAAAACTGATTGGAAAGCATGTTTGAAAATACTTAGAGATCGATTATTTGAATTTTATCCTGCAATTTAACTCCTTAGTAAAATTCAACAAGGCTTGCTCCTTTTTGACACCAA
>DENY01000142.1:3461-11660 GCA_002359825.1 Bacteroidales bacterium UBA2632
GATAAAAGTAGGAGAAAGACTATCGAAACAGATACAAAACTTTTGACCTATAGATTAAACTAATTCATATAACTTTTTAACATGAAGAAAAAAAAGCTATTAAGTATCATCTATTTTGTTGTCGCATTTATTATTACTATCACTTGGTCATGCGAAGGCGACAAGTCCGATAATTTTGGACGGGAGAAATATGATCCCTCTAAACCAATCGAAATCACCAGTTTCGAACCAGATTCAGGGGGGATGTCCACTAAAGTTTTTATAACAGGGAGTAACTTTGGTTCGGATTTATCTAAAATAAAAGTGTATTTCAACGATGTGCCTGCACCAGTTGTCGGCTCCGATGGGAAGCATATATACACAATAACTCCGCGACAGCCGGGCAGGGAAAACATCCTATCTGTTGTCGTTGATGGCGACTCTACTGCTTTTACCAAAAAGAAATACCTTTATCGCACCATGTATGTCATCCAAACTATTACTGGAAGAAAAGGCACGACAGAGTTCAAGCCAGGGAAATTGTCGGAGGCAGAATTTCATCAACCGTCCACTTTAACAGTGGATAAAGAAAACAATATCTTTGTATCTCATTGGCGCGTGCCATTTTGTCTTGTCAGAATCAACGAGAAAGAAGACATTGTAGAAGCTGTATTGCCCGGTGGAACTTCATCCGTTTATGCGTTGGGTGCGCCAACCGTCGATGCAAATGGAGTGGTCTCAGGGATTTCCGATGGAGGCAGAATCTTTTTCACATTCGATCCATTAGAAGGATGGACGCCAAGACAACGCTCAATCCTTCCAGCAGGAGCAGGGGGAGTTCCCTTTACATTCAGTACGGCGCATAGTCTTGTAGCCCATCCAGTAACAGGAGAACTATATACTCGTTATGCCGCCACAGGACACCTTATCAAGATCGACCCTCTTACCAGAGAGGGTACATTAGTCGCACAAACGTTAACTTCATCTGATTCATACATCGTTTTTGACCCTATCGATCCCAACATCATGTACATTGCATATTCCTCATTGCATTGTATTGGTAAATATGACTTCAAAAAGAATGAGCATACTATTTTTGCAGGCAGAACCGGTGAGGCAGGATGGCAAGACGGACCATTATCTGAAGCCAGGTTTAACACCCCCAACCAGTTAATAGTAGCCCCCAATGGGAATTTGTATTTAGGAGATAGGTACAACCATTGCATCCGCATGATTACCCTTGACGGGGAGGGCGGTGGCGTCGTATCAACCGTTATCGGTAAGGGAGGCATTGCTGGTTATCAGGACGGTAATCCCGAGGATGCACTCTTCAATCAACCTAGAGGCGTAGCTGTAACTCCTGATGGAAATATCTATATTACAGAGNNGAAATGTTGTTCGAAAATTAACCATAGAGTAACCATAAATAATTAAATGTTTATTATGCAAATTAATTATAAAAATATTCTAGTTGTCTGTGTAATGTGTTTGTTTCCATTATTAGCCACGGCACAGCAGGCATATAACATGGGAGGCACCGTATTAGACCAAAGTGGAGAGACCCTTCCAGGGGTTAGTATTTATCTGAAGGCAAAAGCAATGGTTGGTACGGCAACTGATGGCAACGGCAAATTTAAGATAAAGGCTTCCAAGGGAGATGTTCTTGTGTTCCAATATATAGGATACGAAAACACAGAATATCTGGTGGACGCAGAAAATGAAAAAATTTCTGTGGTCATGATACCAACTTCTACCGAAATGGAAGAGGTAGTTGTAACTGCTTTGGGAACACAACGAAAAATTAGTGTTGTAGGTGCAATCACATCTATGGATGTAAAAGATATTCAAACTCCTGCTACATCCATTGCAAATATGCTTGGCGGTCGTGTTGCCGGTATGATTACCGTATTAGGGAGTGGCGAACCAGGTAAGAACATTTCAGAGTTCTGGGTACGAGGTATTGGAACATTCGGTGCGAGCAACTCGGCATTGGTTTTGATAGACGGGTTGGAGGGTAATCTTAATTCCATAGATCCTGCTGATGTTGAATCATTTTCCGTACTAAAAGACGCTTCAGCAACTGCCGTTTATGGAGTTCGGGGAGCCAATGGAGTGATACTTGTCACCACCAAACGAGGACAAAGCGGCAGGTTACAGATTAAGGCTAGAGCCAATTACACGATGTCGTATCTTGACCGAATGCCCGAGTATCTGAGAGCATACGATTATGCTGTTTTATCCAATGAAGCAAGAGTGGTGCGAAACGAAGAGATTCTTTATGATAAAATGGAGTTGAAACTTATTAAGAACCATTTGGATGATGATCTTTATCCCGACATCAGCTGGCAAGATGAGATCATGAAACGAAACGGATTTCAGCAAACTTATTATATGAGTGCTCAGGGCGGAAGCGATGCAACACGCTACTTTATTAGTTTAGGTACATCGCTAGAAGATGCAGCCTACAAAGTGGCTCCAGAAAACACGATTCGCTCTGGAGTTGGTTACAACACTTATAATTATCGTATCAACCTAGATATTGATCTAACCAAAGGTACCACTTTGTATTTTGGTACAGACGGGTATATGTCGATGAGGACGCAACCTGGTTTTGCCGATACTGACGCCATGTGGGAAGCTCAGTCGATGCTTACACCTATTACCGTTCCTATAAGATATTCAACAGGTGAGTTGCCAGCTTACAGTTCAGCCTATGGTGGGAGTGGCATATCACCTTATGTGCTACTAAATTACACAGGAAAACAAAATAACCAACAATACGTAGGCAAGGCAACGGTGGCTTTATCACATGATTTCTCTTATTTGATCAAAGATTTAAAATTGAGAATGCAAGGAGCCTATGACAACCTTTCATGGAAAGACGAAACCCGATACGTGATGCCCGAATTATATTTGGCGAGCGGACGTACTAATTGGGGCGAATTACAAAGAGCAAAGAGCTATGACGCAGTCAGCCCTCAATACTCTAATTATCAGCGACAGTCCCGGAAATATCATTTTGAAGGTACGCTGACATGGGATAAACTTATCTCAGACGACCATCGAGCAAGCGCACTTCTATATTATTACATGAGCGATCAACAGGACACATACGATGCTGATAAGGCTGGTGCAGGACGTCGAGCCTTGGAGGCACTTCCTAAAAGATATCAAGGTCTTTCCAGTCGGCTTACATATGGGTTCAAGAATACCTACATGATTGATTTTAATTTCGGGTACACTGGTTCAGAAAACTTTGTTCCCGGGAAACAGTTTGGGTTATTCCCTTCTCTTGCAATTGGATGGGTTCCTACTGGCTATCAATGGGTAACGGATCACATAAAATGGCTTAACCATTTGAAATTACGCGCTTCATACGGATCGGTAGGTAGTGATCGCATAGCCGATTTTCGATTCCCATTCATGACCATTATTGGAGAAAACCAGCCTGTAGGATGGGGTAGTACGCTTAATGGCGTGAGCGAATTACAATTCGGCGCAAACAATCTGATGTGGGAAAAAGCGCTGAAAGCTAATGTGGGCATTGAAGGAAATATGTTGAATGATCGGATAGCATTTGTTGTAGACTTTTTTAACGATAAGCGCGAAAGTATTTTCCAACGCAGGGAAACTATCCCTGGTTATATAGGATTGATCTATTCTGCACGCCCGTATGGCAATGTAGGGAGCATGCGCAGTTTCGGTACAGACGGAAATATCTCCTATAGGCACGACATCAGTGATGACTGGAATTTTACAATTCGGGGAAATTATACCTATTCTGCAAACGAAATCATCAATTGGGAACAGCCGCCTTCCAGATATCCATACCAACCGTATAACGGATATCCAATCAGCACAATACGAGGTTACATTGCCACAGGACTGTTCGCAGATGAAGACGATATTGAATTTAGTGCTGCTCAGTCTTTCGGAGGATTCAAAGTCATGCCTGGTGATATCAAATACAAAGACATTAATGGAGACGGAGTAATCAATTCGGACGACATGGTCGCCTTGTCCGATCCTACTTACCCACGATTAATGTTTGGAATAGGCGGGGAAATGAAATACAAAGACTTCACGATGGGAATATTATTCAGAGGAACAGGCAAAACCGATTTTTTCCATGTTGGTTATCGCGGCAATGGAGCGGGTTACGTACCCTTCAATAATGGTAAAATTGGCAATGTGCTTACTATGGTCAATGACCCAGAAAACCGTTGGATTCCGATGGATTATGCTCTGGCAAATGGGATTGACCCTGCACTGGCGGAAAATCCAAATGCACGTTTTCCGAGACTCACATATGGATACAATGCTAATAACTCGCAATTGTCAACCTATTGGAAGAATGATTCCCGCTACTTTCGACTACAGGAAATAACGATCAATTACAATCTCAAGGCGGAATTTCTCAAACGGTTTGGTTTATCCTCTGCTGATATACAGCTAGTTGGGAACAATCTTTATGTTTGGGACAAGGTTAAAGATTGGGATCCGGAACAGGGTTACAGAAACGGACGTGCTTATCCAATTCCATCAAGATATTCGCTGCAACTTTACCTTAACTTTTAAAAATAAAAAAAGAATGGGAAATATATTTAAGCATACAATAATTACTGCCTTTGTGGCAATCATAAGCATGTCATCATGCAGTTACCTGGACGTTGCCGACAATTTTGAAGAGTCGTTTAAATATGATTCAATATTTGTAAATAAAACAAATCTGGAACGTTACGTGTGGAATATAGCGTCTATGTTCCCTGATGAAGGTTACAAATTCGACAAACTGGGTTCGTTTGCCTCCGATGAGGCTTTTTCGATAATGATTTCCGACTATTCATCATTAGATTTTGTGCAGGGGAACATAACTCCTACCAATCTTAGATCGTTTAATATATGGAGCAGCATGTACATCATTGTTCGTAAAGTAAATACGGTTCTTTACAACATCGACAAGGCACTCGACCTAACCGGAAGAGAAAAGGATGAAATAAAGGGCTATCTCTATTTTATGCGGGCTTATGCATATTACAGATTGATCACCTATTATGGTCCTTTTGTGATATTAGGCGACGACGTGTTGGAAACAAATGAAACGGTAGATTACTATGATCGACAAAGAGCTACATTNNAATCGGTGGACTATGTTTGCAGTGAATTGGAACGATCAGCAGAGCTTATGCCTGATGCTGTCACGCCCAGCTATTTTGGGCGTCCTTCAGCCGGGTCTGCTCTTGGGTTGAGTGCTCGTCTGCGGCTCATTCAGGCAAGTCCGCTTTGGAATGGTGGATTGGCAGCCCGCAGAACGTATGGAACGTGGAAAAGGTCAACCGATAAAGTGAACTATGTTTCACAAATATATGACGAAGGTAAATGGGCTGTTGCAGCTGCTGTTTGCAAGCAAATTATAGACATGGACATCTTTGAATTACATACCGTGAAGAAAATGCCAGACACCGCACCTTTACCCGAGAATGTATCGAAACAAAGTTTTCCAATGGGAGCGGGAGATATTGATCCTTTCCGGTCATATTCCGAGATGTTCACAGGAGAGTCGCCATTTGCGCGAAATCCCGAATACCTATGGGCACAACGATCATCTGGTTTGGAAAACTATTCGAGACATGCTTTTCCTTATGAAACATACAATGGATTTGGTACAGTATCGGTACCGCAAAAGGTAATTGATGCTTATCGGATGGCAGACGGACATACTATCGAAAATTCAAGCGACGAATACCCCTATTTAACCGATGGGATATGGAATGGAACTGATTTAAATCTTTCAGGTTATATTTTAAAAAGTAATGTCCACAAGATGTATGTTAACCGCGAAATGAGATTCTATGCCAGTATCGGTTTTAGCGGTGCACTTTGGCCCATGCTTTCATCTTCAAACTTGAGCAAGAGAAATATTCAATTTTGGTATAACCTGAATGGTAACGCTGGTAAAAATTCAACTCGAAATTTACCATACAACGTAAATACTACAGGCTACTCGTTAAAAAAATTCGTCCATCCTGAAGATTCTTGGGGAGCAACAGGTCAAGGTACTGGCTACGAAAATTCGCGGCGGTTAGAAAAAGCATATCCTATTATTCGGTATGCCGAAATCTTGCTTGCGTACGTGGAAGCTTTAAACAACCTGACCTCTACGCATAAGATCGATGATTATCAATTAACAAGGGATATAAATGAAATGCGTTACTATTTCAACATGGTTCGTTTCAGAGCTGGATTACCTGGACTGACTGATAGTGAACTTGCTTCAAAAGAAACCATGCAAGATCTAATAGAACGCGAACGAATGGTGGAATTGCTTCATGAAAACGCGCGCTTTTGGGATGTGCGACGCTGGGGCAAGTACGAGNNGAAATCACGGAAAGAGAACCCATTCAGGGTATGGATATGGATGCAGACGGATTGGCGTATTATAGTATCGTTCCAGTCAATCAGACAGTAGCCAGGAACAGGGTAGTGGATAAAAAATTGATTCTTGCTCCAATTGAATTGAACGAAATAAGGAAATCTCCATCCATGGATCAGAACCCAGGATACCAATATTAATTGAAACAAGATTCAAATACATTTTAATATTTGCTCGCCAAAGAATACTCTAGTAAGCTTGGCTTTGCATGAAATTGAAAAAAGTTCTAATCTCATATGAAAATATAAAAAATATATGAAAACATCATTCAAAATACTCATTGCATGTATCGTGGCAAATAGTCTGATCGGTTGCAACACCGACATTATTTATCAGGAAGAACAATATAAAACATTGGTTTATATACTAAGTGGTACTGATAATGTTTTTGCCACATCCTATACGCTCAATGAAGAAGAAGCTGTTAGATACGTTTCCATTGGGTGTGGCGGTTCAAATAGCAATGAAAAGGAAATCAAGGTAACGCTCGAACCGAACCCGGAAATGTTGGACAAGTTCAACAGTTTAAACTATAATTACGAAAGTGAGTATGCCAAATTTTTACCTGCCGACAGGTACGAAATTATGTCATACACTGCAACTCTACCTGCTAATTCGGATTATCATTATGCAAGAATACCAGTGAAGGTTCGTACCTTGGGTTTGTCTCCAGATTCAATTTATTTCATTCCACTTAAAATCAAAAGTGTTTCGAACTTTGATGTGAATGAGGACAAAAGTGATATACTCTTCCGAGTAGCAATTGAAAATGATTATGCCCAACAATTAATACCCACCTATTACTCAAAAAGTGGTACGATGACAAATCCTGTGACTGTGTTGAGTGGGGCAAAATTAGTGCAACCGTTGGAAAAGGATAAGGTGAGGATGTTTATTGGTAATGAAACTTATGCAAGTACTACCACCGTTGCCGATATCGAAAAGCTATCCGTTGTAGTACAGATATTGGAGGATAACTCACTCTTGGTTACCCCTTATGGCTCAATGGAAGTAGAAATGCTTGATAATGCGAAAGGTTACAACCGATATAACCCTGAACTCATGCAAGGTACATCGAAGCAACGTGTATTCTACCTAAACTACCGTTTTCGACTCAAGCAAGCAAATGGGACCTTTTCTGCATGGAGGGAAGTTGAGGAGAGGTTGATACGGATTGAAGATTAAATATCAAGAAAACAACTGATTAAAGCTAAAAGAACATGAATAGAATTTTATATTGTGCATCATTTATTTTTGCCGGCTTGTTAATGCTCACGGCTTGCAGTGATGGTTTGGATAGAAATATAGAATATACAATCTACACCACCCGAGCTTCAATAGAATTGAAAGAAGGCGAGGAATTTCAAATCATAGCGAGTCCAACGACTCAAACGTTTACATATGAAACCACCGACACTAAAGTGGCTACGGTCAGTTCAACAGGATTGGTTCGTGCAGTCAGCGATGGCACATGCTTTATCAATATAACAAGCAGCGGAGGTCTAAAAAGGGCAATACCTGTAGATGTAGAAAAGCCTCTATTGCCTAAAGGGGATTGATGTATCTGTTAATTCCCTCTTCTTGCCGAATGATAAAACCATTAAATTAGGTGCAGAAACAATATCTCAACTTCAGGTGTTGTTTAATTCACGTGTTTAAAAGTAAACAACCCAATTAGGTTGTATTATAAACAGAAAAAGCTTAGAGTAGATTTTGCTCTAAGCTTTTTTCAATAGAGTTGTCTTTTTTTAATACCCTTTTCCGCAATTAACCCACATTGCAGTAAT
>DENY01000153.1 GCA_002359825.1 Bacteroidales bacterium UBA2632
CTCCCGGATTTCGGGGTGTCCATAGCTCGCCTGTTTCCGTGGTAAGTGTTTGTGCTACGTGCAACATGCGATCGCAAGGTGTCATGCCCTCTTCCATAGCCAATGTGTATAGGAATGGTTTTATGGTAGAGCCAATTTGTCTTTTACCTTTTGTAACCATGTCATATTGGAAGAAGCTGAAGTCGGGACCACCTACATAAGCTTTCACATGACCTGTTACTGGATTCATAGCCATGAACCCAGCTCGCAGGAAGTTTTTATGATATTTGATGGAATCCCAAGGTGTCATGATTGTATCAATCTCTCCTTTTTCCCATGAAAATACCTTCATCTCTGCTTCTTCATTCTTAAACAAAGCAACAATTTCATCTTCGTTCTTGCCTTCTTTTTTAAGGTCACGATAACGATCAGTTTGCCTCATTGCCATTTGGATGAGACCATCAACCTTGTCGCTTACTGACCTTGAATATGGAGCATAGTTTCTTCCTAATTTTTCTTTTGTAAACTGTGGTTGCAATATTCCACCTACATGTTCTTCTACAGCTTCTTCCGCATGTCTTTGCATGCGTGAGTCTATGGTTGAGAAAATCTTCAATCCATCAGTGTAGATATTATAAAATGAACCATCACTCTTTTTGTTTTTGTAGCACCATCCATAAAGAGGATTGGTTTCCCAAGAAAGAGAGTCTTCTATAAACTGTTGTTTTAACCAACTGGCAGTATAGTTTTTTCGTTCTGGTTTTTTTGACATCATGATGCCTGCCAAGTATTGGCGGAAATAAGGAGCCAATCCATCTCTATGTCCAGAGCGTTTAAAATCTAATACAATGTCTTTTTGTTGCAAAGATTCTTTTTCGCTTTTTGTTATATGATTCGATTTTTCTAATTGCTTCAAAACCACATTTCTTCGTTGTTTTGTCAACTCTGGACGACGCACTGGATTGTATAGCGAAGAGTTCTTACACATCCCTATTAGCATGGCTGACTCTTCTATACTAAGTTCAGATGGTAGTTTATTGAAATATGTTTTTGCAGCCGACTTAATTCCTACAGCATTATAATTGAAATCGTATTTATTGAGGTATAGATTTAAAATCTCTTCTTTAGTATAGAAATTCTCAAGCTTCACAGCAATGACCCACTCGATTGGTTTTTGCAGTATTCTTTCGAAAGCACTTGCCGCGTTCGGCGAGTAGAGTAACTTTGCAAGTTGCTGAGTTATCGTGCTTCCTCCACCTCCACTCTTTTGTTGGAGTATGCCTCTTTTCACAATAGCCCTTGCCAATGCATACATATCGATTCCTGAATGGGAGTAGAAGCGAATATCTTCCGTAGCTATTAATGCATTGATGAGGTGAGGTGACAATTCGTCGTAGGTCACAAATACTCTGTTTTCTTTGCTTTGTGAATAGGTGCTCAGCACCTCTCCATCCGAAGAATAGAGTTGAGAGGCATATTTGTCGATGGGATTTTCCAATTGATCAATTGGAGGAATATATCCAATTGCACCAACAGCAATCAATCCAAAGATAAGAATGCTTATTAATGTAATAGCGCCAAAGCCAATCCACATAATCTTTATTACTTTGCTTTTGAAAGTAGATTGTTTTAGCGTTGATTTTTTGGTAGGTTTCTTTTTCTTACCCATATTTTTTCCGTGTAGATATAATAGTTTATGCGTACGTGTTGCAAAATTACACAAAAGCATCCATATTTAATCTATAAATTTCTTAAATTAAGGTGTAAATACTTTTCTGGATTCATTATAGGTAACGCTGATGAGTACTGTTGAAGTGTTTTATTGGATTGTGTGAGAATGATGGTTAAAGTTTTTCTTAGGTAATTAATGAAAGTTCGGATTGAAAGAGACATTTTAGAATTATGTCTGTGATAAAATATTTATCAAGAAGTTTATGTTTTATCATTAATGATTTTTTTCTCTATTTTTAAATCAAAATACTCTTTGAGAAAACAAATAAAATGTATCTTTGCATCAGAAAATCAAATTGTTTTGTTTTCTTAAGATTGAAAACCTGTAGTTTACACAGAAATAATTTTTAGATTAATAGAATCAAGTTATTATAAATAATACATGGCTAGTCGAATAAAAATAAAGAAAGGCTTAGACATACCTTTGATGGGTGAACCTCAAGATATATTTCTTGGTGAGGTTAAAAGTGACATACTGAAAATCTGTCCTGAAGATTTTGTAGGCGTCACACCAAAACTCAGTGTAAAGGTAGGTGATGAAATTAAAGCCGGAGCGGCCTTAATGTATGATAGAAATTATCCATCAGTGAAAGTTGCTTCTCCAGTTAGTGGAGTGGTTACAGAAATTGAGCGTGGAGAGAAACGTCGTATATTAAACATTACCGTTGAAAGAAAAGGTGAGAATGAATTTGTTGATTATGGCATCAAAAATGCTTTGACCATGAAACCCAAAGAGGTAAAAGAATATATTCTTGATGCCGGTCTTTGGTTTTTTGTGAAACAGCGTCCTTATGATGTTGTTGCGAATCCTGATAAAGATCCTCGAGATATTTTTGTAACTGGCTTTTCGTCGGCTCCTCTCGCACCNNTGACTTTATCTTAAAAGATCAAGACAAAGATGTTCAGGCAGGGCTTGATGCGTTGTCAAAACTTACGAAAGGCAAAGTCTATCTTTCAGTTAGTCCAAAGACAACCAGTGATGTGTTGAGAAACGCAAAGAATATTGTTATAACTGAATTTGAAGGTCCACATCCAGCAGGAAATGTTGGAGTGCAAATCAATCATATAGCTCCAATCAATGCTGGCGAAGTTATTTGGACACTCAATGTGCTAGATGTAGCAATAATAGGACGTTTATTTAATACAGGCAAAGTAGATCTAACTCGTATTGTTGCACTGACAGGTTCTGAAGTAGAAAAAAGAGGATATTACAAAATGTTGATTGGTACAATGCTGAACGATATTTTGAAAACTATTCCTAAACCTGAAGAATCTCGTTTACGCTATATTTGTGGTGATCCGTTGACAGGACGTAAAATTGATGAAAACGATGTGTTGCGTGCTTATGCTTCACAAATTACTGTTATTCCAGAAGGAAACAATACGCATGAGTTCTTCGGATGGGCATCATTGAACCCTAATAAATATAGTGCAGGATGCACCTATCTATCAAACCTATTACATAAAATGGGAGTGAAGGATAAATTTAGAATCGATGCACGTTTAAAAGGTGGTCGCAGAGCCATGATAATGTCTAATGAATACGATCAAGTATTCCCCATGAATATTTATCCTGAGTTTTTGTTGAAATCTATCATTGCATTCGATATAGATAAAATGATCAACCTTGGAATATTCGAAGTTGCTCCTGAAGATTTTGCTTTATGCGAGTTTGTTGACACATCTAAGATAGAGATTCAGCGAATTGTTCGCACAGGTTTAGATTTGCTTCGAAAAGAAGTTGAATAATACATTATAATATAATTCATCTATTTTTAAATATACAACATTGAAAGCTTTAAGAAATTATATCGATAAATTAAAACCTCATTTTGAGAAAGGGGGAAAGCTAGAAAAGTTTCACTCTGTATTTGACGGATTTGAAACATTTCTATTTGTCCCTAATCTTACTTCAAGGTCAGGCGTACACATGCACGATGCCAGAGACTCCAAACGCACAATGATTATTGTGGTTTTAGCATTAGTTCCGGCTCTATTATTTGGTATGTACAATGTAGGTTATCAACACAACTTAGCAATAGGAGCTGATCCGGGCTTTTGGGAAACATTTTTGTTTGGTTTAGTAGCATTTTTGCCCCAACTAATCGTTTCCTACGCAGTAGGACTGGGTATAGAGTTTGTTGCTGCTCAAATAAAAAGTGAGGAAATTGCAGAAGGGTTTTTGGTTAGCGGAATACTCATTCCAATGATTATGCCCATCGATACTCCTCTTTGGATGATTGCTGTTTCTACAGCATTTGCAGTAATATTTGCAAAAGAAGTGTTTGGTGGTACAGGTTACAATATATTTAACGTTGCGTTAGTAGCAAGAGCCTTTTTGTTTTTTGCCTATCCATCACACATGTCGGGCGACAATGTATTCGTTCGTACCGCAGGTGCATTTTGGATGGGAAACCCTCAAATGGTTGATGGTATAGCACAAACAGTAGATGGTTATTCTGGAGCTACTATGTTAGGGCAATTAGCAATAACAGATGCTCCCGCATTTTCCCCTTCAATATTTAGCAGTATAAATGAAGGAACTGTTTCTATAATGGATATGTTCCTTGGATTTATTCCAGGTTCAGTAGGAGAAGTTTCAACTTTAGCCATTTTGATTGGAGCCCTTATCTTGATAGTTACTGGCGTAGGTAGTTGGAAGACTATGTTATCAGTATTCATAGGAGGAGGCGCAACTGTATTATTAATTAATCAGTTTGCTGCAAACGCAGTTATGGGAATGCCTCCCTTGTACCACTTCGTATTAGGAGGGTTTGCTTTCGGAGCTGTATTTATGGCCACCGATCCAGTGACCTCATCACGTACTGAAAAAGGTAAATGGATATATGGATTTTTGATAGGAGCTTTAGCAATAGCTATACGAGTCTTCAATCCAGGATATCCTGAAGGAATGATGCTTGCCATATTATTTATGAATGCATTTGCTCCTCTAATCGACTTTTATGTAGTTGATGGAAACATCAAAAAACGATTGAAGAGAAAAGCAATTACAAATCACGAAAGGGTATAAACAATGAAAACAGAAAATAGCACATATACAATTATCTATGCCATTGTAATGGTGCTTCTTGTAGCGCTTGGGTTGTCATTTACACATCAAGCACTCAGTGGAAGACAAAAAAAGAATGTGGAAATAGATAAAATGCAACAAATATTGCGTTCTTTGAAAATTGATGCTTCTACTGAAGAAGCTGAGACCATCTTTAATGATCTTATAAGTGATGCTTATTTGATAGATTTAGAGTCGGGTGAAAAAAGAGAATCTAGTGCGGGAACACAACCAACTGATTCAGCATTTGTGGTGAATGTTGCCAATCGTGAAGGTTTCCCTGTTTACGAAGCTGAAATTGATGGAGACAAAAAATACATTCTGCCTATGAACGGGAAAGGTCTTTGGGGACCTATCTGGGGCTATTTAGCACTCGATTCAGATGCCAGCACTATATATGGAGTTGATTTTGGTCATGATTCTGAAACTCCAGGATTAGGTGCAGAAATAACTCATGAACCTTTCAGAAAACAGTTTGAAGGAAAAAACTTATTCAAGAATGAAGAGTTCAAATCTATTGCTGTTGTAAAAAAAGGCAAGACAGTTTCAGATAGAGATTACATTGATGGTATCTCTGGGGGGACTATTACCAGTCAAGGTGTAGGTATAATGCTATACGACAATGTAGGCGAATATAAAAACTTTTTAGAGAGCGTACGCAGTTCTAAATAAAATATAGACGAAAAAGATGGCTTTATTAAATAGTAAAACAAAAGCGGTATTGATGGGGCCGCTCAATAAGAATAATCCTGTTATCATTCAGGTTTTGGGAATTTGTTCTGCATTGGCAGTGACATCTAAATTAGAACCTTCTTTGGTAATGGCTATCGCAGTTGTAGTAGTAGCAGCTTTTGCTAACGTAATTATTTCTCTTTTGCGAAACACTATACCAAATAGAATACGTATTATCGTTCAATTGGTTGTTGTGGCCGCATTAGTTACGATCGTGAGTGAAGTGCTCAAAGCATATGTTTATGATGTTAACAAGCAGCTATCAGTGTTTGTTGGTCTCATTGTAACCAATTGTATCCTGATGGGACGATTAGAAGCTTTTGCTCTCGGTAATGGTCCTTGGCCTTCGTTCTTAGATGGTGTGGGTAATGGATTAGGGTATGGTTGGATTCTTGTTGTTATAGGTTTCTTTCGTGAACTATTAGGAAGTGGAACTTTGTTCGACATTCCTGTTATACCGCAAGCATTGTACGACATTGGTTATGAAAATAATGGTCTTATGATTCTTCCTCCGATGGCGCTAATAGTTGTTGCAGGTATTATTTGGGTACACAGACATCTGAATAAGGAACTTCAGGAAGAAACAAACTAATATTTAAGACACAAAAAAAATTAGATTTCACTATGGATGCAATAAGTTTAATTGTCCGATCGATATTTGTAGATAATATGATCTTCGCATACTATTTAGGTATGTGTTCATATCTAGCAGTATCGAAAAATGTAAAAACAGCTGTAGGGTTAGGTTTTGCTGTTACATTTGTTTTAATGCTTACCTTACCTTTAAATTATTTATTAGAAAACTATGTCTTAAAAGAAGGTGCGCTGCAATGGCTGGGAGAAAGTTTTAAAGATGTTGACTTAAGTGTTTTCAGCTTGCTTATCTTTATTGCTATTATTGCATCATCAGTTCAACTTGTGGAAATGGTTATAGAGCGTTTTAGCCCAACTTTATATACTTCATTAGGGATTTTCCTTCCTTTGATAGCAGTAAACTGTGCAATTTTAGGAGGTTCATTATTTATGCAACAACGTGCATTTCCAAATATTGGCATGGCAACGGCCTATGGTTTCGGATCAGGAATTGGTTGGCTATTGGCAATCGTTGGATTGGCTGCTATTCGCGAAAGATTACAATATTCTAATGTTCCAAAACCTTTGAAAGGCCTAGGTATTACTTTTATTATTGTAGCATTGATGGGTGTTGCTTTCATGAGTTTTTCCGGAANNAGAATTAAACAGAGTTTTCAATATAAATTATCATAAATAATATGAGTGTACTATTGAGTGCCGAAAGTTTGACAATTATTACCAGTGTTATTGTCTTTTTGATAATAATAATAATACTTGTAGTAATAATTTTAGTAGCAAAATCAAAATTGTTGCCTTCTGGGAATGTGAAGATAGTTATTAATGATGATAAGGAACTTGATGTTCCAGCAGGTGGTACATTACTCAACACTTTGCAAAATCAAAAAATATATTTGTCTTCAGCTTGTGGTGGTAAAGGAACATGTGGCGAATGTAGATGTCGCGTTGTTGAGGGTGGGGGTACAATACTGCCAACTGAAACAGGTTTTTTTACTAGAAAAGAACAGCAATTAGATTGGCGACTATCTTGTCAGCTGAAAGTTAAAGAAGACATTAAAATCGTAGTTCCTGAAGAGATATTTGGGATTAAAGAGTGNNGCGAAGTTGTGTCAAACAAAAACGTTGCCTCTTTTATCAAAGAATTTGTTGTTAAGTTACCTAATGGTGAAAAATTAGACTTTATACCTGGTTCTTACAGTCAAATAAGGATACCTAAATATGATATCAAGTTCAGTGATATGGACATAGATGAAAGATTTAAACCAGAATGGGATAAGTTTAATCTTTGGCCATTGACTGTTAAGAATGATGAGGAAGTTGTACGTGCATATTCTATGGCAAACTATCCAGCAGAAGGAGATAATATTATAACCCTGAATGTACGTATAGCTACACCACCCTTTGATAGGAAAACTGGTACATGGAAAGCTGGAGTAAAACCAGGGATTGCTACTTCATATATCTTCAATCTAAAACCTGGAGATAAAGTGATGATGTCTGGTCCTTATGGAGAATTTCATATGCACGATACAAAACGAGAAATGTTGTTTATTGGTGGTGGTGCAGGTATGGCTCCACTGCGTGCACAACTACTTCATTTGTTTAAGACTTTAGAAACAACTGATCGTAAAGTTTCATATTGGTATGGTGCTCGTTCTAAAAACGAAATATTTTATGAAGAAGATTTTCGTCAATTGGAAAGAAAATTTCCTAATTTCGAGTTTCATATTGCTCTTTCAGAACCACGTCCAGAAGATAATTGGACAGGCCCAGTAGGCTTTATCCATCAAGTTATACTTGATAATTATCTTAAAGACCACGAGGAGCCGGAAGAAATTGAGTACTACATGTG
>DENY01000031.1:0-8388 GCA_002359825.1 Bacteroidales bacterium UBA2632
TTTTGTAAATTTCATCCAATTCATCGGGAATATCAAAATCCAACAACCAATTGATATTGAATTTGTGATGTTTCACATACTTCATCAAGTCGGGGTTGGATTGTATAATCTCCCCTAGCTTGAGCGCATCGTCTTCCAACTCGATGTGAAAGTCAGTGTGCAGTTTGTTTACCAATATGCATGTTCGGTACAGTTTATTGAGCATATATACTACATACTTCTGGGTGTTTCTCCCTCCGAACAGGTACGATGTGTTACTCAGCAGTTGCATTGCTACTTGAAGCAATACAAAATTGAGCGAAACTTCACCCACTTTGTCTTTAGTGATATATACATGGCGCGTGATATCGCCACTCAGATAACGAAACTGCGACAGAATTGCCGATAATCGTTCTCTTCGTGCCACGAAAGAGATTACTGTATCGTGAATCTCTTCTGCCAATTCATTGCGCTTATCAATGGCATCGTACGGAGCTAACAATTCATACTCAAGACGACGAGACAATAGCTCGTCGCGTTTCAGTAATCGCCATATCAACTTATCCTTTTCTTTGGAAGGAAGCAAAGCAAGCGCCGCTTTAAACTCGTCGTTATACATCTAAGACATTCCTCTTTTAATTACTACTCGGTTATTATATCTATCGAAGCACTCTTCACGACTTTAGCCGACGCCTCAAACTTAATTGTGCCAGGTTGCTCCAAAGACTCTACAATAGCCGTTAGTTTACCATTGAAAAAATGCATTTGTGGTTCATGAAACAGATCCAATGAGGCAGAGTTTCCATTAGCTCCTGCACGATATGTGCCTGCACCCTTTACTTTAAATTTCACCAAGTCATCAGCATGAGGACACAAGTTACCATCTTTGTCAACCACCGAAACGGTGATAAACGAAAGATCCTTGCCGTCTGCCTTGATGGTTTTGCGGTCTGCCTCCAACACTAAGTGGTGGGGAGCACCTGCTGTATGAACTTCTTCTGTGGCAACTTCATTGCCATTCGCATCATAAGCTACTGCTTTCACAGTTCCAGGTTCATATTTGGTGTCCATCCACATTAAGCGGTAACGTTTTTGACGTTCAAATTCCTTTTGAGCTTTATCGGTGTAAGTACTGTCAATACCAATTGAAGTGTCTTTAGTTCTTTTCCCTTGACTCTTGCCATTAATAAATAGTTCGACTGTAGGATGATTAGTATATACAAACACAGGAGTAGTTTCACCTTCACGTCCCTTCCATGTCCAGTGGGGTAATATGTGCAAAGTTTCTTTTTCGGGAGCCCAATGACTGCGATAGAGGTAGAATCTGTCTTTGGGAATTCCCGCTAAATCAACAATACCAAAGAGAGAACTATGGCTTGGCCAATTGGTGTAATAAGGAGTTGGCTCGCCCAAATAGTCGAAACCTGTCCATACAAATTCTCCAATACAATAAGGCAGATCGTCATGATAAACGAAGTTATCTTCGGGCAAATCGCTCCAAGCACAATGCTCAACGTCGTAAGACGATGATTGATGGTCGTCGTATGTTGCCATTGACTTTCGTTCAACAGGGAACTTGTAAACACCACGTGAACTAACAGTTGAAGCAGTCTCTGCACCTAATATAATTTGCTGTGGTAAACGTCCATATGCTTCTTTATATTTGAATGGACGATAGTTGAAACCTGCAACATCCATCATTGCTGCCATGCCATTGGCATATACTGCATCGGGGCGATCCATTCCGTTCGATACAAATCGGGTTGGATCTTCACGTTGCACAATGTCTTGTAAGAATCGTGCTACTCTGGAGCCCCACATTACGCTTTGTTCTTCTACTTCATTACCTATGAACCACATTACAACACTTGGATTATTGCGGAAATGGTGCACAACATTTACTAGATCTTTTTCGGCCCACTCATTGAAGTATTTGTTATAACCATTAGCTACTTTTGGAATACCCCACTCGTCAAATGTTTCCACGGCGAGCATCATTCCCATCTCATCGGCAGCTTTCACCAATTCGGGAGCGGGCATGTTGTGCGATGTACGGATGGCATTCACACCCATTTCTTGCAATATACGAATTTGACGACGAATGGCTGCATCATTCACAGCTCCGCCCAATGGCCCTAGATCATGATGCATACATACACCCTTAAATTTAACCATGCGACCATTCAAAAAGAATCCTTTGTCAGGAATAATTTGAATATCTCTAATACCAAACGTAGTAGTATAAGTATCAACGACAGAACCAGATTTCATCAAAGTTGATTCTACGGAGTAGAGATTGGGTTGTTGAATATCCCAAAGAACTGGGTTCATCACAATAAGTGATTGCTTGAACTCTTTGTCCTCAAAATTGCCAAGTTTATCTGTTTGTTGAGCAATTGGGTTGCCCTCTGTGTCTTTGATAACAGTTTTCAGTTCATAGTCTGAAGGAATTGCAATAGCATCTGGGAAATCAATCTTTGTTTTCACATTCACTTCTGCAAACTCTTCGTTCACACGGGGAGTTGTAACAAATGTACCCCAAACTGGAATATGTGATTCATTGGTCACAATCAAATGCACATTGCGATACAAACCTGCGCCAGGATACCAGCGAGATTGTTCGTTAAAATTCTCAAGACGAACTGCCAATGAGTTGTTTTTCCCGTCTGTGTTTAACAGATTAGTAATATCGAAATAAAAAGTATTATATCCGTTATGCCACACACCGGCTTCTTTACCATTTATATAAACCTGAGCATTGCTCATAGCACCATCAAATTGAATAGTAACTTTTCTATCTCTAGAAAAATCAGGAATATCAAAAGAGTTTCTATACCAACCAACACCAACGAAAGGCAATCCACCTGTACGTCCGGCATGCTCTATTGCTTCCTTTTGTCCATCTTGGGTAATTGCTACATCTTGACGATCGTTGGTTGAACTAAAGGGGCCATATATTGCCCAATCGTGGGGGATTCGAACTGATTGCCAGTTACGGTCATCAAAATCTTTATTTTGAGACGCTACATTGTCTTCGCGTGTAAACTTCCATCCTTTTTCTAAAGTAATTTCTGTTCGGTTTTGCCCATTGGCTATACCACATAGGGCAACAACTCCAACCGTTAATAACAAAGCTATTTTTCTCATAACCTATATAATTATTAAATCTTTATTTTGTATTGTTCTCTAACAAAGAAACACCATTTCCATAATATGAACAAGAGATATAAATTACATTCTTAATCTTTAACTAAAGTTCCTGGACATTGAACTAAAAGAGCGCACACCATGACGGAGTACGCTCTTTATTTTTACACCAACTTACTGAGAAAGTTGTATTTATCTATTGGTAATTACCCATTCATTAATCAAACGCACAATTCGGTTGATTCACTGTCTGATAAAAATCATTTCCTTTGTCATCCACAAGAATGAATGCAGGGAAATTTTCCACTTCAATCTTCCAAATTGCTTCCATACCCAACTCTGGATATTCTAAACACTCTAGTTTCTTAATACTATTTTGTGCTAAGATAGCTGCAGGACCACCAATGCTACCTAAGTAGAAACCACCATGTTTGTGACATGCGTCGGTTACTTCTTGACCTCGGTTACCTTTTGCCAGCATTATAAGACTTCCACCATTCGATTGAAATAGATCAACATACGAGTCCATTCTTCCTGCAGTGGTTGGGCCCATCGATCCCGATGCATATCCTTCAGGAGTTTTTGCCGGTCCGGCATAATAGATTGGATGATCTTTTATGTATTGTGGTAAACCTTCGCCATTATCAATACGCTCTTTTAATTTTGCGTGAGCAATATCGCGACCAACAATGATAGTCCCGTTTAATGACAAACGTGTTGATACAGGGTATTTAGACAATTCTTTAAGAATATTGGCCATTGGTTGGTTCAAGTCTATTTCTACGCCACCACCTTCTCCAGCTTCACGATACTCTTCAGGAATCAAACGTGATGGGTTGTCTTCCAACTTTTCGATCCAGATTCCATCTTTATTTATTTTTGCTTTAATGTTACGGTCGGCCGAACAAGAAACACCCATTCCAACGGGTACAGACGCGCCATGACGAGGTAAACGTACAACACGAATATCGTGCGCAAAGTATTTACCACCAAATTGTGCACCCAAGCCTAACTCTTCAGATGCTTTCTTCAGTTTGGCTTCCATTTCCAAATCTCTAAAAGCTTGTCCACCTTCGTTTCCTTCAGTAGGTAGATTATCATAATATTTTGTGGATGCTAATTTTACGACTTTCAAATTAGACTCTGCCGATGTGCCACCTATTGCAAATGCAACATGATAGGGAGGACAAGCAGCAGTACCCAATGATTTCATTTTATCTATCAAGAAACTTTCCAACTTACCTGGAGTAAGCAAAGCTTTTGTTTCTTGATAAAGGAAAGTTTTGTTAGCTGAACCACCACCTTTAGCAACACATAGGAAATTATATTCATCTCCCTCGGTAGCATATAAATCAATCTGTGCTGGCAGGTTGCAGCCTGTATTCACCTCATCATACATATTGAGAGCAGCATTTTGCGAGTAGCGCAAATTCTCATTCACGTATGTGTTATAAACACCTTTTGAAAGAGCCTCCTCATCACAACCGTCAGTCCAAACGCGTTGCCCTTTTTTACCCATAATAATAGCAGTACCTGTATCTTGACAAAAAGGAAGTATTCCTTTAGCTGATATTTCCGAATTACGCAAGAAGGTCAAAGCTACAAATTTATCATTTTCACTTGCTTCAGGGTCTGATAAAATTTTAGCCACCTGAGCTTGGTGGTCAGGGCGCAATAAGAAATTAACATCACGAAAGGCATGTTGAGTCAAAAGGGTTAATGCTTCCGGGTCAACTTTAAGGATTTGTTTGCCCTCAAACTCAGAGATAGAAACATGTTCTTTAGTTAGCAGGTAATAGTTTGTTTTGTCCTCTGATAAAGGGAAAGTCTCTTGATACTTGAACGTTTTTTTAGCCATAACGAGTCTTATAATTAAGTTTTAAATAAATTTTCTTCTATTCTAGTTGCAAAAATACAAAGAAAATTGGACGAATTGAAAACAAGATGCTTAAATGATGTTCTTAACCTGTTCAAATGATTTAAAACAAGCTTATAAACCCATCACTTATATAATTAATAAGTAAAACGTATGCTATTTTATAATTCGATTAAATTGTCAACAATAACAGTAAACGATCTTAATTTAAAATACCAAGACTATAGATATCACACACCCTATCTTCTATTGCTATAAAGCTATCTATGAACCATCTACTAACTCAATATTCCATAAATAACACCATCTGCTATTTGCACTAGTTGTAAATAAAGCCTCTTTCAACTCATCAAACTCAATAAAAATACCCATCTTTGCACTTTCAAATTTTGCACAGTTATTGTTTTAGACTATTTCTCTAAAATTCAATTTGTTATTTAAATATGCGTTTATCTGAACTCCATACCGGCAGCAAAGCCTATATCATAAAAGTGAATGGAAGCGGTGCATTCCGCAAACGTTTGCTAGAGATGGGTTTTGTACGTGGTCAAGAAGTAAAATCTATTTTGAATGCACCTCTCAAAGACCCCATAAAGTATCATATTATGGAGTATGAAGTTTCGTTACGTCGTAGCGAAGCAGTTATGATTGAGATATCAATGGTAAAAAGTGATGTGCCTGAACATGAACAGCCTACATACGAAAAAGAAAATGAGCAAAAATCTTCAAATAACAATTTCAACCAAACATATCAACAACCAACTCAGCAAAAAGATCCAAAAACAATAACCGTTGCGCTTGTGGGTAATCCTAACTCTGGGAAGACTTCTATTTTCAATATTGCTTCTGGTTCGCATGAGCATGTGGGCAATTACAGCGGAGTAACTGTAGATTCGAAAGAAGGAAAACTAAAACACAAAGGGTATACCTTCAAGATGGTGGACTTACCTGGGACCTACTCCCTATCGGCATACACACCCGAAGAACTATTTGTGAGAAAATATATTCTAGAAAAGAAACCCGATGTAATTATCAATGTAGTTTCTGCCTCATCACTTGAGCGAAATATGTACCTAACCACAGAATTAATGGAGCTCAAAGTACCCATGGTTATCGCTCTCAACATGTACGACGAGTTACAAAAGAGTGGAAGAGAATTCGAACATGAATCTTTGTCAGAAATGATAGACACTCCCATTATTCCCACAATAGGAAAAAAGGGTTTTGGGATACCAGCTATACTAGACAAAATTATTGAGATGCATGAGTCACATTCAAACAATGGGAATGTGCACATTTCATACGGTAGAGTATTGGAAAAAGCTATCCACAGACTAGAACAACAGTTTGCAAAGACTGACATCTCTCATCTCAATATGCCGCTCCGCTACATGTGCATCAAGCTATTAGAAAATGATAAAGACATTCTTAAAATTGTAAATACGCTTGATCATCATCAAGAAATTTTGGCTCGAACAGAGAAAGAGCGTATTTACATTGAAAACCTATTACGAGAAGACCCCGAGTCAGCATTCACAAATGCTCGTTATGGATTTATAGCAGGAGGTCTGCGTGAAACATTAACCGAGAAGACGAATATATCAGAAACCACACGCATACTCGATACTATTGTCACCAATAAATATATAGGATTTCCACTTTTCTTTGTATTTATGTGGGTTATGTTTGAAGCCACGTTCACATTAGGTACCTACCCTATGAAATGGATTGAGTGGGTTGTGCAACTTATTGGTAATTTCATCCGATCTAATATGACAGATGGACCATTAAAAGACCTTTTAGTTGATGGCATAATAGGAGGTGTTGGTGGTGTAATTGTCTTTTTACCCAACATTGTCATACTCTATGCTTTTATTTCATTTATGGAAGATTCGGGCTATATGGCGCGAGCCGCTTTCATTATGGATAAAGTGATGCACAAAATAGGGTTACATGGCAAATCATTTATCCCTCTTATTATGGGTTTTGGTTGTAACGTTCCAGCCATACTTGCTACTCGTACCATAGAAAGCAGGAGCAGTAGAATGATTACAATGTTAATCAATCCGCTCATGTCTTGTAGTGCTCGACTGCCCATTTACATTCTATTTGTGAGCGCCTTCTTCCCCAAAAATGCTAGCTTAGCTCTTTTCGGAATATATACCTTCGGAATATTACTTGCAGTTATTCTCTCCAAATTATTCAGAAAAACATTATTTAAAGAAGAAAACACTCCGTTTGTAATGGAACTTCCACCTTATCGCATGCCAACTGTAAAGTCCACAATCACACACATGTGGGACAAATCGCGCCAATATTTACAAAAGATGGGAGGTATCATCCTTATTGCCTCTATTGTGATTTGGTTTTTAGGTTATTTCCCACACAACAGAGAAACAGAGAAACATTACGACCAACAAATAGAGCAAACAGCTCAACTATTATCAGAAGGAAAAATCTCTACACAGAAACAAGACAGCATCGTAGCAGGCATAGAAGTTATGCGCGCTTCAGTACATCAAGAAAATTCCTACATTGGTCAGATAGGTCATTTAATAGAGCCAGTTATGCGCCCATTAGGTTTCGACTGGAAAATATCAGTAAGTATAATTACTGGCATGGCTGCAAAGGAGATAGTTGTTAGCACTTTAGGAGTTCTTTATCCTGGAGATGCACAAAATCAAGAATCACTTCAAACCCGTATAAAGAAAGAAACGTATAGCGATGGCACACCCGTTTTTACGCCAGCTGTAGCCGTTGCTCTCATGCTTTTCGTGTTGATATACTTCCCGTGCATTGCCACCATTGTAGCTATTAAAGAGGAGTCAGGTTCTTGGAAATGGGGTTTATTTACTATTGTTTATACTACCCTTTTGGCGTGGGTCATTGCCTTTCTAACCTATCAGATAGGAATTCTTTTCTAAACATTATCTCTTTTAAATTGTTTTATTAATATGAACATTCAACTAATCGTCGTCGTCATCATTGGTATTACAGTAGCAGCAATACTGCTACGTAATGTGTATCGCTTTTTCTTTGTAGAAAAGGAAGATGGGTATTGTGGAGGCTGTACTGGTTGTGGTTTATCTAAAAAATGGAATGAGGAAGATGAAGTTGACCCTTACACAGCGTATTTGAACTCGTAATTTATCGTGCCTATTTTCAATATGTTTTAATGTAACAATTTTAAGAACATAAAACGTTAAATTAAACTTTGACAACTCTATTGTTATATTAAAAGTAGCTGTTGTTTTTAATTACACTTTACTATTAAATCTAAGAACACGTTCTCCTAACTTCGCCCCCAAATACATTAATATCAGTATAAATATAATAAATGCTCCTGATGGCACATTCAAATAATAAGAGAAGAGCAAACCTATCAG
>DENY01000031.1:8420-15349 GCA_002359825.1 Bacteroidales bacterium UBA2632
TACATCCAACAAAACTAATTACCACCGATCCAATAATTATTTTAGAAAAGCGATTGGTAAAGATATTTGCCGTCATTTGTGGTACTGTCAATAATGAAATAAGTAAGACAATACCCACCAAACGAATGCTGAGCACGATGGTAACAGCTACTAACATGATGAGCGTGTATTCTAGAAAAGCAACAGGAACACCCCGAGTTTTAGCAAACTCTTTGTCGAAAGAGGTATTGAGTATAGAACGATAGAAAAAAGTAAAAAACAATATCAATAATGCGCTCAAGATTCCCAATAACAGTATGTCCACTTGACTAATAGTGAGTATATTTCCAAAAAGGTATTCGGAAAGGTTTGGTGCATAACCTGGTGACAAAAATATAAGTATGATACCCAAAGCCATTCCCAAAGACCAAAATACAGCTATGGCTGAGTCTTCTCTTACGTTCTGATTTTTGGACAACCACTGAATGCCAAAAGCAGACAAAACTGAAAAAACCATGGCAGATAAGACAGGGTTGAACCCGAAGTAGAACCCAATTCCAATACCACCAAACGAAGCATGGGTGATGCCTCCACTTATAAAAACCATACGACGAGCTACCACATAACTACCTATGATACCACACGCAACACTAGCCAAAAGACTACCCCACAAAGCATTGCGGAAAAAGGCATAGTTAATAAGTTCTAGAACATCCATGCAATTATGTTATGCTGTTTGGAGATCCTTATGAAGTGATTTCATCACGTCAACCATTTCTTTCTTCACTTGTTGAGGCAAACTAATGTGTCGCATCCTTAAACTTTTGAGCCAAAGTGATTTCTCTTCATCATAGAGAGTATAAAATACCTCTCTAAATTCTTCAGCCTCTTCATCAGTATATTCATGTGACAGTTTACGCTCAAAACGATCAAGCTCTTCATCATCAAAATACTCTGGTTTGGTGTTTAATTCATCAGCAGTATGCTCACACACTTCGTGTGCACCACAACATCCATCAGGGCGAACATACTTATCAGGATTTGCTTCAGTCACACCTTTTTTTCGCTGAATCAAATTCCATATATATACCGATAATGAGAAAAATATTATAATTCCTATAAAAATAAATAGACTTTTCATTGTTAAAAATTATCTGTTTCGTTCAACTTAAAACCTCCTTGTTGTAAGTCCTTCCAAAAAGATGGATACGACTTTGTAACAACATCAGGATGATTAATATACATATTTTTGAATACAATAGAGGCTGGGGAAAAAGCCATAGCCATCCGGTGATCATCATATGTTTCTATCACTATTGTTTCGTCTGTAAGACAGCGTTTTCCATCCCATTCTAATATTCCGTTTTCGGTTTCGCGTAACACATAGCCCAATTTTTCAAGCTCTGTGATTAGTGCGAATATTCGGTCTGTCTCCTTTATCTTTAAGGTTTGCAAACCAGAAAAAAAGAAAGGTATATCCAATAAACAACACGCAACAGTAAATGTTTGAGCTAAATCCGGCTCATTAATAAAGTTATGAAAAAACTTCTGAGCTGTTACTTTCTTCTTAGTCAACAACACCCCTTCATTGTCAAAAGTAGTTTTGACACCTAAATCTGAAAAAAGATTGAGAATATTGGCATCGCCTTGCATGCTCTCTTTTTTCAAACCTTTCAATCTAACCTCAGCTTCTGGCATCAGGGCTACAAACNNAATCAGACTCTACGCTATAGCGTATTGGAATATATGGTTGCGGCTCTATTTTAATAGTATTGTCAATCCATTTCATACGCACTCCATAGTCCTCCATCATTTTCTCCATTAAATGAATGTAAGGTCTTGATATCACTTCATGCTCAAGATGAAGCGTCAAACCATACTTCATTGTAGGTGCTATCATAATGAGTGCCGAAACAAATTGGGAACTCACATTAGCCGTTAGATACACTTCGCCACCTTCCAGTTTGCGCCCTTTTATTTTGAGTGGTGGATACCCCTTATTGCCCAAATATTCTATTTCGGCACCCAGTGTTATAAGCGTATCAACCAATGGATGAATAGGACGCTGATGCATTCTTTCTGAACCTTCCAAAAGCCACTCGCCGTCTACACATGCCAAGAAAGCAGTTAAAAAACGCATTGCAGTCCCAGCACCTCGCACATTAAATTGGTTTGTGTTTGATGCGAATGCTTCTTTTATCACCCGTGTATCTTCGCAAACCGAGAGGTTATCAATTTCGTAATTACTCAAACTTAATGCATTCAGTATGAGAGCACGATTGCTTATACTTTTTGAACCTGGTAGCGTAACAGTTGTGTTTAAAGAATTGGGGGGAAATATTTTATATGCCATGCTTTATTTTTTATGTAAAAGTAATACTTTCTGATATAAAAATCAATGCCATTTTGTTAACTATGGTTAGGTGTCGTTTTTAATCTTTCGTACGTTGCAAATATAATCGTACATTATGATGTAATATTATCTTGATGGTAGATAGATGTAGCGTTAACCTCTGAACTGCAGACATTGTCCCTTGTATCTCTTGTCCCTAAAAGAAAATTCCATAAACAAAAATCCCCACAATAGCTACCGGTGCAATATATCGCAGAATAAAGATGTAAAATTTAAGAAACCTAACAGACACCGAAAGCGTACCATCATTAGTTAGTTGTGCAAATGTAATTTTTTTATCTAAATACCAACCAATAAACAGAGAGATGAACAAACCGCTCAATGGTAGCATTATCTTGGCATTTGTATAATCAAGAATATCAAAAAACTGGGGCGATATAGAGGATGTAACACCTAAAACAACCACACCCATCGATATAAAAGTAACTGCATTGCGCCTTAACATGTTGAGCTCTTCGTGCAGAAAAGTGGTCACTACTTCCATCAGTGAAATGGTGGATGTGAGTGCTGCAATACCCAGCAAAACAAAGAACATAGTTGCCCAAAGACTCGAAAACGGTAGGTGATGAAATAATTGGGGAATAGTGATAAATAACAATCCAGGGCCTCCAGCTACTAATGTCGTGACAATAGTTTCAGGTGTTTGCGTAAGCGCAAAAGCAGCAGGGAATATTATAATGCCTGCCAACACTGCCACCAATGTATCCAATAAAGATACCTGAAAAGCAGTGTTGCGCAAATTAGAATCGTCACGAAAATAAGAACCATAAGTAGTCATAGCTCCCATCCCAATGGACAAAGAGAAGAACGCTTGACCAATAGCATCTAAGAAGATGGTGGATTTGACAGCCCCCATATTGGGTTTGAAAAGAAAAGCCAATCCTTCTGCAGACCCACTAAGCGTGACTGAACGAAAACCTAAAATAAGAAGTAGAAGAAAAAGAACGGGCATCAATATCTTAGCTGATTGCTCAATCCCTTTTTTCACTCCAGCTAATATAAAGAAAGCTGTCAGTAAAGTAAACAGAACCATCCACACAGATTGCCGTGTAGAATCCTGTAGCAAGTTATTGAAGTTCTCGCCAAAACTTTCTGTAGCCATCAATTGTCCCGACACACTTTGCACAATATACTCCATGGTCCATCCACATACAACCATATAGAATCCAAGGATTAAGAAAGCTGTAAGTATGCCTAAACGCCCTACCCATTTCCATTGAGTACCAGGTGCAAGTTTTTTAAACGACCCAGATGCATTGGCCCTACCCGAGCGTCCAATAATGAATTCGCCCATCATTAGTGGAATACCAAAGAAAGCAATGCATCCAATGTATAGAAATATAAACAATGCCCCACCACCATCGGCAGCTTGACTGGGGAATCTCCATATATTACCTAATCCAACGGCAGATCCTGCTGCTGCAGCAACAAGTCCTAACTTAGATGCGAACTTAATTCTTTTTATATTCATATTTAATTTAAGAATACGAGACGTGATAGGTAGAATTGGAAGTATAGGCAGAATGTTTTCCGTTTATACGAATACTCAGATATCTCATCATCCATTAAACAATCACCTCACAAACATCCACTCTGTTGGTGTTGACTGTGCAGGATAGTAGAAATATCCATCCGTGTTGAAGCCCTTGATATCTTCTGCATTGGTTATTTTATTCTTAACTATAAACCGTCCCATCTGACCCCGCGCTTTTTTTGCATACACAATCACTTGCTTCAATCCACCTCCTCTTTGTTCGCGAAACGCAATGGTTATCATCTTCATTTTATTGGGTAGTAATTGAGGTACAATAAGCTTATAATATTCAGCCGAACTCAGATTGATAATAATATTATCATCCTCACTTAGTTTCTCAGACAAATATTTATTGACTGTCTCTTGCCAAAATCCATACAAATAATTTGATTTTGGATAAGCGGAGCTGAGATTGCCCATATTATTAAGCCCATTATTTAAGGGAGATATCCTTGTGCTGACATCCAAGCGATAAGGCTTGATGATATCTAACGGACGTAACAAGCCATACAACCCTGAAACAATATTGAGGTGCTTCTGTGCGAAGGATAAATCATCGGCTGAGAAGTCGTGAATATTAAGACCTTGGAATGCAATACCGTTAAATGCAAATGTGGCACTACGTTGTAATGAATTGTCCAGATGGAAGGTGTGAAAATAGCCATACACATCGTGTGCCATCTTCAGGTTTATCTTTAGCAACCCTGCAATTTCATTAACCGATAACCCTTGACAGAACTCCACCAATTGATTTGTTTTTTCTAAAAACAAAGGAGTAGTTCCTTTTACTGTTTCCTGCTTATCTTTGAAATCCATTAGTTTGGCAGGAGAGAGGAGTAACTGCATAAAGAAAATTTTTTAAATAAAAGATCGTGTGGAATCTTAATCACAACCTGTCACATCATGAGAAGCTTTTAATTAAGACAAACTCCACTCAAATCCAGTAGGAGTATCTTTTATAGTAAAACCTGCCTCTGTAAGTTCATTGCGGATTTTGTCAGATGTTGCCCAATCTTTGTTTTGCTTAGCTTCTTGTCTCATTTCCAAAAGCATATTTACAGCCTTTTCAAATGCCTCATAGCTAGAATCTTTTAATGCCGACTCGTCTTCTATACCCAATAAGTTATGAAGAAATGTTTCAAACAAATCTGCTAATTCACCAACATCTTCTTTTGTTAGTTTCTCTACTCCTGCAATGGCTGAATTCACAGTTCGTGTTGCATTAAACAGGTGTGAAAGCAAGATGGGTGTATTCAAGTCGTCATTCATTGCATCATAACACTGTTGACGCAACGCTCCCACTTCGACCGTAGAGACATCACTCACTGGTATATTTGCAATATTGTTGGAAGCATCCAACAGTCTTCTCAAGGCTACTTCAGCAGCATGTAGAGCATCAACACTAAAATCAACCATACTTCTATAGTGTGATTGTAAAATAAAGAAACGAATTGTCATGGGGTCGTATGCTTTATCTAACAAACGATGAGTTCCATTGAAGAACTCTTCGAGGTTGATGAAGTTACCCATCGATTTACCCATTTTTGTTCCGTTGACTGTTATCATATTGTTGTGCATCCAATAGCGAACCGATGGTTTTCCATTTACAACAGTATTTTGAGCAATTTCGCACTCATGATGAGGGAACAGCAAGTCGAGTCCGCCGCCATGAATATCAAATTCATCCCCCAAATAGCGAGTGCTCATCACTGAACATTCCAAATGCCATCCAGGGAAACCCACACCCCAAGGCGATTTCCAACGCATAATGTGTTCGGGTGCTGCTTTTTTCCAAAGTGCAAAATCTATCCCCCTGCGTTTTTCATCCTGTCCATCCAACTGACGGGTAGTCTCTAACAACTCATCAATATCTCTATGAGAAAGGATACCATAATTGTGAGATTTGTTATATTTTTCAACATCAAAATAAACAGAGCCATTGCTTTCATAAGCAAAACCCTTGTCTAATATCTCTTGGGTCATCTCTATTTGCTCCATCACATGACCCGAGGCACTAGGCTCTATCGAAGGACGCAACACATTAAGTGAGTCCATTGCTTTGTGATAGCTATTTGTATAGAACTGAACAACCTCCATAGGCTCCAACTCTTCGATACGTGCTTTTTTGGCTATTTTATCCTCACCATCGTCGGCATCGTTTTCCAGATGACCTACATCGGTAATATTCCGCACATAGCGCACTTTGTAACCAATGTGTTGCAAATAACGAAACAATAAATCGAATGTAATTGCTGGACGAGCATGTCCTAAATGAGGGTCGCCATACACTGTAGGGCCACACACATACATCCCCACGTGAGGAGCATGCAGTGGTGTGAAAACTTCTTTTTCGCGATTGAGCGTATTATATATAACTAATGGTTGAGTCATGATAAAACATCTTAATATTTGAACACTTTTTTGTAAACAAACAATTCAAACAATGGTTGTTTGAATTCATTTCTAAAAGGCAAAAATACTAATTTATAATTTAGTTGTCGATTAAAATGAAAGTTTTATCATATTGTGTTGATAATAGAACAGATGAATGTGGTGTAGCAAATATAAAACTGAAAAAAACTCCACCTAACTAGTAAAACGAAAGTTGGAAGAATAAATATCGAAGCTTTAATGTGAGGAAGCATTTTAGATGAAAAGTCTCCAAACTATTTTCACATTACTTTAAAAGTAGAAATAACACACCAACCACTGTTCATTAAGGTCAAAGCAATAAAAAAACTAGACACTATATATATCAATCAAAGATTCTCAATTCAAAATGCAACGGTGAAATTCCATTTGGTAATGATTACGAATTCAAAATGCAACGGTGAATTTTCAATAGGTAAAGATTACTTCATGGATATGCAACGGTAAAAACACTCTCGGCACAACCTTCCTTAACAAACTCAACACTACATACTCACTAAACACTAACTTTTTAACGTTAAGCAATGGTGAACACTCATGGCTGACACATTATTGGAGGTCGTGCAACGCTGA
>DENY01000195.1:0-2326 GCA_002359825.1 Bacteroidales bacterium UBA2632
ATCGTTGGCTATGGTAACATAGGTAAATATGTTATAGATACTATTTTACATACTCCCGATTTTGAAGTTGCGGGAATAGTTCGTCGCAATATAAAAGAGATACCCGCCGAACTGAAAGAATTTGTTGTAACAGATTCAATTGATAAACTATCTGATGTGGACGTTGCCATATTGTGTTTGCCCAGCCGATTGTTGGAGTCATCTGCAAAAGAGTTTCTTTCTATGGGCATCAACACTGTTGACAGTTTCGATATACATTCCGAAATTGCTTCATTGCGCACATCGCTTGATGGTGTAGCAAAAAAACATGATGCTACTTCTGTTATCTCCGCAGGGTGGGACCCCGGAAGTGATTCTATTGTGCGTACTCTAATGCAAGCAATGGCGCCAAGTGGCATCACCTACACCAATTTCGGACCAGGTATGAGCATGGGACATTCGGTGGCTGTAAAAGCCATTAAAGGGGTCAAGGATGCATTGTCAATTACTATCCCTACGGGAACAGGCCTTCATCGCCGAATGGTTTACATCGAAGTGGAAGATGGCTACGATATAGAAGGTTTAACTGAATCTATAAAGAATGACTCCTATTTCATTAATGATGAAACGCATGTGTTCGAGGTCAATGATATAAATGAATTGAGAGATATGGGGCATGGTGTAGAGATGGATCGCAAGGGATCATCGGGTAGCACACAAAATCAACTGTTCTCCTATGTTATGCATGTAAACAATCCAGCCTTGACAGCACAGATGTTAGTGAGTGCTGCACGTGCCACCATGAAACAACAGCCAGGAGCATATACACTTATCGAAATCCCTGTTATCGACTTATTGCCAGGAGAGAAAGACGAATGGATTGGAAAGTTGGTTTAAGTCATAAAAATATTAAGTATCTTTGTTTTACTAATCAATAAAATCACGGCAAATGTTATCGTACATTACTTGGGATGTGAATCCTGAACTATTCACAATTTTTGGCAGAGAGATCAGATGGTATGGTCTTTTTTGGGTCATTGGNNGGCAGTATATATTGTTCAACGCATCTATAATGAAGAAAAACTGCCACAAAAGTGGTTCGATTCCCTTTTTATGTATATGATGTTGGGTATTATTGTGGGAGCTCGTGTAGGGCATTGTCTGTTTTACGAACCTGCCTACTATTTGGCCAACCCTATCAAGATTCTATATATTTGGGAAGGTGGTCTTGCCAGTCATGGTGGGGTTCTGGGCATCATTATTGCTGTTTGGTTATATTCAAGAAATGTAACTAAGAAAAGCATGCTTTGGACCTTCGATAGGGTAATAGTTCCTACTGGGTTTNNCCATGAAATATATGGTGATGTGACCTCTCAACCTTGGGGCTTTCGTTTTATTGAAAACGTAGGTGCTTGGAAAGCTGGTGTGGCACAACCCATTTTCTCCCAACCATCACATCCAACACAAATCTACGAAGCGCTTGTTTATTTCTTAGTTTTTGCTGTGACCATGTATATGTTTTGGAATACCGATGCCAAGAAAAAACAAGGACTCCTCTTAGGAATTTGCNNGGTCAAGATTTTTCATCGAATACATCAAAGAAGTGCAAGTAGAGTCAGAGATACTCATGCGTCAAAACACAGGCCTTATTCTTGGGCAGTGGCTCAGCATCCCATTTGTAATATGGGGTATATGGCTGGTGTGGAATGCCTATAGAAATGACAAGAAGGATAATCAGCCAGAAGTGATAGTTGGAAAAAAGAAAAAATCGTCCAACTTCATCATAAAATAAAGAGTGGAAAAATAGGAAGCCAAGCGTGGAATGCTTGGTCAATAAAATAATATATTTATATAAGAATATGTACAAACCAGTTGAAATTAACAAAAACCTTTTTTACGTTGGTGTAAACGACAGATCGAAGGAGCTGTTCGAAAACTTGTGGCCTCTCCCAAAAGGGGTTTCGTATAACTCCTACCTTATTCGTGACGAAAAAGTAGCACTGATCGATACTGTTGATATTGCTTTTACTGATGTTTTCTTGAAGAAATTGGATGTATTGTTGGGCGATAAACCCATAGACTACCTTGTGATCAATCACATGGAACCCGATCATTCGGGTGCTTTGCTTTTTCTTCTCAACAAGTATCCAAACATTCAACTCATTGGTAATGCACGCACAGCAGATATGCTGCAAGGCTTTTATGACATTGCCAAGAACATTACTATCGTAAAGGATGGAGAAGAACTTTCTTTGGGAAACAACACCCTGAAATTCTTTTTGACACCCATGGTGCATTGGCCCGAAACAATGATGACCTACGTAAACGAAACCAAAACAGTGTTTGC
>DENY01000195.1:2483-4062 GCA_002359825.1 Bacteroidales bacterium UBA2632
TGTAATAGCCCTATACGATAAATTGAGCAAGTATGAGGCCGACAAAGGCTTGGTAATTGCTTATGGAAGTATGTATGGCAATACAGAGCAATTGGCCGAAGCAATAGCATCGGAAGCAGCTGCTTGTGGTGTTAAGAATATTGTGATGCACAATCTCTCCAAAAGCCATCTCTCCTATGTAATTCAGGATGTGTTTAAGTACAAAGCACTCATTATTGGATCGCCCACTTATGATAGTAAACTATATCCAGCAGTGCAAAATCTTGTGAACACATTGGAAAACAAGAATCTTAAGGATAGATATTTTGGATATTTCGGAGGACACTCGTGGGCAGGCACTTCGTTGAGGTTGTTGGGTGAATTTGCCGACAAAATGCAATTTGAGATTGTGTGCGGTGCCGTTGACATGAAACAATCACTCAATCAAGATGTATATGACAAAGCGGAGACACTGGGAAGCAACATGGCCAAGAAAATTCTTTCGGACGATGAGATAGTGCCAAACAAAACTACTGATTGTCAATAATCACACCAAGAACAGCTTTGTGTGTGTGTGATTGAATTTTATCAAACAAAATAAACTAACTAAAAAATAAAAATATGAGATTAATTATTCAACCCAATGCAGACCAAATAGCAAAATGGGCTGCCAACTATGTAGTTTCGAAAATTAAGAAGGCTAATCCAACACCCGAAAAGCCTTTCAAATTGGCCTTGCCAACTGGTTCATCTCCCATCAAGATGTACAAAGAGTTGATCCGATTGCACAAAAATGGAGTGGTATCTTTCGAAAATGTGATTACTTTCAACTTAGACGAATACATTGGCCTGGATGCAGACCATCCACAAAGCTATCACCATTTTATGTGGAACACCTTCTTTAACCACATCGATATCAAAAAGGAGAATGTAAACATTCCAAACGGTGTGGCCGAAGATATTGAGGCTGAGTGCGCAGCGTATGACCAAAAGATTAAAGATGCAGGTGGTATCGATCTGTTTTTAGGTGGAGTGGGTACCGATGGACACATTGCTTTCAATGAGCCAGGTTCGTCACTAGCATCACGTACACGTATCAAAACGCTTACTACAAAAACAATTGTGGCCAACTCTCGTTTCTTTGATACAGTGGACGATGTTCCAAAAACTGCAATTACTGTGGGAATAGGTACTATTTTAGAATCTAAAGAGATATTGATTTTGGTAGATGGAAGCCACAAGGCAAGAGCCCTATACCACGCTGTGGAAGGTTCTGTCAACCAAATGTGGACTGTGAGCGCATTGCAATTGCACCGCAAGGGTATCATTGTGTGCGATTATGATGCTTGTTCTGACTTGAGAGTAGGCACCTACAAATACTTCTTGGATATTGAGCACGACAATCTTGATCCAGATTCATTGTTGGATTAACGGATAGTTCAATAAGCTATACAAAATTGAAAAAGGGTGCCTCTGATGGGGCATCCTTTTTTTTAATGGACAATGGACCCAGGGCCTTACAACTTACGACTTCAAACATCCCTGTCATCCAGAGCGGAGCGAAGGATCTGTTAGACTGTTATGCGGTTCTTTTGACGGA
>DENY01000139.1:0-381 GCA_002359825.1 Bacteroidales bacterium UBA2632
AGGAAGACTTGCGAAGGGTTATATACAGTAGTTATTTGGACGTTTTCACTAATCCACAATCACAGGCATTGGTTTATTATATGGATGAAGGCAAATCAGACAATGCTTACAGCCGAGTAGAGGGATATCATCATCAAGTGATTGCAAACGGGAACTTTAATAGTAACACTACTACCTTCTTATATTATTATGAATTATATATGAAGCATCTGGGTAGGCTAAACACTTTTATCGCCAATGCTGGCGTTCCATATTTGGAAGACGAATCTGTTAGAGAGAAATATAAAAGTATTCTTGAAGGATTAAGAGTTTGGCACTACTTTAGATTAACCGCACGTTGGGGTGATGTTCCATTCCATCTTGAACCTGCTGACTTAGTTT
>DENY01000139.1:413-12463 GCA_002359825.1 Bacteroidales bacterium UBA2632
AATCTGCACTCCAACCAGTGAAACCTAAAGAAGAAATATTGAATATACTTTTCCCTTTAGCTGAAGAGATTGCCAATAAGTTGCCGAAAGATGAATATACAACGGACAAATACATGTTCAATCAATATTCATTGAAAGCATTGACTATGCGATACGCACTATACAATGGAAGATATGAACTCGCAGCTCGTTTAGCAAAAGAAATCATAGAGAGTGGAAAGTATTCACTGTATCCAGTATATGGTGATTTGTTTCAATATAAAGCTGCGTCTAACAATAAAGAATTTATTATGTGGTTAGACAGAGCAAGTAATGCTAGTCGTGCCACAAGATCTTTTAGAGATCTTGGACCTCACTTTAGAACAGGTGCTGGTCAATCTTACACAGTGCCACTAAAAGCATTAGTTGACTCATACTGGACAGCTCAAGGAAGACCTATAGACAAATGTCCATTGCATTCTAAAAAAGAATATGAGCTGAATCCTCATCTTAATAGAGACCCACGTTATGACGCGAGTATCTTTGGGCATGGTGATATGTTTTATGGTGAGCAAGTGGATATCTATAACGAAGAGTCTCCCATGTATTATGAAAAAACAAGAGCAAGCCGTTCAGGATACTGGTTCAGAAAATTTGTGTCTGATGCTGATGCTTTCAAAAGCAATGGTGATGGAACAATGGAGTTTGGTATGTTGCGTTACGCAGAGGTATTATTAACTTATGCCGAAGCTAAAATCATGTTAGGTGATGTAGATGCTCTAGCCAAAAGCTGCATCAATCAAGTTCGCAAAAGAGCTGGCCTTGATATGACAGTTGCTGATGTATCTTTACCTGAGTATGCTGCATACACAAAACAACAATGGACGGATCTTATCAGAAACGAACGTCGCACTGAGCTTGCAGGTGAAGGAGTTCGTTATGACGACATCATCAGATGGAAAACTGCAGAGGTGGTTTTAAACCAACCTGCATTGGGTCATACGCGTGAAGTGGATGGACAACTGGTATCTCTCAAAATTGAAGACAGAACCTTTAGACCTCACAATTACTTGTGGCCATTTCACGAAAACAGTCTTCGTGTAGAACCAGGTTTGAAACAAAACCCAGGTTACTAATATTCACGAATATATTTATAGAAAAGGAGGAGCAGCAGCTTCTCCTTTTTTTATTGTGTATAGTTTGCGAATTGAGGTAGCCCATCTTCACCAATAATCATCTTATCACAACTTAGGGGGTGTTTTGTATCAAGACACCCCTTCTTGTCGACAAAAATAATGCACCTGACTTAGCGAGACCTCTTTCTGCCGACAAAATGCATACACATTATTTAGCGAGAGTTCTTCTTGCCGGCAAAATGCATGCTTGTTGTTTAGCGAGAGTGCTTTTCGTCGACGAAATGCAGTCACATCATAGTGCAAGACTACTCATCGCCATAGAAAACCACTTTGCAATCGTGCAAGACCACTTTTCTACGTGGAATACCCCTCTTGCAATCGTGCAAACCCCGTTTCTGCGTGGATTACCCCCCTTGCAACATTGCAAGACCACTTTTCTGCACAGAAATGCATGCTTGCAACCTTGCAAGACTACTTTTCCATGCGGACAAGCATTTATGTCACTTGAAAGCATACAAAAGGGCTGTCTGCGAGGACAACCCTTTTTCAATTAGTATAGTTTCGAGAACGAATTCGCTAGATTATTTACCCGTCTTCACTGGAAATGCGGGAACAGGAGTCAACTTAACAGGATGTTCTTTCAATTCTTGCAATATCTCCTCGATGCCTTTGTTGAGTTGTGCATCTATTCCTTTGTATTGTTGTGCTGGATCGTTTTCGATAATAATATCGGGCACAACACCTGTGCCTTCGATTATAAATCCTTTGCCATCCTTGTCGTAAGGAGCATAAGATGGGGTAACAATAGAGCCACCATCAATCAACGGAATAGCGCCACTGTAACCAACCACACCACCCCACGAACGTGTACCAATTGTTTTACCAATCTTGTTCACTTGGAATCGGTAGGGGAACAAATCACCATCGGATGCTGAATACTTGTCGAGCAATGTCACTTTGGGTCCTACGTGCTCNNCGTGCATACCCACTGGGTTGGCATCGCCCTCTGTTTGCCCCGTATGCATGGTCATGTAGGTGAGTTGGCGCATCAATCTTTCGATAATCATGGGCGAAACATTGCCACCTCCATTACCACGAACGTCAATAATCAATCCTTCTTTGAGAAGTTGAGGGTAATAATATTTAGCAAACTCGTTCAGCCCATCCACACCCATATCTGGGATGTGTATGTAGCCCACTTTTCCGTTCGTTTGTTTGGTTACTTTCTCAATATTATCACGAACCCACTTGTGATAATAGAGTACCGATTCTTCATCAATGGTGTTTACCAACACTTCGCGACTGCCTGCGGCAGATGGTTTGCTGTTTACCTCCAACATCACTTCTGTGTTTGCTTTGCCCACGAGCAGCTGGTAGATATCATCAGTGGTAGTAACTGAAGTTCCGACAATGGAAATAATATCATCTCCTTCGCTCACATTCACACCCACTGCACGCAAGGGCGAAGCAAGAGCTTTGCTCCAACTGGCACCTTTGAGTATTTCATCGATGCGGAAATAACCCGATTTATCTCGGCTAATCTCGGCACCCAATAGTCCTGTTTTGATACGCTCGGGCTCTGGTTTCTCACCGTTTTGAGAATAGGCATGGCCCACGTTGAGTTCGCCAATCATCTCACCAGTTATATATGCCAAATCACTTCGGTGACCAATATATGGCACAAGTTGATTGTATTTCTTATACACATCGTTCCAGTTTACACCGTGCATTCCTGGGTCGTAAAAGAAATCGCGCATGTGTCTCCACGCCTCATCATACATTTGTTGCCATTCGGCTTTCAAGTCCACAAAGACTTTCATTTGCGACAAGTCAATGGGCTTTTCAATGTTAATCTTTGCAGTAGGCAAATCAATTACACCCCATTTCCCATCCATTCTCACCAACATTTTTTTGCCATTGGGCGAAATAGTGTAGCTAACGTTAGTCCCCAACTCGGTTTCCTTCTTAGCTTTCAGGTCATACACCATCATTCGGGTTGCTTTGTCAGCCTCACTTCGGGTGTTGTAATATACTTTGTCACCGACTCCTGTAACACCATAATAGTTGCTCGCCGAAACAGGAAGTGACAATACGCGATCTTGAATGCCATCGAGGTCAATCTTCACCTCTTTCACTTTGCTGTCCGTTGTATCTTTCTTTGCCTCATCTTCCAGTTTCACCACATCATTTTCGGGTGCAAATGGCGAGGGTGTTTCCTTCGCAAGCGTAATCATATAAATGCGACTCATGTCCACATAGGCATGATTCCACTCGGTCTCACTATAAACAGGATTGAAATCGCGTGCCGAAGTGAAAAGCAGATATTTGCCATCGCGACTAAACGATGGGCTAGACGATTCATACCATTCCTCTGTCACTACGTGCGATTTCTTGGTGTCCAAATTTNNNNATATCCGCTTGTGGACGTGTGTAGGTAATCCATTTGCTATCGGGCGACCAGCTGTAGCTAAATCGAGTTGAGCGATCGGAAGTTTCCACTACGGTTACTTTCTTTGTGTCCACATCCAGATAACAAAGCTCGCGATTCTTGTTGTGATAGAGAATTTTTTTGCTGTCGGGCGACCATTCAAGGCTAAAGATATATGTATTTCCACCGCTTGTTAATTGCACTGGGTCTTCACTGCCATCTTGCTTCTCCATATATATCTCAAACTCGCCTGTCTTATCAGATATATAAGCAATGTGCTTGCCATCGGGCGACCAATCTGCACCACGCTCATTCACTCCCGATGTGGAAGTAAGGTTGCGTGTGATTCCATTCGTGGCAGGCAACGACCAAACATCACCTCTTGCACTGAAAACCACCCTTTCTCCATGAGGCGAAAGTGCAGCCCCGCTAATTGTCTTCGATGCATCTTTCCATTCACTGCGCGACCATGGTTCATCATTCGCAATGTAGATGGTTAACTTCTTCGATTCTTGTGTTTTCACATCAAAGAGGTAGATGTATCCTCCCTTTTCAAAAGCAATGTGAGTATCGCTGTGCGATGGGAATTTGATATCGTAATCGGTGAAGTTGGTAACCTTGCGGGTTGCCTTTGTTTCTGTATCGTATGCAAACAAATTGGCAGTTCTATCACGGTCGGAAACAAAATAGATATCCTTGCCAATCCACATGGGGAATACATCTTGTGCAGGTGAATCTGTAATTTTGTCCACCTTTCCCGATTTGAAATCATACACCCTGATGTCGTCAGCCATTCCTCCTCGGTAATATTTCCAGGTTCTGAATTCTCTGAACACCCAGTTGAAAGCCAACTTATTTCCATCGGGAGAATAAGAAGAGAAGCCTCCATCACTCAAGGGAATCTCTTTTGAAAGTCCACCCGAAGTATCAACTGAATAAAGTTGCCCTCGAAAATCGTTGAACGATTTCTTTCTCGAGCGATATACAACACTCTTCCCATCGGGAGTCCATGTCATCACAATATTATTGGGGCCCATGCGGTCGCCAATATCGTCACGCCCCAATGTAGCGGTATATGTCAAACGTTGTGGCACTCCTCCCGCTGCAGGAATTTTAAATACTTCCGTGTTTCCATCATACTGACCCGTGAAAGCTATTTCGCTTCCGTCTGGTGAGAACTTTGGGAACATTTCATATCCGTTGTGTGAGGTAAGCTTGCGGGCCATGCCACCATCAATACCTGTGGAATATAGATCACCGGCATACGAAAAGACAAGCTGATTGCCCGATACAGTGGGAAATCTCAGCAGTCGTGCCTCTTCTTGTGCCGATAGTTGCATTGTAGCAACCAGCACAAAGAGCGATAGCATTGTAAAGACTTTTTTCATACTCTAAATGTTTTGATTAATATCTCTGTTCTTTATTTTANNCGCTGGCGCGAGTTTGTAACTCGTGTCTGCCGTTGGCAAATTTAATTGAAAAGGGAAAAGGGAAAGTTGAAAATGCTTGTAATCACTTTTAGCCCTCTTTGCGTCTTTGCATCCTTGCGTCTTTGCGTCTTTGCGAGAGAAAACTTCTTTCGCTTCGCGACACACGGATTGTAAATCTGGGCGAGCGCGAGCGCGAGTTTCGTAATTCGTAATTCGTAATTCCCCTAACTAATTCTCCCCCAATCATACCGATCACCTCCAAGCCGATTCAATTGCCTCTTCAACACTTCATGTTGGGGTTGCTCCATTGCAGGGTCTTGCTCAATTATCTCTTCAGCAATTTCACGTGCACGATACAAAATGGTGCTGTCCCGCACCAAATCTGCAATGCGGAGATTGAAAGGGATACCACTTTGCTGTGTTCCTTCCAAGTCGCCAGGGCCACGTAGCTTGAGGTCGGCTTCGGCAATTACAAAACCATCATTGCTTTCTGTCATAATCGCCATGCGTTTGCGCGTATCGCTCGACAATTCGTAGGGAGTCACCAATATGCAATAGGATTGATCGGCACCTCGCCCTACTCTACCCCGCAACTGGTGCAATTGTGACAATCCAAATCGTTGGGCACTTTCAATGATCATCACCGAAGCATTGGGCACATTCACTCCCACTTCAATCACAGTGGTTGACACCATTATTTGCGCCTCATTGGCAACAAACTTGCGCATCTCCTCTTCCTTTTCGGCAGGCTTCATGCGTCCGTGCATTTTGCACACATTGAATTCGGGAAACAGCTTCACTATTTGGGTGTACCCATCTTCCAAATTCTGCAAATCTATCTTTTCGCTCTCTTCTATTAGAGGGTAAACAATATAGGCTTGTCGGCCTTTCTTTATTTCATCGCGAAGAAATTGATACAAAGCTCCTCGCTTTTGCTCAAAACGATGTCCTGTTTGTACTGGTTTACGCCCAGGGGGCAATTCATCAATCACCGACACATCCAAATCTCCATAGACAGTCATGGCCAATGTACGTGGAATGGGCGTTGCAGTCATCACCAACATGTGCGGCGGGTGTTCATTCTTTGTCCACATCTTGGCGCGTTGCGCCACACCAAAGCGGTGTTGCTCATCGATGACAACAAAGCCAAGGTTGTTGAAGTTGACAGTATCCTCAATTAATGCGTGTGTACCAATGAGGATATCGATTTCGCCAGAAAGCAATTCGGCATGAAGTTTCTCGCGAGCTTTCTTTCGGGTCGAACCCGTCAGGAGTGCTACATTCACATTCATGTCTGACAATGTTTCTTTGAAAGTAGCAAGATGCTGAGTGGCCAATATTTCTGTGGGCGCCATCAAACAAGATTGGAATCCATTGTCGAGCGCGATGAGCATCAACATTAGTGCTACCAATGTTTTGCCACTACCCACGTCTCCTTGCAACAGTCTGTTCATCTGTTTGCCGGAGGCAGTGTCGGTTCTGATTTCTCTGATTACTCTCTTTTGGGCATTGGTCAGCTCAAAGGGCAAATGCTTTTCGTAGAAAGAGTTTAGATAGTCTCCCACCTTTTGGAAGAAGAACCCCTTTAGCTTTGCTTTTCTATTAGCTGAATAACGTAAGATATTGAGTTGAATGAAGAATAGTTCCTCAAACTTAAGGCGGAACTCTGCATCACGCAGTAGTATGGGGTTTTTAGGGAAGTGTATATTCTCCAATGCATCATGCAGTGAGATCAGACCAGCAGCATCAATGACATTGGGTGAAAGTGATTCTGGAATGCGCGCTTTCAACATGCTGAAAGCACCTTCCATCATCTTATTGAGCGTTTTGGAGTTGATGTAACTCCGCTTCATTTTCTCCGTAGTATTGTAATAGGCAAACAAACCTTCGGGTCGATATTCGGGTGTATCGCATGCTTCAATGTCGGGATGAGCAATGTTATATTTGCCCCCAAATTGGGCAGGCTTACCAAACACGATGTACTCTTTGTTGAGTTTGTATTTGCTCTCAACAAATCGGATTCCTTGAAACCAGACCAAATCTACAAAACCTGTTCCGTCTGTAAAGTGTGCAACCAAACGGCTCTTGCGCCCTTCACCAAAAGTTTCAAATGCTGTGATGCGTCCTTTGAGTTGCACATAGGGCATCGAACCTTCTATTTCATGCACATAATAGAGCCGACTTCTGTCCACATACCGATAGGGGTAGTAGCGAAACAAGTCTTCCAACGTGAATATTTCCAATTCTTTGTTGAGAATACTTGCCCGCTGTGGCCCAATACCGGGAACATATTGTATGTCGGTCTGTAGGATATTCAAGTTATTGTTGAATCAATTACCATGCAAAAAGAGGAAACTGGTGCATGGTTGCATTTACTTTTTGTTTTACAACCTCGATGTTCTTATCGTCGTCGAAATTAGTAAGAACTGAATCTATCATTTCCACTATTTCTTCCATGAGGTCTTCTTTCAAGCCTCTTGTAGTTAGAGCTGGAGTTCCAAAGCGTACACCTGAAGTTTGAAAAGGACTGCGAGAGTCAAAGGGTACCATGTTTTTATTGGTTGTAATGTCGGCTTCCACCAAACGATTCTCAGCCATCTTACCTGTTAGTTTGGGGAACTTAGTCCTCAAGTCAACCAACAAAGAATGATTGTCAGTTCCACCCGAAACAACCTTGTATCCTTTGTCCATGAAAGCTTGTGCCATCACAGATGCATTTTTTCGTACTTGTGCTTGATAGACTTTAAAGGAATCATCCAATGCCTCATTAAAAGCAATAGCTTTCGATGCAATCACATGTTGCAACGGGCCTCCTTGCATACCAGGGAAAACAGCAGAGTCTAACATGGCAGACATCATCTTCACATGCCCTTTCGGAGTTTTCTCGCCCCAAGGATTTTCAAAGTCATTGCCCATCAATATAACTCCACCTCGTGGTCCACGCAATGTTTTGTGTGTAGTTGAAGTAACAATATGAGCATATTTCAAAGGGTTTTCCAACAAACCGGCCGCAATCATACCAGCAGGATGTGCCATGTCGAACATAAAGATAGCGCCAATTTCGTCAGCCACTTTTCTGATTCTAGCATAATCCCATTCGCGAGAATAAGCTGATGCACCACCAATAATCATTTTGGGACGTTCAGCACGTGCTACTGTTTCCAATTGATCATAGTCAACCTGTTCTGTGTCTTCACGCACATTGTACTCCGAAACTTCGTACATCAATCCCGAAAAATTAACAGGCGAGCCATGCGTTAGGTGTCCTCCATGAGAAAGATTGAGGCCTAATATCTTATCGCCAGCTTTCAAGCATGCCAAAAAGACTGCTGCATTGGCCTGCGCTCCTGAGTGTGGTTGAACATTGGCCCATGTGGCATTAAAGAGTTTCTTTAATCTATCAATAGCCAACTGTTCGCTCAAGTCCACCATTTCGCAACCACCATAATACCGTCTTCCGGGATAACCCTCAGCATATTTGTTGGTGAGAACAGATCCCATAGCTTCCATTACTTGCTCACTCACAAAATTTTCAGAAGCAATCAGTTCTACTCCCTTTAATTGACGTTGTTTTTCTTTTTCTATAATGTCGAATATGCGTGTATCTCTTTTCATACAGATGTTTATTTTTTAAGTAATTAATACAGATTACAAATGTAAGGAAGTTTGTTCAAAATAAGAATAAAAACAAGGCTAGCCTTTTATAATAAAATAAAAGCGAACAGACCAATTTAACCCCACTACTGCAACTATTACTTCAGTAAATTACTTATCTTTGCTTGAGAGAACCTTATAAGCATACTTTTCGTGTCACTTAAATAATACTTGTTACCACTATGAATAAAGAACAATTGAAAAAACTAGGCTTTGCAACACAAGCCATCCACGGCGGACATCAACCCAACCAATTTGGTGCTTTGTGCGATCCAATTTATCAAACTTCAGCATTTACATTTGAAACCGCAGAGCAAGGTGGACGCCGTTTTGCCTTGAAAGAAGAGGGGTATATCTATAGCAGACTAGGTAATCCGACCAACAACTTGGCTGAAGAAAAAGTGGCATTGCTGGAAGGTGGTGAAGCATGTGTTTCGGCTGGATCTGGCATGGGAGCCATTACATCGGCCATTTGGGTGTGTGTGAAACAGGGCGACCATATCATTTCATCCAAAACACTATATGGTTGCACCTATGCATTCTTGAGTCATGGCATAACCCGATATGGTGTTGAGGTGACTTTTGTGGACACACGCAACCCAGAGAATGTAAGGAAAGCAATGCGACCAAACACTAAATTGGTTTACCTGGAATCTCCTGCCAACCCAAATCTTCACATAACATATATTAGAGCAGTGGCAGACATAGTTCAGCAACAAGACGATTGCAGATTGATGGTGGATAACACTTTCTCAACTCCTTATATTACGAACCCTTTGAAAATGGGCGCAGACATTGTAGTACACTCTGCCACCAAATATCTCAATGGACATGGCGATGTGATAGCGGGTTTTGTTGTGGGAAAAGAGGATTATATCAAGCAAGTTCGCCTATTAGGCATAAAAGATTTGACGGGTGCAAGCCTTAGTCCCTTCAATGCTTTCTTGATTGCACGCGGATTGAAAACATTGGAGATACGCATGGAAAAACATTGTGCCAATGCCCAGAAAGTGGCAGAATTTTTAGAAAGTCATCCGGCTGTTGACAATGTGCTCTTCCCTGGCCTACCATCCTTCCCGCAATATGAATTGGCACAACGACAGATGAATCTGCCAGGAGCAATGATTGCTTTTGAAGTAAAAGGTGGCATCGAGGCTGGCAAGAAACTATTGAACAGCCTTGAATTGCTGAAGATATCCGTAAGCTTGGGTGATGCCGAAACGCTCATTCAACATCCTGCTAGTATGACGCACTCTCCCTANNNACATTCGCCCTACACTCCTGAGGAGAGACAAGCAAGCGATATAGGTGAAGGACTGGTACGTATTTCTGTGGGATTGGAGAATGTGGAAGATATTATTGCTGACTTGAAAAATGGGTTGGATGGGTTGATTTGATTGAATGTTCATTCATTTTTGACCGCTGGCGCGAGTTTGCAACNNCTCGTGTCTGCCGTAGGCAAAAAAAGATTTCTCTATACAACACACGCAAATATATTTTTTATCACTGTTTACTATACAAAGCACTCGTTTCTCATGCTTTTCAGTGTTGAAATGCACAAAAGGTGGGTGCTTTTGACCTTTTCAGCGTTGAAAAGTGACCTTTCAACTCCGCTCAACGACCTGCAATTTGAAAATATCTGTGTTCTCTTTGCGTCTTTGCGTCTTNNCGTCTTTGCGAGAGAAAACTTATTTCGCTAAGCGACATTCACGCTGTGAAATTTACAAATTATTTCACAGGGCAAGCAGATTATAAATCCGCACGAGCAACACGAGGGCAATGAGAGGCAAACTTTATTCTTTACAAGTTGTTTAGAATGAAATGTTGGAAGAAACCAACCATATTTCAATTAATTATATTTTTCCTATGTCACACTCACAATCCGATATAACCTTTTCTCATCAAAACTCCAATAGCAACATCAGACCTATTGAAGATGTGATGAGTGATTTAAAAACTAAAATGAATTTAGTCTTTCATGAACGTGCCGATATAGACCGCATGGGCACTAAGCGAGGCTTACCTCCTTTTGTATTGCGCGAAATAATGTCGGTCAATCCGCTCTCCATTTGTATCAAAAAGGAATATGGAGGACGTGGCGCTTTGACGCACGAAATCCTTGAATTGTTATCAACAGCCTCTTACGAATCACTGGCTCTCTGCCTCACTTTTGGGATAAACTCTGCCTTGTTTTTGCAACCTTTTGCCAAATATGGACAAGAAGAGGTGAAAGCACCCGTATTCAAAAGATTCATGGAAGAAAAAACAATGGGTGGGCTTATGATTACTGAACCCGACTTTGGCAGTGATGCGCTGAATATGCAGACTTTATACACAGAAAAGAATGGCAAGTATCATATAAAAGGCACTAAACATTGGGCTGGATTAACTGGTTGGGCAGAATATTGGCTGATGACTGCACGCCGAAAAAGCAATTCTGACGATTTACAACGCGACATTGATTTCTTCTTAATCGATATCAATGCACCCGGACAAGGAATTGTCGTAGAAGAGGTTTTCGAGAACTTGGGTCTGTATGCCATTCCTTATGGGAGAAACCGCATCGACTTAAAAGTGCCTGCCACACACAAACTCCAACCTCGAACCACAGGCATCAAAATGATGCTAGATTTACTGCATAGTAGCAGGATGCAATTTCCAGGAATGGGAATGGGTTTTATTCAGCGCATGTTGGACGAGGCCATTGCACATTGCAAACAACGCTTTGTAGGTGGAAAAAGTCTTATGAGTTATGATCAAGTACAACACAGATTGTCCAAACTACAAGCATCCTATACTGTATGTGCAGCCATGTGTGTGAATACAACAGAGAGACTAAACTCTAAACGAGATATGGCAATGCATGGATTGGAAGCAAATGCTGTGAAAAGTGTGATTACTGACTTAATGCAGGAAGCAGCACAATCGGCCATGCAATTGATTGGAGCAAAATCATACAAGCTTAATCATATTGTTGGACGTGGTACCATGGACAGTCGTCCTTTTCAAATCTTCGAAGGTTCGAATGATATATTGTATGCACAAATCACAGAAGGATTGATGAAACTGATGAAACGAGCCAAAGAGAAGAATCTTTTCCAATTTATGAAAGGATACGACTTGACCCAAAGGGCATCAGATTATGTCAAAGACTTGATGAACTTCAACCTTGATATGGAAATGCCTCAACGTAAAACAGTGGGATTGGGGAAAGTGATTGGACGTGTCATTTCCATGAATTATGTGTTGGACTTGGCACAAAAAAACTTCCGAAAAGATTTAATAGAAGAGGCAGTTGGCATGTTGCAACAAGATATTTCAAAGCTGATGGCTGGTTTTTCGTTCAATAACAAATTCTCGGTTATTGAGGAGTATCAGGAGAATAGCAAGTGGATTAATTTCATTAACCCACATTGCAGTAAT
>DENY01000292.1:0-3416 GCA_002359825.1 Bacteroidales bacterium UBA2632
TACCAATTAGTATTAGGATAAATCATTGGATTATCTCCTCGCTGTGTTGCTCTAATTTTCTCCTCACTATAAAAAGGAGGAGTAGGTATATCGTCAGCGCCATGTTCACGGTCATCATAACGAGATATAAGAGCCTGATTATACAATTTCATATACTCTACCCCATCAAGCAAACCAAGCAGTTTTGTAGGTCGTGCAACGTGAGTATCCACACGGGCAGATATTTTCACTTTCCCTTCTACCCCACTCTTCGTGTTTACAACAATAATACCATTCGCACCACGTGCACCATAAAGAACAGTAGCTGAAGCATCTTTCAATACTGAGAAACTCTCAATATTATCGGGTTGCATACTTGCTAAGTCATTAGTAGTTGCCTCAAATCCATCAATAAGAATGAGAGGATCAGTTTTATAACCAAAAGTAGTTACACCACGTACAAAAAACTGTGCATTGTCAGCCCCTGGCTCATCAGTTGTTTGATAGGAAATCACACCCGGAATTTTACCAGCAAATGCACCAGTAAGATTCGAAGAGGCAATTTTCAAATCGGCTGTTCTAACCGTTTCGATAGAAGCAACAACACTTTCTTTCTTTTGAGTACCAAAGGCTACAACTGTAACCTCATCAAGTTCGCTCGTTACAGGAAGCATTACAACTTCCATAAAGTCTTTATCCTTTACGTCTATGGTTTGAGATTCCAAGCCAATAAAAGAAAAAATCAACTTATCAGAGTTTGATACTCTTATTTCAAAAGTACCGTCAACATCAGTACTAACTCCTCTTGTTGATTTATCGACTATAATAGTAACTCCAGGAAGAGGCTCATTAGTACCTGCCTCAATAACCCTTCCACTCAACTGTCTTTGTTGTGCTAACAGCGAAAAAGGGAAAAACACAAAACAAAACACATAGGCTAAATAAAATTTTCCTTTCATACTTTCATATATTTAAATATTGCAATTAGTTTCATGATTAATGTTAAATTGTAGAATCGAAGTCTGTCCTATTTTAAATTGTGGAAATATTAGCAAGATCTTTTGCTGCTTTCCAAGATTTAGATTCATTAACAAAATAGACATTCTAAATATCTTTATATCCTTTTGTATTGATCTATAAACTTTAGCAAAGATAAATAAAATATACAACAAACAAAACATTACGGAAATAATTACAACATTAGACAACTATCACTATTTGTTAATTTCCGTATAAGATTAAAGGTTTTTTTGCTTGAGAAATAAAAGACAAGAACACAATACACTAACAATCAAAGCTGAACGGCAAGAAAGCAAAACAACAATAGATATTCCAACATACTCCCAAGGATATATACTCAATAAATATTTAACATTATATTTCCGTTTTCTTTCTTTTGAAAAGCTACTCAATAGATAGTATTGTTGGATTTTTATAGCATTTTTAAACACAACTCTAATATGAAATTACACTAAATCCCTCTTTGTCAAACCTATTCTATTGGTGTTATAAATAACTTTTTTTATACACATTTTTTTGCGGATATGGTTTCTTCATTGTTTACCGCTTTTCATCAAATAAAAAAACATTTTGTTTACTTTAGATATATAATAAACTCAAGTCGCTATAAATTACTATTTCAATATTAAACCGTACATTTGCTATTTATAACCCAAACATATGATTTGAATAAATAGAAAATGAAAACTAAAAGCACTAATACATTCCTTATAATTGTCGCAGTAGTCATTGCTGCGGTGGTTGTTTATTTTGTTGTTGGCAACAAAAAGAGTGGTCAGAAATTTGTGGCTGAAGATTCAGCACCTTCCTTTATAAAACAGGGGGAACTTATATTCGTTGACACAGCTGACAGTGATACTTTGGCTGTTATCGATATTGAAATTGCCGACAACGACCAGAAAACTGCTCAAGGATTGATGTACAGAACCTCTATGCCCGAAAATGCAGGGATGTTGTTCTTGATGAAGACGGAGCAAATGCAAAGTTTTTGGAAGAAAAACACCTACATCCCGCTTGATATGATTTTTGTGAATAGCCAAAAGGAGATTGTTACCATTCGTCACAATACAACGCCCATGAAAGAAAGTTCTTACTATTCCACAAAACCTGCACTGTACGTAGTTGAAGTAAACGCAGGGTTTTGTCGCAAAAACAATATCAAAGAAGGCGATAAAATTGAATTCTCTTCAAACAAATAGGAGGGTTCATTCATTTGTATTCTCATAGTTTGTCTGACACACTATTCCATTCACAAAACTATTGTACCAATAAAAAATATATTTGCTACCTTTGTATACTATCAATCAATAGATAGTTATTTAGCAAAATAATAAATTAAGAATTATCTTCTCCACTAATGAATAAAAGAATCCTCCTCAGCTTACTTTTTATATTGTGCTTCACTTTATTGTCGGCACAATCATACAAGCGCATCATATCTCTTGCTCCATCGCTCACCCAAAGCCTCTATTACTTAGAGGCACAAGACAAACTGGTGGGACGCACCAGCTACTGCGTAGCAGCAAAAGAGGACAATGTACCTATTGTAGCGAGTGCCGTTACATTGAACATGGAGAAAGCTATTGCTATGAAACCCGATTTGGTGTTGGTTCTTGGCCTTACCGATCAGAAAGATATTGATACACTGCGCAAGTTTGGTATTGCTGTGGAAGTGTTCGATTCTCCTCGGTCATTCGAGGAGATATGCGATCAATTTATACAATTGGGCAATGTGGTGGGCAAGTCCGACAAAGCCAAACAGATTGTTGCTGAAAGCAAAGACAAAATAAAGCAGATTCAAAAGGAACGAATGGGTAAACCTACCGTCAATATATTCTTTCAAGTGGGCAGCAATCCTCTTTTTACTGTGTTGCCCAATACATTTATGAATGACTTTATCACCATGATGGGAGGCAAAAACATTTCGAGTGAACTAACCAAAGGAATCATCGGTCGAGAATTTGTTGTTGCCAAGAATCCCGATTATATATTCATCTGCACAATGGGCGTTGCAAGCGACCAAGAGACAAAAGTGTGGAAAAACTACACCAGTATAAATGCGGTAAAGAAAAACAGATTGTTTACAATTGAGGCTGATATTGCTTGCCAACCCACGCCCATTACTTTTGTGAAGACGATGGAAGTGATGAGTGAGGCTATGCGTGATTAATAACGTTGGAGGAGTTCAAGAAAATTATGACTGAATACAATAAACAATACAATACCAGAGGTACTGGTCTCATCCATATCTACACCGGAACGGGCAAAGGTAAAACAACTGCTGCAGTTGGGCTTGCAGTCCGTGCGCTGGGAAGTGGATTGTCGGTATGCTATTGTTCGTTTCACAAGTGTCCCGAAAAGTACGGATACTCTGAAATGGAGAGTTTGAAGAAGTTAGGCGCAAGCGTCATCAATTT
>DENY01000292.1:3427-5038 GCA_002359825.1 Bacteroidales bacterium UBA2632
CATCCACACATGGATGAAAATGTAACCGAAGCTACGATAGCCGAAATTAGTGAAGAAGTGAACGAAGCATTGAACACGCTCACTACCCTACTTTCAAAAGTACATTTCGATGTGCTCATCTTGGACGAGATATTCATTTCGGTGCGCGATAACTATATGGACGAACAACAATTGATAGATTTTATAGAAAACAAACCCGAAGATACCGAACTGGTTCTTACAGGACGGGGCGCAACAGAGAAAACAATGTCAATGGCTCACTACATTACAAATATGAAATGTGTAAAGCATCCCTATTATAATAATGTGGCTTCTTGCAAAGGAATTGAATATTGATGTATTTTAGAAAAAGAGAGGTAGATGAAAAGTAATCAGTTGCGTTGGACAATATATTTGGTTGTATTGCTTGCACTCGTGTTGGCAGCTGTTGTGCTGTCTTTGAGTGTTGGCGAAATAAGCATCCCATTTAAACAATTGCCTCACATCTTTTCACAAAAAGATAGCATGGAGTATGGTGTGCTGTTCTACATTCGCATACCTCGCACACTCTTGGGCTTTGCCGTTGGCGGTAGCCTTAGTTTGGCAGGAGCCATATTACAAGGCATTTATCGCAACCCGTTGGTGGAGCCTTATACATTGGGTATTTCGGGTGGCGCATCATTGGGAGTAACCTTTGTGTTGGTTGGCGGATTTCAACTTATGCACATACTCATCTTACCCATTGCAGGTTTCATTGGAGCCTTTGTCACCATCTTTTTGGTCTATACACTCAGCATCCGAAACAGAGAACTGAATGTAAACCGAATGCTATTGATTGGGGTAATGATTAGTTTCATCTCCTCCTCGCTGATGATGTTTCTGATGTCCATCACCTCTACCGAAAATATTCAGAGCATTGTTTTTTGGATGATGGGATCGCTCAACGAAACCAATCAAACGCTTATCACCATTGTGGTGGTGCTTTCATTGGCCTGTTTGGTAGTATCCTATTTGTTTGTGATGCCCCTCAATGCATTGCGATTGGGCGAAGAGCGTGCCAAACACTTGGGAGTAAACTCCAATGTAATCATTCGCATACTGTTTATCATCACATCATTGCTCACAGGTGCTGCCATATCTGTGGCAGGTGTTATTGGTTTTGTGGGATTGGTCATTCCACACATTGTGCGTTTGTGGGTAGGGTCTGATTATCGCATCATGCTGATTGCATCCTTCCTTAGTGGCAGTGCTTTCTTGCTTGTATGCGATGTAATAGCACGCACCATTATTTCGCCCAACGAGTTGCCAATTGGGGTCATCACCGGAATTGTTGGTGGTATTGTGTTCATATTGATACTCAGCAAATCTAAAAAAAGCGCCAAAGCATTGTCATGAAAAATCCAATCATAAAAATAGAAAACCTACGATGTGGCTACAGCAGTGGATTTCATATCAATGACATCAACTTTTCGTTGCCCAAAGGGTTGTTTGCAGGTATCATTGGACCCAATGGTTCGGGCAAGACCACCCTGTTCAGAGGTATATCGGGCAGCTTACCCATCGAGAAAGGCCGTGTTCTTTTTGATGGGAAAGATATGGCCAAACTATCACTGCGCGAAAAGGCACAGAAGT
>DENY01000036.1:0-4511 GCA_002359825.1 Bacteroidales bacterium UBA2632
AGTAGATAAGATTGAGCTATTGGTGATGTTGTACGATCTCTTCATCACAATTAGCAAATCGGACGAATCTTTCGATGATTTTGTTTATTGGGGAGAGATGTTGTTGAGCGATTTCGATGATGTTGATAAATATATGGTAGATGCCAAGCAGCTTTTCACCAATGTCACCGACCTTAAATCAATTGATGACCATGCTACCTATTTGACCGAGAATCAAATTGCTGCCATTCGGCAATTCTGGAGCAACTTTATGCCCTATGAAAATAGCGACACCAAGAAGGAATTTATAGAAACGTGGCAAGTGCTGTCTCCGCTTTATACTCAATTCCGAAAAATACTTCATGATAAAGGAATGGGCTACCAGGGCATGATATATCGTGATGTTGCAGAGAGAGCAAAGAACAAAGAAATATTCAATATACCCCAAGGTGAGATTGTGTTTGTAGGATTGCATGCGCTTTCTACATCAGAAATAAAACTGCTGCAACATTTGCGAGCAAATGGGAATGCCGATTTCTATTGGGACTATGAGTCTCCTTTTGTTGACGACCCTGCCAATAAAGCTTCGCTNNACAATTGAATTGCCCACTTTTGATGAAAAAATCAATATTGAGATTATGGGTATCCCTTCGGGGGTGGGTCAAGCAAAACATGCAACCTCGATTCTCAACCAACTCATTGCCGATGGGCAAATACCCAATCCATCGCAAGCAATTAACACAGCAGTTGTATTGCCCGATGAGAGTTTGTTGCTCCCCGTTCTCTACTCTGTGCCCGAATCCATTGGGAAGATAAATGTAACGATGGGATATAGTTTGTCGCATTCCGCCATATCGGGCTTAATAAAGTACTTGGCCGATGCACAAAGGAAAGTTCGCTTTATAGATGGGCAGCGATTTTATTATTTTCGATATGTGATTTCTATATTGAACAACTCTTTGGTTAAGATTGCGGCCAAATCACAAGGAGAAGCACTGAAAGCAAATATTCTTGCCAACAATCAGGTGATGGTTCCCGAGAGTGAACTGCAATCGCATCCATTGTTTCAATTTATATTTCGTCCCATCGATAATTGGCAAGGCATATCGGGATATTTGAAGTTGGTTTTAAAGTCAGTATATGGTTATCTCACAAAGGTTACGCAAGAAGAGAAAGAATTTGAGGACGAACAAGAGAACTACGATGTAGAATCGATGGATTTGGAGCGCGAGTTTGTTGTTCAATATTTCAAGACTATTACTCGATTGGAAGAAACGTTGAAAGATGTCACGGTGAACATGACTTTCGACACCTATTTTAAACTACTCGACCGCTTGGCTATTTCGTTGAGTGTCTCGTTTAGTGGCGAACCTCTATCGGGCTTGCAGGTTATGGGTGTATTGGAAACCCGGGTACTCGATTTTGAGAACATCATTATCCTATCAATGAACGAAGGGGTGTTCCCACTCAAGAAGCCGTCCAATTCTTTCATCCCATATACTTTGCGCAATGGGTTTGATATGCCCACGTATGAATTTCAAGATAGTATATTTGCTTATCACTTTTATCGCATGATCTCTCGTGCAAAGAATGTTTACTTACTCTACGACACTCGTGCCGAAGGTGCCCAGTCGGGCGAGGTGAGTCGCTATTTCTACCAAATAAAGTATCTCTATCCTGATAAGTTCAATCTAAATGAACGACTTTTCACCTATCAAGTGAAATCTCCACAAGGCGAATCAATCGTTGTGAACAAAACTGGCAAAGTGTGGGACAAATTGAGTCAGTACATGGTTGGTGGAGAGCGTGCATTATCTGCCTCTTCATTCAATAACTATATTGACTGTCCACTTCGTTTCTATTTGATGCATGTTGAGGAGCTTTCGGAAGAGGATGAGGTGGAAGAGTCCATTGAGCATTCCATTTTTGGTTCTATTCTGCACATGATTATGCAGAAGATATACGACCGATACAAAGGCAAGGTCGTTACTGTTGACATGCTCAATGAAATTATGAAGAACGATATTTTTTTGACAGAAAAGCTGGAAGAAGCCTTTGCTAAATACTATACGAAGCAACCAGACAAGCCGAAACCTCTGAAGGGGAACAACTATTTGGTGGGCGAAACGCTGCGCACCTACATCAAACAAGTATTGAAGATTGATGCTCGCATAGCTCCTTTCCTATACATTGACTCTGAGAAGCGATTTAACCTCAGTCATACTGTAAATGATAATCTGGCTGTCAATTTCAGAGGTAGCATCGACCGCATTGACGAAGTAAAGGGTGTAACGCGCATCATCGATTATAAATCGGGACAGGGTGATTTGAACTTCAAACAGCTTGAAGACCTATTTGATTCTAGCAAAAACAATCGACCCAAACCAATTCTACAAGTCTTTATCTATTCTTACTTCTATCACATGCTTGCAACCGAAAGAGTGTTGTCGCCAGGCATATATTTTATGCGCACTTCTTTCCAGAACTTCACATCTACAGTATCGTGCAACAAACAAGATATAAATGATATATCGGTTTACTACGATGAGTTTCTGACCCTCTTCAATGATAAGTTATCGGAGCTTTTCAACAAGGATATTCCATTTACTCAGACTGAGAATGAGAAGAATTGTGAGTATTGTCCTTTTAGATCGCTCTGTGAGCGATAGCTTTAGAATTGAAAAGTGAAAATTGAAAAGTGAAAATTTTGCTGATTATTTAAATATAGATTATTATGAAGAAGAACAATGTTGTGATGAGTAAATCCTATGCCTTTGCACTGAGGATTATTAAATTGTATAAGTATTTAGTTGCCGAGAAGAAAGAATATGTGCTTACAAAACAATTATTGCGAAGTGGAACTTCTATTGGTGCACTTATTCGAGAAGGAGAGCATGCCCAATCAAAAGCTGATTTTCTTAATAAAATGAATGTTGCACTTAAAGAGGCGAATGAAACTCAATATTGGATTGAACTTATGAGGGATTCAGAATACTTATCAACTACAGAGAGTTTGTCCATTTTAGAGGATATCTCTGAGTTAATACGGTTATTGGCAAGTATTGTGATTTCTACTAAAGCCTCATTAGGAAAATAGAAGATAAGAAATTAAATAGTTCCAGAGTCTTGATGTGTTTGTCTGTAATTTTCAATTCTCAATTTTCACTTTTCAATTAAAAAACCCGTTTGTACGGTCTCCCATACATCCCCCATCCCAAAGTCACCCAATGCATATTGCCACTCTCAATGCTTTTGCGCCCGTTGTATTGTGGCATCGAAAAGGTATATCTGAGATTGATGAAGCTACCGCCAATGCTGAAAGGACTGTTCTTGCTACTTAAATCGAATGTGCAGTTGACTCCAGCGAGATAATTTTGGGAAGTGAAGTTTAGTTTCTTGAAGATTATGTCCTCTTCAATTTCTTCTGCGCCTGCTCCAAAGTTGATAGCACCAAAGCCCGCGAAAGGGGTAAGACTAAATCTTTTTACTTCTAATGCACGATATCCTGCCGTTATGTCAATGCCCGCCATTAAAGCATGCGAACCTTTGGGCCATTCTGTGTCACGAAAAGGAAAATTGACGAGTGTTGAACTGCCTCCCATGTTTAAGTTGAGTGAAAGTATTGTTTTTTTGTAAGAACCATCAACTGTCAGTCTAAAAAGAAACCCATCTTTAAATTGATTGGCCATATTGCCTTGCATTCCGGCATATCCCATTGCTATTTCGTAGCCAATTCCCCAATCGTCTAATGCCAATTTGAAGCGAATGTTGCGACGCACATATTGGTCGAACTCGCTGTTGGGGTATTTTTGCAAGAATGCATCTGCTCTATCGTTCAACTCCGCAAGAGCTTCTTGTTCTGTCACTCTGTTTGGACCAAAAAGCATCCAATAGAGGTGCAATTCGAGGAAGTCTTTTTCTACATCCGATAGTTGTGCTTCATCCAAGAAATGGATTATCACATCGTACGACTCGGCAGACTTAATTGAAATGTTTTTGTACAGTTGATCAGTGGAAGCAAGCATATCGAGCATTCTTTCCGACCTGAAGTTTTCAACATTACCGGCATCCGATTTGATGTACGCCAATAAATCGGGGTATTCTTCGGTCCAATAGAGAATAAGCGTGTATTCGCCAGGGAAAAAGACTTCATTGACATTGTTGTCTGCCTCACTAATTAATGCGTCTTTTATCTCCATCACTTTAAAGAGGTCTCCTTTTTGGAGATTCTCTAATAATAATCTGCGCCCTTTCGAAAGGATTTCGAGTTTGGAGGAAGGTTGTCCCAAAATCTCTTGACGAATACTGTCATTTGTTTGCCCAACAAGCGGAGCAAGGCATAGAAAGAAAATGAATGTTGAGAGAATAGTCTTCATATTCAGAGATTCATTAAAGAGTTAGTTTAGATGTTCCTTTTTGATACGCAACACACCGATTGCAAATCGGCGCGAGCGGTTGATTGAATTGACAATTGACAAGGGACAGTTGACAAATGACTGTCTTTGTTCTATTTGCTATTTGTTTAGTGTAGC
>DENY01000036.1:4517-5612 GCA_002359825.1 Bacteroidales bacterium UBA2632
TTGTCAATTGTCAACTGTCAACTGTCAATTTTTTTCTCCTCTTAATCCAAAAGTATATCGCACCGCCCGCCGTTAACAACATCAACAAAATTGCACTATACGCAATGCCGTCTGTTACTTTTATGCTGGTAGGGTCGAAATAAAACTCTACCGTTTTGCTTCCTGCAGGAATGGGCAGTGCACGCAACGTGTAGTTGACACGTAGCATCTGGGCGGGTTTGCCATCAATATGTATTTGCCAACCATCGGGATAATAGATTTCGGAGAAGACTGCCAACTCATCTTTCTTTGCAACCACCTGGTAGCGCAGTTTGTTGGCTTCGTAATCTGTCAACTGAATGGTGGAGAGAGAATCATGGGGCGATATTGTCCAATCTTTCAGCACATCGGCGTCGTTTTGGTTCACAACTGCTGTGGTGTGCAAGTCCACTTTCCCAAGAGCATCAATCTCTTCGTCGGGTGTATTCACATACACCACATTATCCACAAACCAAGCATTGCCAAAGGCATGTGGGTTCTCAATGGGCAATGTTTGTCCACTTTGCGAGGGCATTATCACCCATTTTGTGTTGAGCATATTGAGCACCTCAAAGTCGGCACCCGACACTTCACTTAAATCTCCTTGCGTTTCGATGATTTCGTTGTGCAAAGCACCCATTTCTTTAGAAAGATGCACATCGATGAGGTCTTGATAGCGGCGCAATTTTGCAGCGTGATATCCTCCAATTGTTTTGTGCCAATAGGGTGTGATGCCATCGTTGAATGTGCTTGTGGCCATGTTCAACACACGATAATAAAGCGTTGGGTCGCTCAGAATTGTTTGGTCAGTTGGTGAGGCTTCAAAAGCTCTTTGGTTTTGAGTGGGGGGTGTGAACATGCTGTCGTTGAGGTAGCGTTTGTTCACCTGCCACATGTCCACCAGCGATATTAGCAAGATGACAATAACCAGCCACTGTGGCTTAATTCTATTCTTTATAAACAACCAAATCATGAATGCACCAGCCAATATGAACGCCGCACTTCGCCAGGCATCGGTTGTGAACATGGCAATACGCATCTCTTCGATATTGGCGATGATGGGTTGAATATGTTCGG
>DENY01000036.1:5691-6533 GCA_002359825.1 Bacteroidales bacterium UBA2632
TAGTAGAGCGGGCGCATATTTTCGCGCAATATTTGAGGTTTTTGTATCAATTCTTTTACGGTGAGTGCTGCCAAAAGAGGAATGGTGAACTCGGCCACAACAAGAATGGACGAAACCGTGCGAAATTTGTTGTACATGGGCACATAATCGATGAAAAAGTCGGTAAGCCCCATAAAGTTTCTGCCCCACGACAACATAATCGACAAGATGGTTGCCCCAAGCAAGGCCCATTTCATAGGTCCTTTGACAATGAAGAGACCCAACACAAACAACATCAAAACCAACGCTCCCGCATATACAGGTCCTGAGGTTCCTGGCTGATCGCCCCAATATTGTCCAATCTGACTATACAATTCGCGGTATTCGGGACGTGCTTTTTTCATCGCAATTGGGTTTTGCGACAAAGGCACCGAGGCTCCGCCTTTGGTATTGGGCACCAATAGGGTGAAAGTCTCGCCAATGCCATAACTCCATGCTGTGATGTAGTCGCGCTCCAAACCTGCTTCGGTTTTATTCTCCTCGGCGTGATGCGAAAGTTCCGATTTTCCACGCATAGTTTCTTTGCTGTACTCGTAAGTGTGATAGAGCGACGAAATATTAGCTGTAACCCCAATCAATCCTGCCACTATTAATACACCCGTTGATTTGGCAAACACACCCAGTTGTTTCTTTTTGATGGCTTCTGCCAAATAGGCCAGCACAATGGCTATCATCACAATCATGAAATAGTAGCTCATCTGAATATGATTGGCCGACAACTGAAACGCCACAAAACCCATGACGAGCAGTGCGCCCATCCAATATTTTCGACGATAGATTAATATCATTCCCGCTATAGTGGG
>DENY01000036.1:6605-7068 GCA_002359825.1 Bacteroidales bacterium UBA2632
CATATATTCGCGCGCTTCTTGACCCTGACCAATGGCGGCCAATGAGTCGTGTTGCGATATTTTGCGACCATCCATAACGGCCGACGAGAAATAGACAAACGAAATGAGTATAAACGCCACCAATACTAGCAAATCGGGGAGGGCTCTTTTGAAAACAGATTTATCTTTCATCGAAACAATGTGTTGTTATAGGGTATAATCAATGTTGAATTTCCAAAATTACAAGATTATTCTTTTAAAGCCTTATGATATTGGGAGTTTCTTTAGGAGAATTATAAAACTTGATGTGTTGGTGAGCAAGTTTAAAGGCATGCAACTATCATTTTGTTCCTTTGTGCGTTAGAAATGCATCCTTATTGCTTCGAAATGCTACTTTGACAATTGACAAAGTGATGTTTCTTTGTCGAAATGCATCTTTGACAGTTGACAAAGTGATTATGCGAAATTACAATGCTACTTTGAC
>DENY01000040.1:0-4650 GCA_002359825.1 Bacteroidales bacterium UBA2632
GTTCGCCAAAGTTGGCACTCAAGGTAGGAGTTATCTTCAATGGGTCACTATATTGGGCATATCCTGTTGAATGTACTATAATGGATATTAGCAATATGAGGGTGTATTTGTGTATTATTTTTTTCATGATGCGAAGATAATAAAAAAATGTATAGGCACAATGCATCTCTTTTCAAAGGCTAATTGGTCATTATAGGTTGCGTTACTATAAAAACAAGCAGTGGAAAAATATCGCAATAACATTAAATTATCTTAATTAACAAAAGAAACATAGTACTTTGTATTGCATAATACTTTGCTTTGCTTATTTTTGTTGTCAAATAAATGATATAGCACCCATGAAAGTCGAAAATATACAAAGTCAGATGCGGAAAGGGGTATTTGAATATTGCATACTCTCTATTATAAAAAATGGAGAAGTATATCCTGGAGATATTATTGAGGAGATGAAAAATTCAGGATTAAAACTTTTTGAAGGAACTCTCTACCCACTTTTGAATAGATTGAAAAATGCCGATATACTCAGTTATCGATGGGTGGAAAGCACAACGGGACCTCCTCGTAAATACTTTTCGCTTACCGACAAGGGTCTAGAGTTTTATGATCTATTGGAATCCACTTGGTGCGAATTGAGTGGTAGTGTAGAGAAGTTGATCAATAGAACGAGTGAGAAAGAGCAGGAGGAAAACTCAGCAACCGATTCATAAATAATATCCACAACAAAATGAAAAAAACAATCAACATCAATTTCCAAGGTCAATTAATAACCATTGAGGAGACAGCCTACGATTTATTGAATAAATACATACAGAGCCTGAAAGAATATTTTAGGAGTGAGGCTGAAGGAAATGAAATAGTGAACGATATCGAAAACCGAATTGCTGAGCTGTTTGGCAATAGACTCAAACACGGTATCTCGTGCATTACCAATGCCGATGTCGAGTCTATCATCAACACAATTGGTAGACCCGAGGAGTTTGATATGGGGTTTGAAGATGCTGATGAAACTACAACAGTACCTCCACGCGCAAAAAGTGCAGAGTCGCAAATGCCACCACCCATAACTGTGCAGGAGAGACGAAGTCTGTACAGAAAATCGAATGATAAAATATTGGGAGGAGTATGTAGTGGATTGGCGCATTATCTCAAAATAGATCCAGTATTTGTTCGATTGGCATTTGTGTTGTTATCAAGTTTTGTGTTTTGGGTATATATTATACTATGGATTGTATTGCCTGCAAGGCCATTGCCAAACAATATAAGCAAACGTCTCTACCGTAACCCCAATGACCGATTTATTGGTGGTGTGTGTGGAGGAATAGCAGCCTACTTCAAAATTGATACGTGGATACCTCGGGTTGTTTTCTTGTTGCCTATAATATTTAATGTGATGGGATTGGTGCGCATTCCTTTTATGGCATTCAACAGAATGTTTTTTAATTTCTCATCGGGCTGGGACTTAAATATGGGTATTAACCTATCCTTTACAACCATTTATATCATACTTTGGATTATAATGCCAAAGGCTACAACAGTGAAGCAGAAACTGGAGATGATGGGCGAAGATGAATATCTGCGTTCGATAAGAGATACTGTGAACGAGAATGTGGCACAAACAAGAAGTAGCCGAACGGATGCAGATAATACAAGTGTGAATGCAAGCACTGAAAACCATAGCCATTCGGCAAGAGGTAGTGCATTTCAACATGCTACACCACCGCCACCACCTACAGATACTACATACACATCATATATTTCGCCTCAATCTGAAAGATCTGGCTGTTTGACAATGTTAGTTGGCTTTCTCAAAATTATGTTCTTTGGAATTGTAGGAATTGTAGCTGCGGGATTGATGATATCTCTGTTTGCGCTAATTTTTACTGGTGCAAAGTTTGTACCACTCGAATCATTGTTTGTAAACCCTGGATACGAACATACATTATTATGGATATCCATTGTGCTGACTATTGCAGTGCCTACCATTTCTGGGATTGTGTGGATTGTTAGACGAGTGATGAATGCAAAGTCCAGACCTGTGATAGGTTATGTAGTTGCAACATTATGGTTCGTCGGTATTGTAGCAGGATTAATGCTTGGTTACAATATCACACGCAAGTTTAGCAACGAGAGTTTATACGAAACTAATATTGAATTGACTCCTCCCACCACCAACAAGTTGTATGTAGAGATGGCACGATATCCGCTGGATTACTTCAGCGTAACACCTGGGACGAATAGCTTTGCTATAGGTTCCTATCACTTTAATGATAATGAACTTGACAATTTGCCTTTCTATAATGTTGAAGAAGACTCTTTGCTGTTCAACAGTATTCACCTGACAATGAAAACGAGTAAAGACACCCTTTTTCATGTAAAGACAATATACTCCAGTTTTGATAAAAATTATAAGACTGCAAAAGCTAATACTAGAAACTTTGATTTTAAGATAGAACAGAATGATTCTGTATTGTGGCTGCCACAATTCTTTAAAACACCCAAAGAACAAGGTTATCGAAGTCAGTTTGTGGTGGTAGAGATATATGTACCAAGTGGTTCAAAATTGGAAGTGAGCGAAGAGTTAGCTGACTATCAACAAACTATAACTTCAAAAGCGATGCGCCGAAAGTATGGCGATGACTATGGCCGAAGAAATAGCTTGGAGTGGAATTCCAACGAAGAATATGTATTGGAGGGAGAGAAGCTGACCGAGACTAAATTACTAGACGATACAATATAAAATATTTACAGCTTAATACTTATTACTTTTATACACTTACTAGTTTTATCTTTTCATTGTGATTAAAGCGATTAGAACCTCCGGGTTTTAGTCGCTTTTTTGATAAACTAGCAATAGGACTTTAGTGTTTTTAATTACTCCGTTTGCAAAAAACAGATAATGTGAAGACGACTGTTCCATGAAAAAGTTTAAGAGAAAGTGAGGGTTGCTGTAATAGCCTAATTAATTGATTGGATCAATTGATATAATTAATCCATATCACTCAACCCATTCTTAGAACTCATATATCACCCATTGTTTTTTACTTTTTGAAAATATTCAATGAGATTTTAAACCCAACTTCATGAAACTTCAGTTTGTGAAATGAACCGAAAAATGCTGCGTTCAAGAAGTTATTTCCAATGCCATAGCCAAGCTCGGTATATGATCGAATGTAAGGGTTGTATAGATGGCTTAGGTACAATCTTTCAGTTACCACTCCTTTTGAAAGTACAGGTACTAAATTCAATATGATAAAAGGAGATTCGTACATGAAGTGAGTCTGAATGTATGAGTCGGATGCATTGTAAAACTTTCTGTCCAACAGATTAAAAACACCACCAATTCCATCATCCCATGTCTCTGGGAAATTTCGCTTAGCAAAATATTCGAAGTCGGTAAAGTATTCAGATTTTTGATTACTAAAGAATCCCATCCCAATGTGATATTGGAATGATTGCATTAGAGCAAGTTGTATGTTTTGACTGATATCAAATTCTAGTCTGTTATATTCTGAGTCACCACCCAAAATGCCTTTAATTCCTTTTGAGAATTCCAACTTCATAGTGGGATAGGGCGATCGTACATATATTTTTTGTCTTCTCTCAAAACGATAATACTGCTCGGGTGTCCATGTTAGAGTTACAATGGGAGCGAATGTGTTGCGACGTTTAAATTTTTCATTAATTCCATCTGCTCCATTACTTTTATCTATATTAGAAATAGAAGTAACTATCGCCGACTCATCTATTTTATTATTAGCTGCATCACGGATGTGATAGTCCAATCCTGTTCCAATGCTGAATCCATTTACTACTTCCACAGTGTTGTACAGACGCATATAGTAGTCTTTGTAGTAATCTAGTGCTAAATCTTTTAAGTTTAACCCATTATTGAGTAAGCTATCTTGAATCTCTTCAAGAAAGATAGAGCTATAAGTTCTGTTGCCATTTCCTATCGAAAATGTGAGCTTTCCTAAATGAGTCGGATTATAATTCCATGTAGAAGAGATATCTGTGAACAGCTCATTTCTTTTGAACATATATCCAACAAAAGCATTTACCTGCAAACTTGATTGTCTTTTTAGTTCGTAGTTTATATTTAATTTTTGTCCATAAGTTAGTCCATCAAAAGAAGAGTATCCGAATAGGGCTGGATTGAACACTCCACTATATTTGATATCAGTAGCTTTATATTTGTAGCTAGAATTCATAACCATAGTTTTGGCCCATGCAACAGGATTGTTTTTTTTGTCGTTCAATGTGTCTTTGGACAAGTCTTCATTTTTCTTTTTTGTTTGTTCCAGATAATATTTATTGATAAGATCTTCCTCCATTGCTTGTAAAGGAATCTTACGTGTTTTTTCCCAAAAAACAGGGTCGTTTTTTACTGGTACAGAGTCTAATCTTACTTTGTAGAAGTTGCTAATGTTTAAGTTTTTTTCTTTTGATCTGTTATCATTCAATGTAATGTCTTTGTAATTGATTTTGACAAGGTTTCTATTGCTTACAACATTTCCAAAATAAGAGAACTTTTGATGGATAACTGCATTAATGGGAAGTAGTTGAGTAGTGGGTGTGTTACCCATATATAGTTCAATTGAAAATTCAGAGGCCAAATCTTCTCCTTCACATATAAATTGCATTACTCTCCAT
>DENY01000040.1:4735-5065 GCA_002359825.1 Bacteroidales bacterium UBA2632
TTTATAATACTTTTTCGAGTTTTTACGCAAGGGCATAAAAAAACGCTCATTGCTTGACATTTCGTTGTAAAGGTTTAAGTGTAAAAGATTAGATGGTAGCATATCTGCGGCATCTTTTTGTGAAAACGTTCCCCCTAACTGTTTTATATCTGCAGTATAATTGTTGGGATAATGGAATTTCAAATCGCTTAATACTTCTATAAGACCATCAGTCCCATTTTTGTTATGCAAAACAAATTTTGGGATAAGATGTGTGTAACGGTAGAGAAAATTCTTCTTTAACGTCTGAATATAAGTTCGCATGTATATTTCAGCTTCATACTTTTCAAC
>DENY01000070.1:0-4865 GCA_002359825.1 Bacteroidales bacterium UBA2632
CAGAGTAGAGATAGATATTAATTTGATTTAGAGCTACTCTAAACAACACTTATCAAGGCTGTATCAAATATAATTGATACAGCTTTTTTTGTTTCAAATTATTATTAGTTGTGCAATTAAAGCATGTATTCTGAGTGTATCAAAAGTTTACGAATCAACAACAAGTTTCAATTTGCAAATAACGTGCCCATATTTTTTACAATTCACTATAGTATGCCACATAAAACAGGTGGAAATAAAATCCATGGCGATGAATTGGACTTTCATCTGTTTTAAACATCTTCATGACGATGAAAATGTTTTGAAAAAGTTAGAGATTTCCTATGTATATCACAGAACAGCATTCCTTCAAACAAAAAAAAGCGAACTCATAAAGAGCTCGCTTTTTTCATTATCATTACTTTTATCTTAATTCTTATTTAAGACTGTTTAGATATCTCTAATCTCGCTTACAACAACCTCCTTTTTCAATACTTGAATGTTTGGTAATTCCAATCCATAACCTTTTTTCTTATCTTCAGCTTTCAGCAAGAATGCAAAAACAAGTGCTAAAACACCGAATCCTGCAAAAATCATCATCGGCAAAGTATAATCATAGGTGTTTACAGTGAGTCCATCACGAACAACTTGTCCTGTAATACAATATTTATCCAATACCCAGCCAATTAATTTTGGAACTCCCATTAACCCCCAGTTCTGAACCCAGAATATGAGTGCAAATGCTGTACCAAGCTGTCTCTCTGGAACAATTTTTGTTACCGATGGCCACATAGCCGATGGAACAAGTGAAAACCCTACTCCAAGAATTAGTACTAAAACGATTGCTGTGATTGGATTTGTAAGAAATGGCACTGCAAATAGTGCATGTACTATGATCAACAATATTGAACCGATTATCATAATGGAAGCACCTTTCCCTTTTCTATCATAGATTGTTCCAAAAAGCGGTGTCAACAATATGTTACCGAAGGGAAGAAGTGCAGGAATAGTTCCCGCTAAAGACTCACTCACTCCAAACTTATTGACCATCAAGTCTGCTCCAAATTTCAAAAATGGAAAGACTGCAGAGTAAAATAACACACACAAGATGGCAATATACCACCAACCACGATTGGTTATGATAGTTAGAATGTCTTTGACTTTAAATTGATCTTCGGGTGCAACTACAGATTCAGAAGTAATACCTTCTGATTGGTCTAGTTTTTTGTCCATAACCATATAGACTATGAAAACGATTAAACCAATACACAAACCGATAAGACCAAATAGAACAGGACGCGATACATCAATTATACCAGTTGCTCTTGCAATGGGAACAGATGCTGAGAGGGCAACCGCTGTGCCAATACGGGCCATAGCCATTTCCAATCCCATAGCCAATGCCAACTCTTTTCCTTTAAACCATTTGAATATAATCTTAGAAACAGTTATACCTGCAACTTCGATACCTACAGCAAAGATTGCAAAACCAATACTTGCAACCATCACTTGAGAATTGACACCTAATATTGTTTGTCCGTCAAGTGAACTTGTTGAAACAGCCCAATATTTCATAGCAGCACCTCCAACCATCACTATTGTAGCCATAAGTCCAGTGAGCCTTACTCCAATCTTATCGAGGATAATACCTCCAATAATAAGCATAAAAAAGAATACATTGAACCAGCCGTAAGCACTATTAAACGTACCGAATTCATTGCTCGACCAGCCTATTTGTCCTTCCAGTAGGCCTTTGAGCGGCGCCATAATGTCCGTCAAGAAATAACCAAACATCATTGTGATTGAAACAATAAGAAGTGCGGCCCACCTTGCCGTTTTTGAATCTCTCAAAGATTTTTGAATCTGTTCTACCATTTTTTTAATTAAATACTATATGTGAGTTTTTCTGTTAATTGTCTGTTTCAATTTTAAAATCGCACAAATATACAATAATTGCACACGTTTGTATAAATTTCAACCGCAAAAATAGTATTTTATTTTATTTCAGAAAGTAAAGAAGATGAATTGTTATCAATTTGCCATTAACATAAAGTTCAAGAAACAAACGGTTTTCTTGTACTCAAACAATTCTAGATTAACACACCCACATCACGGTCACTCATATCTCACAACATCTTTCAACTTTACCTCCGCCCATTTCTTATTCCACTCTCTTAAGCCCATAATAGCAATCACCAAAAAGATGGCATATTGCAAGCTTGTAAAATAGAGACCTTGTGAAAAATAAACTGGTATAGAGCTAATGTTACCGGCAATCCAAAACCACCAATTCTCTATCTTCTTTATTGTCATCAATACTGTAGCGCACAAGAAAAACGAAGCATTCATTCCGTCGATCCAAGGAAGTATTGAATTTAAATAGACGGGATCGTCTTGATTAGCTGTGCGTAATATCAAAACAATAATTACATAGAGAACAATTGCGGCCGAAACCCATAGAATATTCTGTATTTTAGTATTTCGAGAAATTTGCAATGCGCCTTGCTCATCATTTGTGCGCGACCAGTTGTACCACCCATAAACATTAGTCAGAAAATAAACTACATTGATACCTGCATTAGCGTAGAGTTGTGTGGCTATACATATATAAATGTAAATCAAAACATTTATTATCCCAAAGGGGAATACCAAGATATTCTCTTTGCGAGCATACCATACACTCAGCACCCCAAATACTACAGCGATTATTTCAACTATCTTAAAAGTTTCCATTCAAATTGTTTTTGAAACAAATTTACTCCATTAAATTCGTTTCCAACACCTGATTGATTGAAAAGTTTTCAAGTCCTAAGTAATATTCAACCGTATCAGTGATGGCTTGCAAGGGAACTAATCCAATTAATTCTGCCCCAATTATGCTTACTCCATAACGTTTTGCTTCAACACTCACCATTTCATGTGCTTGATAAATTGAGGTACGGGTAAAATCAGTAAGATTCATCGACACTTGTGTTATATTTCTCTCTTTTAGTTCAACACCCATGGCTTTGCAATAGCGAAGGCCGCCACCTATATTTCGCACTTTGCTTGCTATAGCTGAAGCAAGATTCAAATTAGGTGTATTAAGATTAACATTGTAGGCAACTAAAGGCATACGAGCGCCAATGGCAACGCAACCAGCAGTTGGATGTGGTTGTGCAGGTCCAAATTCGGGTAGCCAATCAGGTAGTTTCATTTTTTCGGCCATTCCTTCATATTCTCCTTTTCGCACTGCGGCTAAATTTTCGCGATGCTTTGCAGAAGCTGATTTCTCATATAAGAAAACAGGCAAGCCATATTTTTCAGATACTTCCAGTGCCACTTCTTTTGATATAGCAACTGCTTCTTCCATCGTAACATTTTTGATGGGCACAAAAGGGACTACGTCCACTGCACCCATTCGTGGATGTTGACCTACGTGTCTTGGCATATCTATCAATTCGACTGCTTTGCCAATGGCTTCTGTCACTGCGGCTTTCAATTCAGTGGGGGCACCCATTGCGGTTACAATAAGGCGATTATGATCATAGTCGAAATCATAATCCAATAGTTTCACCTTATCTTTATTTCTAAATGACTCTACAATTTTATCTATTATCTCTGTATTGCGTCCTTCACTAAAGTTTGGGACACATGATATAAGTTTATTCATAATGTACTTTTTAAAAATATAAATCAAATTACATGATTCATTCAAGCTTATTTTTTATCGTCTATCCCGAATTGCTCCCACTGCTCTTGCGGAACATCGAGTTTCACCCTTTCCTTTGCTTCAGAATGAAGTTTTTTCATTTTTTTCATTTCATCATCCAATTGTATAGTCTTGGCTGTTAACTCTGCATTCAATTTTTCTCTTTCTGTGATTAATGCAACTACTTTTTCTCGCGATGCAGTAAACTCATCTACAAAAGTACTGCCCAACCCCATAGGATAATCTTCTGAGGCACTTCCAATTCTATTTAATGCATCTATCATTATTCTTGCTTCGCTGATAATTTCAGCATCTGATTTTCCAAATATTTTCATGTCTGTAATTGTTTAATAAATAAGTACTCTATGATCTATTTATAATAACAACCCACAGCTTGGCTTGTTTATTATATATCGATTGTTAAGCAGATAATAGACAAAACGAATGTAACCATTTATCTCGTGACTACAAACAATTTCTTGTGTTTTCTAACATGCAGGACGGAGATAAATGAAATTGCAATTTGTAAATTTTATTCATTAACTTTGCGCTAAGCAATTACACCTATAAACTATTGTTACAAAATGAAATCACTAAAAGAATTATTCCGAATTGGCAAAGGTCCATCAAGCAGCCACACTATGGGACCTAAACACGCCGCAGAGCTATTTTTGGAAAAGAATCCACATAGTCATTCGTTTCGTGTTACACTATACGGCAGTCTCGCAGCCACTGGCAAAGGTCACTTGACTGATGTAGCAATACTTGAAATATTAGAGCCGCATGCTCCAACAGAAATTGAGTGGTTGCCAAAGACATTCCTTCCCTTCCATCCAAATGCGATGAAATTTGAGAGTTTGAATGAAGAAAATAAAGCAACTGAACGCTGGACAGTATATAGTGTTGGTGGAGGAGCACTCTCTGATGGTGTGAATATAATAGGTCTTTCAGAAAATGATGACAGAGAAATCTATGACATGAACTCTATAGATGAGATTCTAAATTGGTGTGAAGCAACAGGAAAATATTACTGGGAATATGTGGAAGAGTGCGAAGGTGTAGAGATATGGGACTATCTACGAGAAGTATGGAAAGTGATGAGAGCTGCGGTAGAGAGAGGATTAGAAAACGAAGGAGTTTTGCCTGGACCTTTAGCTTTGGCCCGAAAAGCTGCTTCCTATAACATAAAAGCTAA
>DENY01000070.1:4889-5103 GCA_002359825.1 Bacteroidales bacterium UBA2632
TTTTTTCTTATGCCTTGGCTGTTTCAGAAGAAAATGCTGACGGTGGTTTGATAGTAACGGCTCCTACATGTGGTTCGTGTGGTGCGATTCCTGCGGTTTTATATCATCTCGAAACAACACGTGGTTTTACCGAGAAACGGATTTTGCGTTCATTGGCTACAGCTGGGTTGTTTGGGAATGTGGTGAAAAAGAATGCCTCCATCTCTGGTGCAGA
>DENY01000119.1:0-783 GCA_002359825.1 Bacteroidales bacterium UBA2632
AAACAAACGCGACTGCCTATTGTCTCTAATGAAGCTTAATTTTTGAAGTGCTGAAATGCACATTAGCCCCGGTGCCTGTTATCGGGGCTTTTTTATTGCCCGTCGTCTAACAGTATTGTTAACTATATAACCTCTACATACACCATATTGTTCATTGGTCGTAGCTGTTACGAGTTGTATGTTTACAAATAATTGTTTTGTTGTTGCTTCCTTCTCTTTTGGGTTTACTTGTTTTACTGTTGTTACAAATCTCAATTACAATAGTAAAAAAATGAACAGGTGTTCATTAACTACCTTCCTTTTTCTCTCTTAAGTGGTACAAAAGTACTACATTATTTTAGATCACCAAAACATTTTGCATTATATAGGGCGTATTTAACGCAATAAATCTAAATAATATTGAAATGAGGGGGTGTGGTGTAATTTTCGGTTATCTTATTTTTATAGTTTCACTATATTACTAGTAATATCTTGCGCTCTTTCAGAGCTTCAATTCAACATATCACCCCAACACTGGGCGATGCCCAGTGCTATTGTCTTTTAGGGCTTTGCCCTATCAGTTGGTTTCTTAAAGATGTGTGATATCATTATAATAGGTCTGTTTTTTGAAAACAGGTTAGCGCTGAAAGAGCGTAAGATAATAGGGTGGGGCATCGCCCCACGTCGTGTAGTAATCTGTTAGTTAAGCCCGGAATGGGCGCAAGATTGCTGTCTCTAATTTGCTGAATGTGTCGTTTTAGAGAAAGAGTTTATTAGTCATTTTTGCTTTGCAACACACGGTTT
>DENY01000119.1:876-1299 GCA_002359825.1 Bacteroidales bacterium UBA2632
TTCACGACTATCATATTGATTGAGTTGATACAAATCCATTTGATGGTTGTAAAGTAGGTTTGCATCTTTCTGCCCCCTAAAAAGGTCGTGTCCTTTTAGCGACACTTGCAGTTGATCATTGAGGAAAGACTTTGTGAGGCCAATATTCACAACAGATATATTTTCGCTTAAATAAACATTCTGATAATTCCCTTTGCCTTGAAAACTCAAGTCGAGTGACAATAGAACATTCATTGGTAACGAAAAAGAATTGTTGAACGAGGCTATGGGCATTGGTTTTTTCAAAACAATGGGGATGTTATTGGTTGTAATGGTCAATTTTTGCTGGATGAAACCCACGCTTGCTTGTGGCGACCAAATGCCAAAAGTGGGTGATGCTGTAAAGAATGCTGAAAAGCTAGGTAGTTTCTCCAAATTGCGATC
>DENY01000119.1:1376-1658 GCA_002359825.1 Bacteroidales bacterium UBA2632
TTTTTGTAACTCGCCATCAGTTGTAGAAATTTCCACACGCCAACCAACGTTACGTCGTGAATAGTTGAAGGTTTCAGAAACGGATTGCCTGTTTGCAACGTAAAACGATTACCATAAAAGACATTGCTGCTTAGTTGGCGGTAGGTTGGGCGTTTAGTTTTTGCTGTATAGCTTAGTTGCAAATACACATCTTTCAATTGAGTGGAATAGGAGAAGTTGGGAAACCATTCATCGTATCGCCTACTTTGCTCCTCAGCTTTTACTTCGTTATCGTAATAATCT
>DENY01000119.1:1676-3220 GCA_002359825.1 Bacteroidales bacterium UBA2632
CTAAACTGACCAATGGGGGAGGTACGTGAATATTCCACAAAGAAGCTATTGTTTCGTTCCTTGATTCTGGTGTTTGACGAAGGAACAAAATGTTGATTGTTACTATATTCATCTTTGCGGTCTGTGTCAGTAAACTCACTTCCTGCCGACAACTCTCCTCCAAAAAGAGGATGAGAAAGCAACAACTTTGCTGCTAAAAGTTGATTATCCACACGACTTTCAGAATTTACTTCACGGTTATCATACTCCTGACTTGTTTCTGTAACAAAAGATTTTGAGATAGCTGTTCCTTTATAAAAATCGGTATTCAAATCGAGTTTTAAATCGCCAAAGTTTCCATTGTAATATGCATTTAAGCGATGTGCAGGCCTATGACTGGTTTTCGATTTCTCTACACTATTCCATTTGTCATAGAAAACTCCATCCGCAAGCACTGTACTATTGAGTTCAGTTAGCGAGTTAAAGCTTGGAAATGCTGTGTGCGTATATTTCATTCCTATATATTGTTTGGCGGAAATTTCGTAATTCATTCCTGCAATCCCTGTGAGAGTATGCGATTAACGATCTGAATACATATCATTCTCTTGTATCCAAAGGGTGTCAACATACGTGTTCTGGGTCATTTTGCTATCTTGGATTGACGCATTCCGATTGTAAGTGAATGTTCCGAATATATCCCAACCATTTTGGCGGTAATTCACATTGAGTTGTTCGGTCAAATCGGTGTTCTGAGATTGAAAATAACTCGAACGCACATCGAAACTGAACCCATCACCCACTTTGCGCAAAGTGTAAATCCGAATAACTGCCTTCACCGATGCATCATACCGTGCTCCAGGATTGTTTACAATCTCCACCTCTTTTATATCTGCCGAATTAAGAATGTCCAACTCCGACACATCGCGCATTTCGCGGTTATTGATATATATTTTGGCTTGTCCTTTTCCAAAAACAGAAAACTNNAATGGAGGGAAGTCTTTTTAGCACATCATTGGCTGTTCCCGCTTTGCTCAACACCGAGTTTTGCACAGTAGTAACCAAAGCATCGTTTCTCAACCGTATTTTGGGTAAATCCCCTTTAATCACCACTTCGCCCAATGTAAATGATTCTGCTTTCATCACAATAGTTTGATCCTTCATTGCAGAAACAATCTGTGTTTCGTAGCCAATAAATGAGACTTTGAGAAATGCATCGTCTGTGCCATTTCCATACAAAGAGAAGTTTCCTTTTTCATCGCTCACCGTTCCTGTTATCATTACCGAATCGGGCAAAGAGTAGAGAGCTACATTGGCAAACTCTATTGGTTGTTGGTCTTGATCGATGAGGGTTCCTTTCAATTGTGCTTGAATGGAAAATGAAAGGGAGAGAATGAATGCTAAAGAGAGTGTAAAGTGCTTCATAAAGTTGTTGATTGTGTATTTTATTTCTTGTTTGACAATATGTAGAGGAGAAAGGTTACAGAAAGAGTGAAATTTTTGTTGCTATGTTTAATAATGTAAAAATAGGTTCTTATTTTAAGATAAACAACATTCGGATAAGAATA
>DENY01000104.1:0-157 GCA_002359825.1 Bacteroidales bacterium UBA2632
CTCCTGTCTCCTGTCTCTTGTTTCCAACTTCCTTTAAATATTTATTTCATTAAAAAGTAGGATAGTGAGCGTCTTTATTGTAATTTTGGACGTTCAAAAAATAGAGACTGCCTCACAGGTGAAATGTGACAGGTAGTCACGAAGTGTGTCTGGGTGG
>DENY01000104.1:215-690 GCA_002359825.1 Bacteroidales bacterium UBA2632
TGGGTGGTAATTGAGTGAGTATACGGCTATGAGGATATGCTTTATAATGTTACTGGGTACGGTATTTGAAAGACTTCACTAATAATACGAATGGAAACTAATAAAACGAATGCGAGTCGCCCTGAAATTATCTTTAAAGAAGAATCATATAAGATAACAGGTGCTTTATTCAATGTCCACAACAAATTAGGCAGAGGTTTTCTCGAATCGGTTTATGCAGAAGCACTAAGTATTGAGTTTGATAGTTTGGGCATACCTTATGAGCGTGAGAAAAAGCTTGAAACATATTATGGAGATGTTAAGCTGAAAAAGTTTTTCCGTGCCGATTTCGTTTGTTATAATTCTATTGTAGTGGAGCTGAAGAATACACCTTTTATTACAAGAGCCGATGAAGATCAGTTAATGAACTACCTGATGGCAACTAAGTTTAAACTAGGAATATTAGCTGCTTTTGGTGCACCTCGTTTGGTGTATA
>DENY01000104.1:697-2054 GCA_002359825.1 Bacteroidales bacterium UBA2632
AATTCGTACAAATTCGTATTAAATAAAGTATGACTTCCACCTCCAACACCCTATTCCTCCACCTCCTCTCCACCTCCATCTGGAACAAACCAGCCGACAGCAAATTGTTCAAAGGACTAGCCGTAGAGACATGGGATGAAATTGTTGATATGGCCAGGCGACAAACCGTGAGTGCACTGATAGCGGATAAAGCATTGTCGCTTCCCAAGGAGAGTTTACCTCCGATGAAGTTGCGGCTCCAATTTATGGCAATGATACAACAGACCGACGCATTGAATCGGAAAATGATTCAGGTGTTGAAGGATCTGTCTCAAGAGTATCAAGAAGCGAGTTTCCCATTTTGTCTATTGAAAGGATTGGGCGTGGGTGTCAATTATCCTTCGCCACTGCTACGGAATGCAGGGGATATTGATTTATGGTTATATCGAAAAGGAGATTTTGAGAGAGCTACGGAATATTTCAAAGCTAAAGGATTCGATATTAAGTATGGTAGTCGTACACATAACCAGTTTATCAAAGATGGTATCTGTATTGAAAATCACAACAGTATCATTTATTTCGATAATAATAAATATGATAATCTCTTTAAAAAGTGGGAACAGGATTTGGTTGAGAACAACGAATTTGCCACTGTTAAGATTGATGGCCTAACGGTGCAACAGTTGCCAATAGAGATGAACGCCCTTTATATTTTTCACCATATGTTTCTCCACTTTGTGCATGAAGGTGTAGGGTTTCGCCAGTTCAGTGATTGGTTGCTGTTTCTATCTAAATATAGAGACGAAATTGAAACAGTTTCATTTACTGCACTACCCAATTCCTATGCTCGACTTTATCCCATGCAGGTGTTTGCTCGTGCTGCTGTAAAAAATCTTGGTGCTTCAGAAAGCATTTTTCCATTCGAGATGATACCCGATAACGAACATGCCGATTGGGTTATTACAGATATATTGCAAGGCGGCAATTTTGGTTTTCATCGACCAGGCAAGCAAAAACCTAAAGAGAGGTTGCGTTGGATGTGGTTTTACTATAAAAAGCTTTTAAAAAGATCGAGAAAGTTTCGCCCAATCGCTCCAGAACATATAAAGCTATTACCTATATATGTAGTGGTTAATTACATTAAAAGACAGATTTAGTTAATATCTTATCTATGCTTTTTCAATAAACCTCCAATAAAGAGTACTTTTACAAACAAATATTCATTCACTCAAAACTCCTTACTCTCAACTCAAAACTATTCCCTTTATATTAAGGTGTAATTTTACAAACAAATGTATATTGCTCAATACTTATTACTCCAAACTCTAAACTATTTAAACAATGAATTATAAAGAACAATTATTATCTAAAGTCGCTT
>DENY01000104.1:2079-7852 GCA_002359825.1 Bacteroidales bacterium UBA2632
GGCTGTTACTTTTGCAAAAGAAGGAGTCTCTGTTATCGGGTTCGATAAGAATGCTGAGAAAGTTGAAATGATTAATAAAGGAGAAAACTATATCTCTGATATTACTGTGGAAGAACTTCAAGGGGTTGTAAATAGCTCTACTTTAGTAGCAACTACCGATTTTTCTCGCATTAAAGAGTGTGATGCACTAATCATATGCGTGCCAACTCCTTTAGATGTTTTCAAAAAGCCTGATATGAGCTACATAGAAAGTGCTTGTATCGAAATTGGGCAGAATATGAAAGCAGGGACGTTCATTAGTTTGGAAAGTACAACTTATCCTACGACGACAGAAAATTTCATGTTACCGATAATAGAACGAGAATCAAATCTTGAAAGTGGTAAAGATTTTTGGTTAGCCTATTCTCCTGAGCGTGTTGATCCAGGTAACGAAATATTTAAGACCAATAATACTCCTAAAGTAATGGGAGCTATTTCAGAGGATGGTTTAATAATAGGAAAAGCCATTTATGAGAAAGCTATTCAAAGCTTACATTTGGTAAGTTCGCCACGGGTTGCCGAAATGGTGAAAATTCTGGAGAATACCTATCGCTTAATCAATATTAGCTTGATAAATGAATTAGCTCTGCTATCAGGCAAAATGGACATTAATATATGGGAGGTAATAGAAGCAGCCAAAACCAAACCATTCGGCTTTCAAGCTTTCTATCCCGGTCCTGGCATTGGCGGACACTGCATTCCGCTCGACCCCTTCTATCTCGAATACATTGCCAAGCAATACGATTTCGACCTCAGTATGATACATACAGCAGGCCATATCAATATGCGCATGCCTCATTATATGTATATCAAGATAGCCACTGCGCTCAATCGTCACAAAAAAGCAGTCAATGGTAGCACCATTCTCTTTATGGGAGTGGCTTACAAACCCAATATCAACGACGAACGCGAATCGCCCGCTCTTGAAATCATCGACATTGTTGCCCACAAAGGTGGCAATGTGCAGTACCACGATCCTTTTATTGCAAAAGCAACTACGCACGAAGGGCGTACCTATCAATCAACAGAACTCAGTGCCGAAGCATTGGCTGCTGCCGATTGTGTAGTACTTACTACTAATCATAAGGTGTTTGATATGGGGTTTGTGCAGAAGCATGCGAGGTTGATTGTGGATATGAGAAATATGATTGAGGAATCATCAGATAGTGTTTATAAACTGTAGTCATTAGTTGATAGTTGATAGTTGATAGCTAAATAATTATTGTATGGATAGAAAAGATGATAATAGGGTAGCACCGAAGTCTTATGCTTTTGCATTGAGGATTATAAAGCTCTATAAGTTTCTGATTGGCGAGAAGAAAGAATATGTCTTGTCAAAACAGATTCTTAGAAGTGGAACTGCTATTGGTGCATTGATAAAAGAGGCTGAACATGCACAATCTAGACCCGATTTCATTCATAAAATGAACATCGCTTTAAAGGAAGCTAATGAAACAACATATTGGCTAATGCTTTTAAAAGACAGCGAATATATAGATGAATCAAGTTTCAACTCCATTCATGCTGATTGTGTGGAGGTATTGAAAATGCTTATATCAATAGTAAAAACAAGCAAGAAAAATAGTTGACAATTGATAGTTGACAATTGATAGTGGACAGTTGATAGTTGACAGTGGATAGTGGATAGTTGATAGTGACTAGTTAAATTCAAACTGCAATTATCTATTGACAGTTATCCATTAGTATTTTAACAAGAAAAAACAAGAAGAAAGTAGCTGTAATTCAATTATTATTAATTGTGTAGAATTTCACAAGCTACTTATCTTAATATAATAAACAAGTGAATATCGATGACAACTACTAATGTTAGAATAAACATAATTATCAACTGTCAACTATCAACTATCAATTAATTAAGCTATCAGCGAGAACCGTATTATCAACTAAATGGAAACCTCTTCAAGCTCAAACAAACGCATCGCCAGAAATACAATGCTCCTCTATATAAGGATGTTGCTAACAATGGCAATTACTTTATATACATCGCGTATTGTGTTGAATACACTGGGAGTTGAAGATTTTGGTATCTACAATGTAGTCGGCGGATTCGTCACAATGTTTGCTTTTTTGAATAGTGCCATGGCATCTGCCACACAGCGATTCCTTTCTTTCGAANNTAATTTTAATCTTAGCGGAAACTATAGGTCTTTGGTTTGTAAATACACAATTAACCATTCCAGCCGATAGAATGAATGCAGCACAATGGGTATATCAGTTTTCGATACTCTCCATGATGGTAAGTATTGTAAGTGTACCCTACAATGCAATAATTATTGCCCACGAGCGCATGAATGTATTCGCTTGGGTAAGTATTGCAGAAGTGAGTCTAAAGTTGCTCATTGTATTTATGTTGCAATGGTTTGGTTTCGACAAATTGAAACTATATGCTGTATTGGTATTTAGTGTTTCATTAATTATCCGTCTTATATATGGTGTGTATTGTAAATATAAGTTCAAAGAGAGCAAATTTAGATTCTTTTGGGATAAACCCCTATTTAGAACTTTAATGAGTTATGCGGGTTGGAATCTTTGGGGAAATGCAGCAAGTGTTATTATGGGACAAGGTGTAAATATTTTATTGAATATTTTTTTCGGACCCGTTGTAAATGCTGCCCGAGGTATTGCCTATCAAGTGAATGGAGCAGTTAATCAATTTGTAGGTAATTTCCAGATGGCAATGAATCCTCAAATTATTAAATTGTATGCTTCTGATAACATGAAGCAGATGCATCAACTAATTTTTANNTTATTATGTCGTTGCCAATTTTTCTTGAAACTGAAATAATACTTCGCCTATGGCTAAAGACAGTGCCTGAATATACAGTTATATTTACTAGATTGATAATTGTAAATATACTAATTGATAGTATATCGGGTCCTTTAATGACTGCAGCTCAAGCTTCAGGCAGAATAAAACTGTATCAAAGTGTTGTAGGTGGGCTGTTAATTTTGAACTTACCCATATCATACTTATTTTTGAAACTTGGATTTGATCCACAAATAACAATTTATGTAAGTATATGTATTTCAATTTTGGCTTTGTATGCACGTTTGAAGATAATTAATCCTTTGGTGAATATGAAAATAATGGAATACATGAATGCTGTTGTATTTAGGATCATTCCTGTAGTATTAATTGCATTTATTCCCCCTTTCTTGATTTATTATACATTAGAGGGTAACTTTGTAAGATTATTATTTACAGGAGCTATCTCTGTTATATCTGTTTTAACTACAATATATTATCTTGGTCTGAATAAATCAGAAAAACAGTTTATGAATTGCAAAGTGAAACAACTTATCAGTAAAATTAAATCTTGATGAATATACCTAAAGTATTAGATACCGTCGTAAACAACGATCTCTGCATTGGCTGTTGTCTATGTGTTTATGCATGCCCCTCAAAAGCTCTTAAGATGGAGTGGAACGAGTATGGGTTTTTAATTCCAACACTTTCAGGTACTTGTGACTCAAATGGAGATTGCTTGCAAGTATGTCCTTTTAACCCTTTTCCAGAAAAAGAAGTAAGTACCGAAAATGAGCTAGGAGATATTTACTTAACTACTGCACCATCACATCATCCGCAAATTGGGAAATACAATGCAATCTATGCAGGCCACTCAAATGAATTTCGCCTAACTTCTTCCTCTGGTGGTATTGGCACTTATATTTTTACGAAATTACTGTCCAATGGTATAGTAGATTATGTGTTCTCGGTAAAAGAATCTACAAAACCAGGTTCTCATTACGAATATGCTGTTAGTAGTTCAAAAGAAGAATTGCTGCAAGCTTCTAAAACGAGATATTTCCCAGTAACTCTTTCTGAAGTGATGTCTAAGATAAAATCTCTTGACGGACGAATAGCAATAGTAGGTGTGGCATGTTTTATTAAAGCTGTTAGATTGGCACAGTATAAAGAGCTTACGTTAAAAGCTAAAATTCCTTTCTTAGTAGGTATTATTTGTGGCGGAGTGAAAAGTAAATCATTTGCAGAATATCTTGCAAGTAAAGCTGGCATTGAAAAGCAAAATATGCAAACACCACAATTTAGAATAAAAGATTACGAAAGCACCGCTGGTGATTATTCATTTGGGTGTATTGATAAATCTATAAATGAGAAGAAAACCATAAAAATGCGTACAGTTGGTGATATGTGGGGTACAGGACTATTTAAAGCCAATGCGTGTGATTTTTGTGATGACGTAACCACAGAGTTGGCAGATATATCGCTTGGCGATGCTTGGTTGCCACCCTATAATAAAGATGGGAAAGGAACCAATGTTATTGTAACTCGTTCTACTATTGCTGACAAGCTAATACAAGATGGAAACGAAAATGGTGAATTGACTATAGAGACACTTCCTTTAGAAAGATTCTTAGCATCACAACAAGGTAGCTTCAACCATCGCCATACAGGTCTTTCAGTAAGAATAAAAAAAAACAACCCGTACCTCCTAAAAGATTTGGCAATGCAAAAGTGACAATTGATTTTAAGGTAGTTCAAAAACTACGCATGATGGTTCGCCAAAAAAGTTTGGAGGTGTGGAAGGAAAACCCAGATGCCAAATATTTTGATGACGAAATGAAAAAGTATTTAAAACAGTTGAAATTGGCAACGAAGGTGTATCATTATCGGAGAGCGATTGAGAGAAGGTTAAGTAAATGAAAGAAAGAGTAGAATATTATGATATTTTAAGGGGGGGGGCGATCATGGCAGTCATTGCTATACATACCACTGGTAATATAGAAGATCTGTACACTACTAATATAATGTCATTCAATTTGGCTGTTATATGGCGTCAAATTGTTGGATTTGCTGTACCGTTGTTTTTAGCAATATCTGGATATTTTCTTTCTGAAAAATCAGTTCATGATAAAGATAGTTATACCAGCTTTTTAAGTAAACAAATACCAAGAGTTTATATACCAATGTTAGTTTGGTCACTTCCACTTTTGGCATTGAATTTATTTTTCAAAGATGCAAATATCACAAATAGTCTGATATTATTCTTGATAGGCGGATTTTCAGTATATTATTTTATAGCCTTGATAATGCAATATTATTTGCTTTTACCCTTATTAAAAAGATTAGCCAATAAAAAGGGACTAGTTCTATCTATATTAATTAGTTTTATCTCTTTAGCTGTTTTCTTTTACTTCAGCAAGATGAAATTGATTAGTATACCTTTAATTTTATATGCAGGATCATTTCCTGTATGGTTGATGTTCTTTGTGTTAGGATTATACTTAGGTCGGAATAAAATATTGACATCTAAAAAGATATTGTTAGTATTTGTTTTAATCGGATTGTTTGTGTCGATTGGAGAGACTCATTATATATTCAATTTCACAGATTCATTTCAAGGTCTTGGTATAAAGATAGGGGCATTTATATATTCATTCGCTGTTATATTATTATTGTTTTCACTTGAGTATGAACCAAAAAAAAGGAACATACTTTGGAGATTTATGGCTTATATAGGTAGAATAAGCTTTGGGATATATTTAATTCATATGTATATATTGACTTATATTGTAAGAAGAGTAGCAAATGAAATTGTTTTTTCAAGCTATTTGATTGAACAGATGTTTTTGATAACTGTAACTGCACTAATTTCCATTGTTGTTATATCCGGAACGCGTGCAATAAATAAATCATTGGCAACAAAATATTTAGGGTTTTAAAAATAATTAAATTATGAAAATAGCCATC
>DENY01000271.1:0-410 GCA_002359825.1 Bacteroidales bacterium UBA2632
GTTCTCCTTCTTAGACTGTTGTATGAGCACACGCAAACGAGGATTTGTTTCAGGGTCGGGGCCACCATCTCTTGTGGCAATAGTTATTTCTTTTCCCAATTTAGTGAACACGCGGGCCATGTTGCCCCAACGTTTCATTTTTCTAGCTTTTCGATATTCAAATGCTCTTCCCATAATTATTTATATGAACCTGCATTGTGTGCGCTATTCCATATCTGAATATGCGTAGTGATAAGCGGTCGATTATTTAATGTTGTTGTTTCTCTGCTTTATTAACTATTTGTGATGCTTCCTACTAACGTAGCTGAGCACCTAATTCTTTTTGTAAGTTGTGTTGAATCTTGCCCATAATTTTGTCGATGCGTTTGTCATCTAGTGTCTTTTCGTAATCCTGCAATATAAAATTCACT
>DENY01000271.1:499-11261 GCA_002359825.1 Bacteroidales bacterium UBA2632
TCACTTTCATCAAAGCATCCCAATTGAACTCTGCAAAATAAACATCGGTATCGATGTCAAATCCCTTTAATACCTGTTGGTGAACAACACCCCATTTCACAAGCGGTACTCGTCGTGTGCCTATGCTCATGCCCGATGCAAATAGCTCATTGGAAAACTGTTCGTGAACCAATTGCTTGTCATCATTCAAGCCCAGTCTCAGAAGTATGTTTTCAACATGTGCTTTCAATTCATAAGCAGAGCTTTGTGTTTCTGCTACAGCCCAGTTTTTAGAGTTGCGTTTGCCACTAAGCCAAATACCCAAGTGAGTTTCTTCCGTATATTGTGCGATGGGATTATCAGGATTGGTCTTGTCTGCATCAAAAGAGTAGCAATTGCCAAATTCATACAGGTTCAAGTCGGCATGTTTGCGATTCGCATTGTGAATAATGTTTTCCAGACCGCCATAGAGCAATGTTTGGCGCATCACATTCAAGTCGCCACTCAATGGGTTCAGCAAATTTACATTGTTATTCGCAGGATAAACTTCGGAGTCTGTGTAGTAAGCTTTTGGTGTGAGAGAGTTATTCATTATTTCATTGAAGCCGTGTGCTGTCAACTGTTCTGAGATGAGTGTTTGCAATGCATGCTTACGGTCTGTGTCCGACTCGTTAGACAAGTTAGACTTTAATGCATCACTTATCTCTATATTATTGTATCCATAGATGCGCAATATCTCTTCAATCACATCCACATCGCGCAACACGTCCTACCTATAGGTGGGAATGCTAAGGTGTAGAACCTCTTCTGTTTCGCTGTTCACTACGATATCAAGGCTATTGAGAATACTCTTGATGGTATCTTTCGAAATCTCTTTACCAATGAGAGAGTTTACTTTCTGTAAGCATAATTCCACTTTGGGTTGAGGTATTTCCACTGGATAGATATCGCGAACGGCTCCTTCTATAGTGCCTCCAGCAATTTCTTGTATCAACAATGCTGCACGTTTTAGAGCATAGAGTGTGTTGTTGGGGTCGAGCCCTCTTTCAAATCGGAACGATGAGTCGGTATTGAGCATGTGTCTGCGAGCAGTTTTCCGTACCCATGTTGGGTGGAAGTAGGCCGATTCTAGGAACACATCTGTTGTATTGTCTGTTACACCCGACTCCATGCCGCCAAATACACCTGCAATACACATTCCTTCTTCTGCATTGCAAATCATCAAATCTCTTTCGTGTAGCTTGCGCTCCTGTTCGTCTAGTGTAGTGAATAAAGTGTCATTTTCCACTGTTCGCACTACTACTTTATTTCCTTTTATCTGCTTTACATCAAAGGCATGCAGCGGTTGTCCCAATTCGTGCAACACAAAGTTGGTAATATCTACTACATTATTGATTGGGCGAATACCTATGGGAAGAAGTCTGTTTTTCAACCAATCCGGGCTCTCCTCCACTTTTACATTGCGAATGGTGAGACCAGAGTAACGAGGGCATGCCTCTGTGTTTTCCACTTCCACATCAATACCTCCTTCTTTTGTCTCAATTTTAAAACTTTCAACCGAAGGTTTGTTCAGTTTGTAAGGCATACCAGCTTGCTCCAAATAGGCCGCAAGGTCTCGTGCCACACCAAAGTGTGAGGTAGCGTCCACACGATTGGGGGTAATATCCACTTCCAACACATAGTCGCTTTTCACATTGTAGTATTCCTTGGCAAGCATTCCTGGTTGTGCATCGTTGGGTCTAACAATAATTCCTGCTTGCGAAGTGCCCACACCAATTTCGTTTTCCGAACAAATCATACCCAGCGACTCTTCGCCCCTAATTTTGGAGCGCTTAATCTTCAATTCTTCATCGCCCATATACAGGGTTGCCCCTACAGTCGCTACTACCACCTTTTGCCCAGCGGCAACGTTGGGCGCACCACAAACAATGTTGAGGGGGGCGCCTTGGCCAATGTTTACGGTTGTCAAGTGCAAGTGGTCAGAGTTGGGGTGGGACACGCAAGTTAGCACTTCGCCAATCACCAATCCTTCCAAACCTCCTTTGATGGTTTGAATTTCGTTCAATCCTTCGGTTTCCAAACCAATGGATGTAAGTGCGTCAGCAGTAGCTTGAGGCGATAGATCGAAATCGAGATAATCTTTGAGCCAGTTGTATGAAATATTCATTATATGAGTCTGTTTTTTATTGCAATAGTAATTGTTGGTGTCGTTTCATTGGAATACCTTCCAAAAAAACTCTCCAAAATTACAAAAAAATCAGTGAGATAGGAAATGTAGTCGTGGAAAAAGATGAAAATGATGGTGGGTGAGGGTCAATCCCCACTCGTTGGGGGTAAACTCTCGTCACTACTATTGTTCCCTCTCCCAATATCTGGCTTCTTCAGAATGTCTAAAAGACCAGTAATGGGTTTTCCTTTGTCTTTGGTATTGCTTTTGTTTACAGGCGGGCTGTTCTTCTGCTCTTCCTTCACATCTTTAGTTGGTTCAGGTTTAGTAGTGTCCGCAACAGTGGAGGGTTCATTTTTATCAATTGTGTCATTTTTCTGATTCTCTACCAAAGCAGCTTGAGCTTTGTCGTTGGCCTTCAACTTCTTATTTTTACGTTGGGTATCACGAGTTTTTATCAGTTTAGTATAAGTTGCAATCACATAGTTGAGTGTGGAAATCAGATCAGAATAATCAACCTCTTTATAAACATGCTGATAGTAATCAACTTGTTCAAACAAGATTTTCAAAATACATTGAATTTCTCTCTGCACTGGTAGTGTACTACCTTTGGGTCGCCTAGAGTTTTTCCCTAATCTCTCGCTATACGTCACTTCGTATTCTCTTTGTGTAACTTGTAGCTCATCCAAAAAAGGTTGAATACCTAACTCAGTCAACGCCTCTTTCACCTCGGGTTTATCATTCAATTCATCAAAAAATTGAATGATTAATTGTGTTACATCAATCCGACTGCTTTCTCTCAAATAGTTGAAGTGTTCTAACACCACCACTTTTGATATTTTTATTAAATGGTCAGTACCTTTAAAAGCGGCTTTTTCTAACACTCTTATTTGATTGGTGATGAGGCCTGCCAACTGTAAACGGCGTTCATGCAATTTATCCAATACGGGGGTGAGAAGATTTGGGCCACGGTCTTTATCTGAAACGTTTAAAAGATTAGATTTTGCTTGCATTCCCAACAATGCTTCACAGGTCGCATCTATTTTCATTGCTTTGGTATCGTACTTACTAATGGTATCTACAACTTGGTTGTATAATGCGAAAACCTCTAGCTTACGTAGTTTAGTGAAAGCTATTTTTTTGATTTTAATGGTAGTTTTTCTTTGCATGTTAACTGATTTAGAACAAATAAGGTGCTACAATTTATTATTGTTGCAAATATACCTAATATTTTTGAAAAAAGATAGCAATTTCGCAGCAAATTTAACATACTTCTCAACTCATTTTGATGGTTAATCTTATAAATTGATATCAATCAGAATGATAGGATATAGCTCTGCACAGAATTTGATATTTAAAACGTTAGAGAAAACCTCTTATACAGTAAATTTGATACATAAATGAGCAAACAATGACACTTTGCGGAGGAATTAAATATCACAATCAAATTGAATCAACCCATCTCTCTGTATACTTATATGTTTCAAAGATTGAATCACTACAACTTTAACAAAGTCACGTAAAACAACTATTAAATCATGCGTGCATTAACAGGTATGGAGCAATTTTACAGTTGAATCATTCCAATTAGTACTATTGTGGATCGATATAATAGTTGAATTATGCTAAGTGTGTTAATGATGGGTTAATTCAAGAATTAAATCTTATCAGAAATGCTGGGACTGCTATGAATTGATTTGATTTAGGTATATATCCCTCTGCAGAGCGTGAATTGTCAGTTCACGAAGGTATCAAATTTTGAAATGAACCACTTTTGTGTATGTGGAATGATATTTTAGCTGTAGCCATATTACTAATGTGTGGCAACAGAGATATATTGTTTGCAGAGAAAGAGTTATTGTTTTGGAGTGAAGGCATCAAATTTGCTGACAAACAGCTTAAGTTCTGTCACGAGAGTATGAAATTTGAATATCTTCCGCTCTTGTGGATTGTGGTAGATTAGAAATTAAAAGTATATAAAGCAAAATGCATCTTCTGTTATAGTCAATTTGCCACCATGCTTCATGCTTCACATGGCATATATTAGTCTGGCAATTGAAAGCACAAAAAAAGTGCCCAAAACATTGTTCTGGACACTTTCATTTGTAGGAAAGTTATCTACTAGTATAACTTTATATTGCTGTTTGCAAAAGCTTACTTACGATTAATAACCTCTGATTGCTTTTATTCCAGGCAATTCTTTGCCTTCCATAAATTCGAGCAATGCACCTCCACCTGTTGATACGTACGATACTTTGTCGGCTAGTCCAAACTTGTTGATGCAAGCAACTGAGTCGCCACCACCAATCAAAGAGAATGCACCTTTTTCGGTTGCTGCTGCAATGGCTTCAGCAACTGCGCGCGAACCATGTTCAAAGTTTTCGAACTCGAAAACGCCAGTTGGGCCATTCCAAAGAATTGTTTTTGAGTTTTTGATAACCTCAACAAATCTTTTTTCCGACTCTGGACCAATGTCCAAACCTTCCCATCCGTCAGGTATTTCATTTACTGGTGCAAAATCTGTATTGGCATCGTTGCTAAAGTCGTCTGCAATTTTAGCATCGGTTCCCAATAATAGATTCACACCGTTTTCTTTTGCTTTTTCTACCAATTCTTTCGCTAAGTCAAGTTTATCGTCTTCCACAATAGAGTTGCCAACTTTGCCACCAAATGCTTTCGCAAATGTATAGGTCATACCTCCAGCGAGAATCAAGTTATCTACCGAGTCCAGTAGGTTGTTGATAATTTCTATTTTTGATGAAACTTTCGATCCACCCATGATGGCTGTGAAAGGGCGTTGTGTGTCTTTTAACACTTTCTCAACTGCGTTTATCTCTTTCTGCATCAAATAACCAAATAGCTTGTGGTCTGCATCAAAGTGTTCTGCAATGAGAGCCGTGGATGCGTGTGCTCTGTGGGCTGTGCCAAAGGCATCATTTACATACACATCAGCTAGAGTTGCCAGTTTTTTAGTGAAGTCTTTTTGAGATTCTTTTACTGCTTTCTTGGCTGCCGCCTTCTCCTCGTCGGTTGCATCTTCTGCTACATTGCGAGCTTTGCCTTCTTCCTCGGCATGAAATCTAAGATTCTCTAGCAACAATACTTCTCCGGGATGTAGGGCTGCAGCTTTTGCTTCAGCTTCTTCTCCCACGCAATCGCTGGCAAATTGCACTTCCACACCCAATAGTTTTGAAATGTGTGGCAAAATGTGTTTTAGTGAAAGTTTGTCAGTTGCTTCTTTTGGTCGTCCTAGGTGTGTGCCAATGATTGCACTTCCACCATCTTTGATAATTTTTTTCAGTGTAGGCAGTGCTGCACGTATGCGTGTGTCGTCTGTGATGTTGAATTGTTCATCTAACGGCACATTGAAGTCAACGCGTACGAAAGCTTTCTTACCAGAAAAATCAAATTGTTCAATAGTTTGCATAATATATATAAGTTTTTCTAATGTTCAAATCTATATCTGTGTGTTGTCGATAATAACCAATGTAGATGGCAAAGATAATACAATGTTGTCAGTTATTTTTGGATTGAACCAAAAAAATTAGTCTTTGTTTATTCTTACTTCATACGATACAGGCAAGCATGACTTGTACACTGCCAATACACCACAATAATTCTCGAACGATAGTTTGACAGCTCTTTCTATTTTCTTTTCAGGAAGGTCGTCGCCTTTGAATTCATAGATAAGTTTCATAGATTCATATTTCTTAGGATGCTCATCGCTTACCTCTGCATCAATCTTGATGTAAAAGTGGCTCAATTCGATACGCATTTTCCTGATCATTTCCACTACATCTAGCCCTGTGCAACCAGCCGCCGCTAAAAGCATTAATTTTTTTGGTCGAGGCCCATTGTTCTGTCCACCTTGATCTTCGCCAAGGTCAATAACAACGTTGTGTCCGTCGATGTCTGTGGAGAATGTGTTATTTTCTTTCCATACTGTTTTAATAGAATGTGTAGTCATTTTTCTTCTTTTTGATGTTAATTGATATAATAACTAAACAATTTATTGCTAGTTTAGTTCGATAGCAAGAATATGCACAATAACCTTTATGTACAAAGGGTTTTAATAGATAAAATATTTAGCGAATATAGTTTATTATCAGCCTACAAAATCTTACTTTTGTGTAAAACCAACAATATGATTGATTTCAACGCGAATGTTTTATTGATTTACACCGGAGGTACAATCGGTATGATTGAAAATCTAGAAACCGGTGCATTGGAGCCTTTCAATTTTAGTCACCTGCGCTCTAATGTGCCCGAGATGAAACGCCTCAACTTTCATGTGGATACCTATATTTTTGAGCCCCTGATTGATTCATCAGAGATTTCGCCTGTCAAATGGCGAGAAATGGTAGAGGTGGTTAGAAAAAACTATGACAAATATGATGGCTTTGTTATATTGCATGGTACAGATACTATGTCTTATACTGCATCGGCTCTTAGTTTTATGTTTGACAACCTCACCAAACCAATTATATTTACTGGCTCGCAATTGCCCATTGGAAAACTGAGGACTGATGGAAAAGAAAACCTGATAACTGCATTAGAAATTGCTGCCGATAAAGATGCAGATGGCCATCCAGTGGTCCCCGAGGTATGTATCTATTTTCAAAATCTCTTATTCCGAGCAAATAGAACCACTAAAATAAATGCAGAGAACTTCAATGCATTCACAAGTGCTAATTTTACAGCGTTGGCCGAGGCGGGTGTCAATATTCGATACAATCAGAATTTGATATTGAAACCTGACTTTTCAAAAGAGGTATTGTTTTATGAATCGTTAGATGATAGTGTTGCAGTTATTAAGATATTCCCTGGTATTTCACATGAAGTAGTGTCGGCAATACTCAACGTTGATAATATAAAAGCAGTTGTGCTTGAGACCTATGGTTCGGGCAATGCATTGAATGACCATTGGTTTATTTCGGAGTTGAAAAATGCAGTGAAACGAAATATTGTTATAGTAAATGTGACGCAATGTCTGTTTGGACTGGTGGCANNTGAAACGGGTCAAAGTCTCTTGAAAGCAGGAATCATAAGCGGATATGACATGACTACAGAAGCTGCAATTGCTAAACTGATGTATTTGTTTGGATTGGGGAAAACACCCTGTGAGGTGCGCGAATTAATGCAAATACCATTGAGAGGAGAAATGAACACTGAGGATGATTGATGGTTACGAAAATTTAGAAGCTCTTGCCACAAAAGCTGAGGCAGACTTCAAGCAATATCACAAAAAGAACTTGAAGCAGTTGAAAAAGATGGATTGTGAAATTCACCAACTACACGATACTTATACGGAGAAGATTGATTGTTTGCAATGTGGCAATTGTTGCAGAATACTGGGACCAAGGATTACTGACAATGATATAAGGAAGATGGCAAAAGGATTGAATATGTCACCATCGAAAGTGTTAGATACTTATCTGAGAATTGATGAAGATGGCGACTATGTATTCATAAAGATGCCATGCCCATTTCTTATGCCTGACAATTATTGTATTATCTACGAAAATAGACCCAAAGCTTGTAGAGAATATCCGCATACTGATAGAAAGAAATTCTATCAAGTGTATAAATTATCGATAAAAAATGCTTATACTTGTCCTATAGCTTACGAAGTTTTAAACGGAGTTTTAAGAATAAAAAAATAAATGGAGAATTTAAATTACGGAGTTATCGGAAATTGCAGAAGTGCAGCATTAGTATCGAAAGAAGGAAGTATTGATTGGTTTTGTTTTCCCGATTTCGACTCACCCTCTATATTCTCCCGCTTGCTCGACAAGGATAAGGGAGGTCATTTTGCTTTCAAAGTTTCAGATGATTACACCATATCACAAAGATATGTAGATCAGACCAACATACTCATCACAACATATGAAGCGGAAGAGGGAGCTTTTTTAGTGTTCGATTATATGCCTCACTTTACAACCACAGAAAACAAATCGTATCTTCCTCCAGAGATTCATCGCTATATGCGCGTGATTCGTGGCACTCCGCGCTTGAGAATAGAGTATCAACCCCGCATGGATTATGCAAGGGAAGAGGTAGAGCATCTGAAGTTTGATGAGTATATAAAAACTATATCCAAAGAGGACGAGGATGATAAAATATATTTGTACACAAGTGTAGATTTTGATACAGTATTAAACGGTGAAGAGTTTGTTTTGACTGGCCATCAGTTCTTTCTTTTATCCTACAATCAGAAATTGGTAAAGGTAGATTTAGAAGGAATTCATTTGAACTACGAACGCACCAAAGTCTATTGGATGAACTGGAGCAACCGTTCGCGTCAGTTTAAAGAGCACAATGATTTGATCACACGAAGCATTCTTGTTCTTAAACTGATGTCGTATCAATATTCTGGTTCTGTTCTTGCAGCCTTGACAACTAGTTTGCCTGAGTCAATAGGTGAGGTTCGAAACTGGGACTATCGCTTTTGTTGGGTAAGGGATGCATCTATGACTATTGACACCCTCATATATATGAAGCATGGTAACACTGCAAAAAGATTTATCGATTTTATTACACAGATTCTAAAATCACGCGATGATGATTTTCAGATTATGTATGGTATTCGAGGTGAGAAAAAGCTTACAGAAGAAATACTTTCACATTTAGCAGGATATGAAAACTCTGCACCCGTGAGAGTGGGCAATGCTGCATACGATCAAAAACAAAACGACTCAATTGGATATCTGCTTGATGTGATCTATCAATATTATTTTTATTTTCCGGGTACGCTTGATGAGGTGGAAGAGATTTGGGAAATTGTAAAAAATCTTGTACGCAGAGTTTTGCGAGATTGGGATAAACCCGATCAAAGTATCTGGGAGTTCAGAACCATTTCTCGTCATTTTGTTTTCTCTAAGGTGATGAGTTGGGTGGCTATTGATAGGGCTTCAAAAATTGCATCGCTCATTCAAAAAGATAAATATGCAAATGCATGGGATGGAGCAGCAGCAGAAATAAAACAAGATATAATTACCAATGGTTGGAAAGAAGAAATTCAATGTTTCTCTCAGGCCTATGACAATCTGGACTTCGACTCGTCGGTGTTGTTAATGCAAACATATGGCTTTATCGAAGCCACTGATGAGCGATATATTAAGACGGTCAAAACTATTAAAGAAAACTGATTACACAAAGGATTGATGTACCGATATAAATCGAAGGATGATTTTGGGAAACCAACATCGGCTTTCACCATATGTACCTTTTGTCTCATTGAAGCACTATATGTAATTGGTGAACGTGAAGAAGCGAAAGAAATATTCGATAATTTGATCAAAAATGTCAATCATGTTGGATTGTTGAGTGAAGATCTCGATTTTGAGACAAAGCGTAGATTGGGTAACTTTCCTCAGGCATACTCACATCTTGCATTGATTAATACTGCATCGTTGTTTGTAGAAGAAAAAACATTGTCACAGTTTATACGTGCATAATTGAATGTAGCATAAGTAAATCTTATTGAAGTTATAAAGGGATTGTCTTGAAGAAGGATAGTCCCTTTTTTATTTCCATCATGGTAAATGTGGTGGCGAGTGTCAATTAAGAATGAAATGAGAGATAGTTGATAAGCAATGTGTAATGGCTTTGGTATTATAATCATACAGAAACCTGCAAAACGNNAAATGAGAGATACTTGATAAGCAATGTGTAATGGCTTTGGTATTATAATCGTATAGAAACCTGCAAAACGAGAACTAGGCACATTCTGGCAATAACCAAATCATTCGAATAGATGTCGTATTCGGCTTTATTTTATCATAAAGAAAAAGGGAGGAACTGAATATTTGCTTGTCTCAACGATTAGGATTAGTATCTCGTTGTATTATTAGTAATATGAAAGCACAAAAAAAAACGTTTTAGCAGGCGAACCTGCAAAAACGTTTTTTATTGATAAGTCACTATAACTTAATTGGGTTGTTTGCGACTTTTTATTTAATACTGTGATTAGTCTGCGATGAAAATTGCAACACGGTTCCAATCGTTTTCAGCATATGGTTGTTCTGTATCACCTTTCCACTCTAAGCTAATTCTGCTGCTGTCAATTTGGTATTGGCTAGTTAAAGCATCAGCTACAGCTTTCGCACGTCTTTCAGAGAGCTTCATGTTGTAATCTGGAGTTCCTGTTTGACGGTCTGCATAAGCTACAATTTGAACAGTAGCATTAGGATTAGACTTCAAGTATTCAGCTGTGTTGTAAACGCTGATTTGTTGTTGTCTGTCAATTGTTGCAGAGTTCAAGCGGAAGAATACCACGTTTGGTACATATACGCTTTCAGCTGCTACTTGAGGAGCTACTTCTGGACACTCTGGACAGAATTCTGGTCTCTTGCTTAAGTTTTCGTTTTCTGCACGAAGTCTGTTGATTTGACTGTTCAAGTCATTAATCAAGTTGTAATCCATTAATTCAGCAGTTGTGAAATCTTGTTTTCCACCTAAGCCAAATTTAACTCCCACTAAAGCTTGACCAATAACATCCCAATCGTAATCACCTACAGGTATATCAGAGTAAGTTCTTCCAAAACTACCTTGAACTGTAGTTGCAGCCAACTCAACAAATATTGAAAAGTTGTTTGATAAGCGGAAATCATTGAT
>DENY01000257.1 GCA_002359825.1 Bacteroidales bacterium UBA2632
TAACGAACTATTGTTTATTGGTGTGTGTGTCAAAATATCTATAACCATACTGTTTCTGTTAGTTCTCTCTGTACCTTAGTGTCTTTGCGAAACAACTCTTTATATGATTATCATATAACTCTTCTGTAGATAATCTGGGTTTATTTCTATTCGACCCATTCGGGGTCGGATGTTTATAGCACATATCGTTACTATAAACATATGACATCATAGAGGTCAAATCCAATGTTGCAAACCCGCATTTCTCCGTTCTTTTTGCAAAACATTTTCACGGCGATGAAAATGTTTCAAACAGATGAAATTCGCACACACGACGTAGAAAATGTTTTGCAACACTTTATTTTCCGTTTCTTGCCCAATTATTGGACATTTGTGTCAGAAAAACCCGATTCTGACTGTAGAATTTTTCCTTCCTCATCTCTTTTTTCAAAACCCGCCTGTTTTTTCTCCTCCCAAGACAAATATTGGCAATAAACAGCCCAAAAAGCACCTTTTTTCCTTTTTAAAACATTTCCACGGCCGTGGATTCAATTTTCATGAGATGAAACTTTGATTCTACGCCGTGGATTTGATTTCTACCTTATTTACGTAGTGTTTTCGAATGAAATGAAAGAAACTAAGGCTTTTATTTTACAAATTCGTTTTTTTGCAATTGTTTTATTTAGTCTCCAAAAATATTATCCGAGCGCATCAACAAGTCAACATATTGTGCTCTCTTATATACCATCGACTCGGGAGCCAAATTCTTTTGCGCCATCTTTCCTCTAAAGTCTTCAATAGAGTTGAATTCTTTCTGCTCCATCCAATCTGATAATTCCTTTTTGGCTACACCAATTTGCTCAAAACCGTTCTTATAGATAGCACTCACCATCTGTACGCATGAAGAACCCGATAGAATATGCTTGATCACACCATTCCCCGTAAAAATGCCCCGACTACTACACACATCAGCATTAATATTTCCGTAGAGTATTCCACTGTATCGCAATGTCTTGCGGTATTCACCCTTACGACTTAGGTTGTACCCTCTTTTGTGTTTCAGTGAGTTGATATTAATGTCGGGTTGGTAAAATGCATTAAACAAAACAAATCCATCAACACCCACTGCATCCATTTTCTTTATCAAAGACAATACATTGGTATATTCGGAACTGAGTTTCACACTCACTGGCAGTGAAAGTGTTTCTTTAATCTTTTTGACAATGCTGATTTGATAATCTTCAATCTCACTCGACTCCTTATCAAAATCAGTAGGTGATTGATATAGATTCAATTCCAATCCATCAACACCCGTTTGAGCCAATTCCTTGGCATACTCAAGCCACGAATCTTCGTGCACTGCATTGAGACTGGCAATAAGAGGAACTGACAACCGTTCCTTGGCTTTGCGAAGATGCACCAAGTGTTTTTTTGTGTCAGAAAACTGAATATTAGGATGCGTTGTAATCATTTGTGCATGAATGTTGTCATACTGCGTCAATTTTTCTTCCATTTGCAAGCGTTCCAATTGAACTTGCTCTTCAAACAAGGATTTAAAAACGATGGCTCCTACCCCATTCTCTTCAGCCTTTAGCAAATCATCAATATTGTCAGACATATTGCACGCGCCCAATATTATTGGATTGTCTAACTCAATTCCCATGTACGTTGTCTTCAAATTTTTCATCATATTTTCTTTTTTAAAACGGTTTGTATATTTTTCTTTATTGTTTGTTTCTAATTAAATCTTTTAGTAATATATATGTTTTTGTCTTTGATAAGAAAAGGGCAAAGATAATGCCTGTTCCGCCTGCACGGAAACTTTCGTCCCGCCTTCGCGGAATGAAACTAAGGAGTTTACTTTAGTAAATGACTGTTTCANNGGACGAGAGTAACGCAGTATTTGCCATTTTCTTGCAAAGACAATTACAATTCGCCAATCATATTGCCAGGCACCACCCATGCATCAAACTCTTCCGATGTCAAGAATCCTAATTCAATGGCTGCCTCTTTCAGTGTTGTATTCTCAGCATAAGCCTTCTTAGCAATCTGAGCAGATTTTTCATACCCTATATGTGTATTCAAAGCTGTAACCAACATCAGTGAGTTCTTTAAGTTTTTATCAATTTGAGCACTATTTGGTTCAATCCCAACAGCACATCTGTCGTTGAAACTATTGCACGCATCGCCCAACAAAGTAGCCGATTGCAAAAATGCATTAATCATCACTGGTTTAAAAACATTCAACTCAAAGTTGCCCATCGAACCCGATACTGTGATGGTTGTATCATTCCCCATCACTTGTGCACACACCATTGTGAGAGCTTCCACCTGTGTTGGATTTACTTTCCCCGGCATAATAGATGATCCTGGCTCGTTGGATGGAATCAGAATTTCGCCAATTCCCGAACGAGGACCCGAAGCCAACCAACGGATATCATTGGCAATCTTCATTAAACTTACTGCCAGTTGCTTCAAAGCACCATGGCTCCCCACGATGGCATCATTGGCTGCCAAGGCTTCAAACTTATTTTGAGCCGTTACAAACGGTAGGCCCGACAAGTTAGCAATATTTTTCGCAACTTCCTCGGAATATCCCTTCGGAGTGTTCAATCCTGTTCCCACAGCACTTCCACCCATTGCCAATTCGGACAAGTGTGTCAGTGTGTTTTTCAGTGCTTTCACACCATGTTCCAGTTGTGCCACATAGCCCGAAAACTCTTGCCCCAATGACAATGGCGTTGCATCCATCAAATGAGTGCGCCAGATTTTGATTACCTCTTTAAAATCATCAGCCTTCTTAGCCAACGTATCTTTCAATCGTTCTACAGCAGGAATAGTGTGTTCCACCAATTTCTTATACGCTGCAATGTGCATGGCAGTAGGAAACGTGTCGTTGGACGATTGCGACATATTCACATCATCGTTGGGATGAATAAACAATGTACCCTCACCCAATTTGTTGCCTTGCAGCACATGTGCTCTATGAGCAATCACTTCATTGCAATTCATATTGGTTTGGGTGCCAGAGCCAGTTTGCCATATAACCAAAGGAAACTGATCATCCAACTTTCCTTTTATAATTTCGTCGCACACCTTGGCAATCAAATCAGCCTTTTCATTGTCCAACAGTCCCAATTTGTTGTTAGTCAGTGCAGCTGCTTTTTTCAAGTAAGCAAAACCATGTATAATCTCTATGGGCATGGAGGCCTCGGGACCAATGGGGAAGTTTTCGAGCGAACGTTGCGTTTGCGCTCCCCAATATTTATCGTTGGCTACTTTTATTTCTCCTAATGTATCTTTTTCTATTCTGTAGTTCATATCTTGATGATTTATATGTGTAGTTTATTTACATATTGTGTTTAAATTACTTTTATGTAAATATGAAAATGTGAAGTTCCAACCCTTGCTCTGTGTAAAACAATGATTGACTTTATTTATAAACGGAAAAGGTGGGTAGAATGTTTCTTTGGTAAGACGAAATGATTTAGTTAGGCTGGTGATTTGCTTGCAAAACGACAATAAGTTTGCTATCTCGCAAAGTAGACTGAGTTTAACCTCTCAGAGATGGATGCTTTGAATTCATTCAACATAACTATGACAACCACGAAGTGGTTAAACGTGAATAGCCACGGGTGCAAACCCATGGTAGCAATAGTAAATCAGCGAGAACCCCGAAGTGGGTTCAATTTATGGAATCTCTCGCTCGCGCGCTTTTGCAAAGCGTGTGTCGCGTAGCGATATTTCTCTTTTTATATATTTCTGCTTCGCAGCACACCGATTGCAAATCGGCGCGAGCGGTATTTGTTATAAACATGCACAATTGTGTGAATTCATTTTACCTTTCTATAAATATCTTTTTTTCTACATACTTTTCGCTTACAAATTTAAAACTCCAAACTACACCGCCTCCTGTTATAATTGGGTATACTTCTTTTCTTAAATATGATTCATATTCCTCAGGATAATACTTTTTTAATATATCCCATGATTCTTTCTCTGATACTCTTACACCGTCAACTTCACTAAAAGGGATGGTTGGATTAACGTAACTCACAGCAATAATACCTATTTTAGTGTTAACGAAAAAAGTAGATGTTTTATTAATTATATCAGAGCCATTTAATACACCTCTGATTTCAAAACAGATAGTATCACTCAAAGACCATACCGCTAAATTGATCATTTTTGTATGTTTAGAAATAGAATCATTGTAACGAATAATTTCATTTTCTACTAATTTATTATTTAACTCGTAAATAATTAGATTATTTACGTCCGTTTTTGTCTTATATTTATCTGAACATGCAAATAAAATAAAAAACAAACATGTTGTAATCAAATATCTTACCATGTAAATTTTATTTCTTTATAGTTATACATATTTGTCTGATAATTGTAACTGCCACTCACAGAATAAACGCTTTTATTTTGTATTATATGTATAGAGGCATTAACATTTTTAATCATGTTTAAATCCATCTGTGATATTTGTAAGGGATTATTTGAAGGACCTGTTCCCGGATGTGAATGTACGTGAGTTGCAATTTTATATGTCTTTCCTCTGAATATTACATATACCCGCTCGCGCGCTTTTGTAAAGCNNTGCTACGCAACACACCGATTCAGTTTAAAAATCTTGTGGTTTTTCGAATATAACTTCAAACAAAAAAGTGCAATTTTTAAAAGAAGTATTTTGATAGTTCTTTATAAAATTTGCAGATCCATCAATACTTCTTTTCAAAAACTCATCTTCACCTTCTTCTTTTTGAAAATACCAATTATCACGTGTCCAATCAATTTCTATATTCTGATCTAAATAAAAAACATCTCCACCCAATACTGGGATTTCTAATTTATAATATAGATCAAGAGCTTGAAGAGCTTCGTTTTCATTCAAGGCTCTATAAATGATGTCAGCTTGAGGATTAGCTC
>DENY01000254.1:0-317 GCA_002359825.1 Bacteroidales bacterium UBA2632
TCTATGCAAGAAAAAGCCAAATATTGGCACAACACACTATAAAAAAACCCCACACATATGAACAAAACAATTATACTAAAAAGCCGACCAAAAGGAACTCCTCAACTTTCAGACTTTGAATTATTAGATGAAAAGAGACCTGAAGTGATGCAAGGAGAAGTGTTATTGAAAACCCTATTCGTTTCGGTTGACCCCTACCTGCGTGGCAGAATGAGTGATGCCGAATCGTATGTTCCACCATTTGAACTGAACAAACCTATCAGTTCGGGAATAGTAGCGGAAGTAGTAGAGTCGAAGAATGACAACTTCAAAAAAGG
>DENY01000254.1:462-9482 GCA_002359825.1 Bacteroidales bacterium UBA2632
AAAATATTGGGTTGCCGTGTAATTGGTATTGCAGGCACCGATGAAAAGGTGGAAATGTTGAAGTCGAAGTTCGGTTTTGACGCAGCCATCAACTACAACACCACAAAAGATATGAACAAAGCAATTGCTGAGGCTGCGCCAAATGGAGTGGATATCTATTTCGACAATGTAGGCGGACCTATTTCTGATGCTGCACATAGAAACATGAATCAATTCGGAAGAATAATTGTTTGCGGTGCAATATCTCTTTACAATGCCACCGAACTACCAATGGGTCCAAGAGTGGAAGGTTTTCTTANNAAGGTTTTATAGTGAGCGATTTCTCAAACAAGTTCCCTGAAGGCACACAACAATTAGGACAATGGCTACAAGAGGGTAAGTTGACCTATGAAGAAACCGTAGTTGAAGGATTTGAAAACATCCCACAAGCCTTTACCGGCCTTTTCACCGGAAAGAACACAGGTAAAATGATAGTAAAAGTATAATCTCTCATCAAACACAAATAAAACCAACAATGAACAACTTCGAATTTCAAAATCCAACTAAAATACTTTTTGGTAAAGGACAGATAGAAAAGCTATCAAAAGAAGTCCCCAAAGAATCTAACGTGCTTTTACTCTATGGTGGTGGCAGCATCAAAAAGAATGGGATATACGACCAAGTAATGAGTGCCCTATCCGAACACAAAGTAATGGAGTTTGGCGGTATTCCACCGAATCCAGAATACAGTGTGTTGATGGAGGCACTGCAAGTAATTAAAAAAGAAAACATAGACTTTTTATTGGCTGTTGGTGGGGGCTCGCTCATTGATGGAACAAAGTTTCTATCGGCTGCTGCCTACTTCGAAGGTAAAGATCCATGGGATTTACTCACCAAAGGGAGAGCTGTGACAAAAGGTATTCCTTTTGGTACAGTGTTGACACTACCTGCAACGGGTTCTGAGATGAATTCAGGATTGGTAATTACGCGCGAAGAGACAAAAGAGAAACTATCGACAGGTGGACCTGCACTTTTTCCTCAGTTCTCAATACTTGATCCAGAGGTTGTAAAGTCAATACCTCAACGACAATTGGCTAACGGAGTTGCTGATGCATATATGCATGTAATGGAGCAATACATGACCTATCCCATGGGCGGCTTGCTCCAAGATAGGTTGGCAGAGAGCATTCTTCAAACATTAATTGAAGTGGCTCCCGCCATCATGAAAGACCCTGCTGACTATAATGCAGCAGCCAATTTCATGTGGAGTTGCACCATGGCACTCAATGGACTAATCAACAAAGGTGTACCCGAAGACTGGGCAGTACACATGATGGGACACGAATTGACAGCATTGTACGGAATTGATCATGCACGCACATTGGCCATTCTGGCACCCAGCCACTATCGATTCAACTTTGAAACGAAAAAAGCCAAGCTGGCGCAATATGCCGAGCGTGTATGGAATGTGACAAAAGGAACTGAAGAAGAGAAGGCAACCACTGCAATAGTAAAGACCGAAGAGTTTTTCCACACATTGGATATCAAAACAAAACTATCTGAATATACCGACGATTATGCAGCAACAGCCGGAACAGTGTCTCAACGTTTTACAAAACGCAGGTGGACAAAACTCGGTGAGAATCAATCTTTGAAACCCGACGATGTAGCAAAGATTATTGAAATGAGCTATTAGTATCTATAAAACGTTCTTTTAAAGAACAACTACAATAACACTCAAAAAAGGTGCACCGAATTAAGCTCATTTTGGTGTGCCTTTTTATTTTCACAATTAAATATAACCACACAACATATGTCTAAATCACTATTATACTCCCCGTTTCAATTAAAAGGATTAACCCTACCCAACAGAATAGTTGTATCGCCCATGTGTCAATACAGAAGCAAGGATGGAATGGCCAACGATTGGCATTTGGTTCATTTAGGTTCGCGTGCAGTTGGTGGTGCAGGTCTTATTTTCACAGAAGCAGCTGCTGTTTCTCCCGAAGGAAGAATATCGCCCGACGATTTGGGCATTTGGAAAGATGAACACATAGAACCACTGAAACGTGTCACCACATTCATTCGTGAACAAGGTGCCAAGTCGGGCATACAATTGGCCCATGCTGGCCGTAAAGCAAGCACAGCTCCACCATGGGAAGGCAGATATCAAGTAGATGCAACCGATAGGGGTTGGCAAACTGTTGCGCCCTCCCCCATTCCATTTAATGAGGATGATAGTGTCCCTGCAGCACTTACCATTGATGAAATACATCAAGTAGTGAAATCTTTTGCTGAGGCTGCAAAGCGATCACTGGAAGCAGGATTCGACACCATCGAAATTCATGGGGCACATGGCTATCTAATTAATCAATTCATATCGCCTCTTACCAACAAACGGACGGACGAGTATGGAGGTAGTTTTGAAAATCGTGTTCGCTTACTGATGGAAGTGACACAAGCAATACACACCGTTATTCCCGATGAGATGCCACTATTTGTCAGAATATCGGCTGATGAATGGGCCGAAGGAGGACACACAATAAACGATTCGGTGGAAGTGGCGAAACTTCTAAAAGCACATGGCGCAGATTTGATAGACTGCTCATCGGGTGCTGTGGTAAGAGAACAAAAAATTGTGATAGAGAAAAACTATCAAGTACCCTTTGCTGCGCAAATAAAGAGAGAAGCGAACATTCCCACAGGAGCTGTGGGTTTGATAACGGATGCCGAGCAAGCAGAAGAGATATTGCAAGCAGGCAAAGCCGATTTAATCTTCTTGGGGAGAGAGATGTTGCGCAACCCCTATTTTGCTTTGCGAGAAGCAGAGAAGTTAGGTGAAGAAATTGAATGGACGAAACAATATAGGAGAGGAAAGCCATAGAAAAGATGATGAAATAATTTGGTTTCGGCTCCAACTCAACTATCGGCTTATTATCGGGATCTCCTTTGCGCAGTTTTGTAATCCGTTGTGTTGCAAAACAAGAAAAGAATAGACAACTCACTCCAGTTTTTCACTAAATGTGGTTGCAAAACATACAAGAAATTGACTGTTTTGCCCATTTGTGCCCGCATCTATTGCAAATGCACTCCAAAAAATGCTCTCCCATTATCACTTTGCTACTAAATGACGCTAAGAAGCAGTAAAAGTAGTTCCAAACACACCCATGTGACGTAGCATTGCACTGTTTGGAAATAGGAACGTACCAATGTGATGTCACATTGCACCATTCCGAAAGAAAACAACAGCTTTTTCAATCAGAAAAGCTGTTGCTTCTATAAATAATGCTTGATTTTTACGTCAATCTTGGGCGTATTGGGTTGCGGTTGGTGCAAATCTATCAAAAACTGGGTCTGCTGCGAGGACAAAAGGAGTAAAACGCATGAAAGAACAATTGTAGGCAGAAGATAACTTTGCATATTCGATCAAAAGTGAAACAATTTGTGCCTCCATTGTTATAAGTAGTCACTTGCTTATTTAAACGAACACACGCATAATTATAATAGACACTGAATAACATAAGAATTATAATATGAAACTATCCCTTGTAGATTTATCAACGGTGATTCCTGGACAAACTCGGCATCAGACATTCATGAACAGCATAGAGGTTGCTCAATACATTGAAAAATTGGGTTTCGAAAGAATTTGGTTCGCAGAGCATCACGGAAGTGCTTCCATAGCGGGTCGTGCTCCTGAAATTATGATTGCGGCAGTAGCAGCAAAGACCTCTCGAATAAAAGTAGGTTCTGGCTCTGTTCTTCTCAATCATTACAGCCCTTTTAAAGTAGTAGAAACTTTCTGCACACTCAACGAGCTTTATCCAAATCGGATTGATATGGGTATTGGAAGAGCAACTACTGGCCCCGTGACAGACTTTGCACTTCAACAAGACAGAAGCAAACAATTTCAGAGTGACTCAAATCAGCAAATCTTAGAACTGACCTCATGGCTTGATAATAGTTTTCAAGAAGATCATCCTTTTGCTGCAACACGCATTCACACCATTGACAGTTTGCCTGAACTCTATTTATTGGGATCGAGTCCATGGAGTGCTTCAGCTGCTTCGCATCTTGGACTGCGCTATGTTTTTGCAGGGTTTATCAATCAAAAAGGCACGCATGATATAATCCATAAGTATCGATCGGATTTTAAACCATCGAAGACTTCAAGCGGAGTAGAATCTCCTCAAGTTTCATTGGCAGTACATGTAGTATGTGCCGATACAGAAGAGGAAGCTCGCAGGCAGGTTGCACCAATTCGTGTAATGTATCGAAATCTTGCGAAAGGGATTATAGACACTGCAATTCCGACACCCGATGATGCAGTAAAAGAGCTCGGCGGATTGCCCACTATTGGTGAGTATGTTCCTGGATCGGGCATCCCTCCAAGATTCATTGTAGGCAATCCTGAGCAAGTACACCAACAGTTGACAGAACTGGGAAAGGATCTTTCTGTGGATGAAATTATTGTTCAAGATATGATGACAGATCATCAAGCACGTCTGCACTCCTATGAATTACTATCTAAGGCTTTTGAGTTGAAGTGAATTTTTAAAGAGATTGTCTAATGGTAATCAAGACGAATGCTCCGACGTGATTGGCAAATCATTAAAAAAGATCACCCCCATTTATGTGCCTATACTACACACAAAGATGGGGGTGATTATATTTCTATAGAAATGCTTTTGCTAAATAGAGTGAGTAAAAGGTACAATCTATCTCTTCCCTCCTCTACCACCAGACTTTCCTCTTCCGCCGCCTGGCTTACCGCTCGGACGACTTCCGCTTGGTCTTCCTCCTCCAGGGCGACTACCACCAGGTCGGGGGCTACTACCACCTTTTCCTTTAAAGGAACCTCCCCCGGGTTTCGTTTTAGTGGCAGACCTTCTATTAGCTGCACTCTTTGGGTTTACTATTGGAGATATCTTCTTGCTCCCTCGGGTGGTCTCCTCATCAGTGGGAGCTGTTCTTCTTTGCAAACTGCGAGCAATATGCATTGACCTTTCGGCATCTTTAAGACCTGGAGTCTTTGTCATTTTGAGTGGATCAACAATTTTCTCTGAGCCTTTGATCATCTCTTTCAACTCCGCCAACTCTGCTGGCTTGATCTCACGATAATCACCCAATGGAATTCCCTTTACGCTCAAGTTCATAATGCGTACACGTTCCAACCTCAGCACTTCGTAACCAAAATGCTCACACATTCTTCTAATCTGTCTGTTCATTCCTTGAATCAAAGTGATTCTAAAAACGAACTTAGATTCCGCATGTATTTTACATTTGCGCGTGTTTACGCCAAGGATGGGAACACCAGAGCTCATTGCTTTTACAAACTCTTCGGTTACTGGTTTGTCTACAGTTACTACATATTCTTTTTCGTGCTGATTGCCTGCACGAAGAATCTGGTTCACAATATCACCATTGCTGGTCAAAATAATCAAACCTTGCGAATCTTTGTCGAGTCTTCCTACAGGGAAGATACGTTCGCCATATTTGATATAATCGATAATATTGTCTTTGTCGGAAGAGTCTGTTGTACTGGTTATACCTACAGGCTTGTTGAAAAGAATGTATATTTCATCCTCTTTGGCGCGTGGTTCCACTACTTCACCGTTTACTCTCACCACATCTTTAGGTCCAACACGGTCTCCCAATACGGCGGTCTTGCCATTAATAGTTACATTTTTAAGCTCAATGAATCTATCGGCTTCTCTGCGTGAGCACATACCGCTCTCGCTTATATATTTATTCAAACGAATTAAATCACTTTCTGTCATGGTGTAAAGGTATTATATTTTTACAAATAATCGTCTGTCTAAAGGATTTGGACAGCCAAATAACCACTTATTTTTCAATATTTAATAAGATTACTTGCGAGAATCTAATCGGAATGTTATATTCTTCGCATTCACCAACTCTTCATGTGAAATACGATATCCTTCTTTTTTCTTCCCATCAACAGTAATTGCGTTGATGTACAGCGCATCGTCATCCGTCTTTTTGGTTTCAATCACCAACTCTTTTTTATCGTAATAATCAGGATTGAGTGACAGCGTAATTCTATCGAATACAGGGGACGTAAGTGTATAAGATGGATCGGTTGCATTGTCAGGATAGAAGCCCATCATAGAAAAATCGACCCATGCCGACATCGTTCCCGTATCATCATTACCTGGCAATCCATCTGGCGAGTTTTTGAAATGCTCTTGTATCAATTCTCTCACCAACTTCTGAGTGCGCCACTCTTCCCCCTTTATATAACTAAACAAGTAAGGATAGGAGATGTTAGGCTCGTTAGTAGGGTCGTAATGCTCTTCATCAAACACCTGTTGTAGATGTTTCACAAATGCTTTTTCGTCTCCCATCAGTTTTATCAATCCAGGCACATCGTGTGGCACCATAAACGAATAGTTCCAAGCACTCCCTTCATGAAATCCAGGAACGTCTTCAAAGTTCTCTCCTTGTTTCGGATCAAAGGGCGACAGAAACTCGCCACTGGGCAATAACGGTCGGAATGTTTTATACTCTTTGGAGTAATATTTTTTGTAATTCATTGATTGTTTGTAAAATCTTTCAGCATCGTCATTCTTTCCCAATGCCTTTGCAAATTTGGACAAAGCGTTGTCCGCAATATAATATTCAAGGGCATGAGAAACAGAATTATCGAATTCAGATCGCAAGGGAACATAGCCCAGTGAGAGATAATCTTTATTGTCTTGTCGCAAGAAGTTTTCTTCAACCTTAGTTGCCGATTTATACATGGCTTCGTAAGCAGTTTCATAATCAAAACCGCGCAGTCCTTTCNNCTTTCATGTAAGTATCTACAATTACTGGAATTGCAGGATCGCCCTCCATTGTTAAAGTCTCTCTTCCGTACAACTCCCACTTGGGCAACCATCCACTCTCTTTGTACATATCCACCATAGAGTTTACCATATCAATCTGCTTTTCGGGATAGAGCAATGTTTGTAATTGGTGAAAATTCCGGTAAGTATCCCATAGTGAGAACACAGTATAGCGCGTTCCATCAGTTTTCAATGTTTTACCTATCTCCATAGCTGGATATTCACCATTCACATCATTGAGTATATTGGGATGTATGAGTGTATGATACAATCCTGAATAAAACACAGCCCTTTGATCGTATGTCCCACCTTCGACTCTTACTCGAGAGAGTTCTCTATTCCAATCTTCGTAAGCTTCCTTTTCCACTTTATCAAAGTCAAAATCGGGTTGTTCAGTATTCAAATTCTCACGTGCATTTTCGATACTTACAAATGAAACGCCTATTTGCACTTCAATGGTTTCTCCTTCCTCAACATCATACGTAAAATATACTCCAATATCATCACCCGCTAAGTCTCTATTGTAATTTGTATATAATTTATACTGCCCGCTATGAACATCCCATTGAGCTTCCACTCCTTGCATATCTCTTTGCTTCTTCCAATAGCCTGTAGTGGCAGGAAGTTTATTCACTTTCATCACAAAATAGATGGGAAACACAGCTTGAGGATTATAACAGAAAGTGCCCAATACTTTCATTCCCTCAATTTCAGCTGCATTTACACGGCGCATCCATGCACCCGACTCATTGGTGAGACCTTCGCCCAAGTTCATCAAAATATTGGCTTTACCTTTCGGGAAAGTAAAGCGAGCAATACTGCTTCTGTCAGTCGCAGTCACTTCGGTTTTGATGTTATATTTGGTGAGCAGATTGGAATAATACCCTGGTCTAGCTATTTCTGATGAATAACCGCTACCGTACTTTTTATAATCAACATTCAATTCACCTGTGGTAGGCATCAACAAAAGCGAGCCCAAATCGGGGCATCCCACTCCACTCAAGTTAACATGCGAATAGCCTGTAAAGAATGAGTTGACATGCGAATAGGGAGTTGACCACCATTGTTTGTCTTTATCAAATCTATTTGAGTCAGACCCCATAACATTGAATGGTGCTACAGACATCATCCCGTTGGCTCGGACTGCACCTGGATTGGTTGTCCCATAATTATCCGACCCTATAAATGGATTTACTAACTCAACAGGTTTTTCTTGTGCCACAATAATGGTTGTGCAAAAAATTAGCACCACAAAAATGTATTTAGAATGAAGTTTCATATCTGTAAGTTATTATTGAAAAAGGATCAGAAGACATATTTCCTTTTCTTAAATTTTAAAATTCTTTTTGCTTAGTACAAACATAGAGATTTATTGAGTAATTTGCATCTTTAAAACAAAATATAACCTTTCGTGTTTATATAACAATTCAAAACAATAAATGACCACCATAAAATAACCAATAACCTCGTTATGACTGAAGAATTAAACCGATACATTCGCCTCATTCCTAAAGCAGAACTGCATCTTCATATTGAAGGATCGCTCGAGCCAGAACTGATGTTTGCGATGGCAAAGAAAAATGAGGTGAAAATTAAATACAATAACATTGAGGAGTTGAAAGTAGCTTATGACTTCAACAATTTGCAAGAGTTCTTGGATCTATATTATGCTGGAGCTGATGTGTTGCTGACAGAAGAAGACTTCTATGACTTGACCTTGGCTTATCTTAAGAAAGCACACGAAGACAATGTGGTGCACACCGAAATATTCTTTGATCCCCAAACGCACACAGTACGTGGGGTTGAGTTTGATGCTGTTGTAAACGGCATAGTGCGTGCTTTAAAAGATGGTGAGAAACAAATGGAAATCAGTTCGCATCTCATCATGTGTTTTTTGCGCCATCTCGATGAGGAATCTGCGATGGAAACACTTGATTTAGCATTAAATCATAAAGACAAAATTATTGGAGTGGGTCTTGATTCATCTGAATTGGGCAATCCTCCCAGTAAGTTTAAGAAAGTGTTTGAGCGTGCACAAAAAGAAGGATTCTTGACAGTGGCACATGCTGGTGAAGAAGGTCCAGCAGACTATGTGTGGGAAGCCATCAACCTCTTGAATGTTGAGAGAATTGACCATGGAGTGAGGTCGATTGACGACGAGAAACTGGTTGCAGAATTAATAAAAAGACAAAT
>DENY01000217.1 GCA_002359825.1 Bacteroidales bacterium UBA2632
CCTTTCTTGATGTTGACAATTTTACCTGTTTTGGCTGCAGCATTCAACAATTCTGTTTGACGACACAAGAAAGCTGGTATCTGAAGTACATCAGCATACTCGGCCACTATTGACGCTTCGTGAGATTCGTGAATATCTGTCACAACAGGTATATTAAAAGTCGTGCCTACTTTGCCTAAAATCTTCAGCGCTTTTTCGTCACCAATTCCTGTGAATGAATCCACGCGTGAACGATTAGCTTTTCGATACGAACCTTTGAAAACATAGGGGATACCTAATTTATCGGTTATAGCTTTTATTTTCTCAGCAATGCTTAGCGCCATTGCCTCGTTTTCTATAACACAAGGGCCAGCCATCAGAAAAAACGTGTCACTTTTGAAGTATGATAAATCCATCTTTTGATTCAATTTATAATTTACCGCAAGATACAAAAAACTATTTATTGCTATTGTGATAACGTGGCAGAATTATTTTGAGTTTAGATCATACGGTCAAATTTTGTTCTTTTGCTTCACTTGACTACTATTTTATGTCAGCCAGAAAAATCCCTGTTTTTGAGTCTTTGATAAGAAAACGATAAAGACAAAGCTTGTTGCGCCTGCACGGAAGCTTTCGAAGTTTTTGAATTCAAAGAACTGACGAACGAAGCAAGAGCAAAGGTAAAGCTCGCTTTGACTGTGCCTTGCAAAGAGGAAGAAGACACTGACTCAACAGATAAAAAATGCTTCGTCCATGAACAATGAGAGTTTCAACTGTTGAAAATTGAATTGTCCATGGACGAAATGTTTAAAACATCTTTTTCATTGATTTTTTCGTCGACAATCGAAAATATAAGGGATGAAAAAGCATTTGTTCTCTGACGAAAGGAATTTGGAGAGATGAAAGATTGATTTTCCGCAAATAATTTCATTTTTAATTCATTTTCGTCATTTAGTTCTCAAACAATACGGTTTTTAAGTCTTTTCAAACTCTTCGTCCATGAACGAAGCAATTTTCTTGAGTTATCAGTGAAATGTAAATCACAAACACATACATTTATTTATGATAAAAAAAAATACCGCAAATTAAATTTGCGGTACTTTTATCAAAATATTTTTTCTGTGAAAAGTTATCTTAGTTGATACCTAATTTAGCTTTTACCAATGGATTTGCATCAATTGCAGTGGGGCTATGATAAGCAACAGAACCTGATGCAATATCTAAAATGAAAGTGTATCCTTTTTCTTCACCTACATCCTTTATTGCTTTTTGAAGTTTCTCTTGTACAGGAGCAAGAAGTTTTTGTTGTAAATCTTGTACCTCTTTTTGACTGTTTTGCATGAAAGTTTGATATCTTTCTTCAATTTGTTGAATTTGTTTTTGACGATCCATCAATAACGCTTCAGTTACTTCGTCAGTGGAGTTCTTAAATTCCTCCATTTTGTTGTTATACTCAGTTTCTAAAGCAGCTGCATTTTTCTTAACTTGCTCCTGCTTAGTGTTCATTTGTGTTTCTATTGAACTTAATTCAGGCATTGAACCGAAAAGTTCTTGTGAATTTACAAATGCGATTTTGCTCTCTTGAGCCACTAATGCAAGTGGAGCAATTGCAAAAAATAAAATGATTAATTTTTTAAGCATAATAGATTTTATTGGGTTTGTTTTATTTGTTATTTATATTTTGGTTGACAAAGATAAATGATTTATTTAGAATATCCTAACTTTGCTAATACTTGGTTACTGATGTCAATATCAGGTGATGCAAAAATCATTGATGTAGCCGATGCTCTGTCAATAATCGCTTGATAGCCATCACTAAGAGCAATCTCTTTTATAGCGTTGTAAATGGCATCTTGAATCGGGTCGATCAATGTTTGGCGACGTTTAAACATTTCACCTTCTTGACCAAAATACTTATTGCGCAGTTGTTGTAACTCTTTTTCTTTAGCTACAATTGCATTTTCTCTTGTAGTCTTTTGGTTAGCAGAAAGAGAGCTTACGTCTGTTTGAAAGCTCTTGTACATATTCTGTACTTCTTGTTGCATTTTCTCAACTTCTTCTTGCCATTGTTCAGCTGTTTTCTCCAACTCTTGATTTGCTATTTCATAAGATGGAATATGTTTAAGAATATACTCCATATCAACTAATGCATATTTTTGAGCGAAGCTTCCTAATGTGAAAGCAAGGAATAATCCTATAAATAATAATGTCTTCTTCATAATTTTTTATGTCTTTAGTTTATGTTCTAATAGTGACAAGCTTAATCCGAAATCGTTTATAGGGGTACAGGTAAATTATGTTAATGATGAGTTGGTTTTAAAACTCTTGTCCAATGATGAAATGGAATTGACTACCTCCACTCTCTCTGCCATTTCCGATTTTGTCAAATCCATAAGCCCAGTCAATACCCATCAAACCAATCATTGGGAGATGTATTCTAGCTCCAACACCCGCTGATCGTTTCAAATCAAAAGGATTGAAGTCTCCTACATTTTGCCAAGCATTACCAGCTTCAATAAATGCTACACCATAAATAGTAGAACTTGGCTCGAGAATGAATGGATATCTAAACTCAAGGCCCAATCGTGTGTAGGCACTTGCATTTCTTCCAACAGATCCATTTTGATAACCACGAAGAGCAATAGTTTCAGTTGCATATTGTGATGAATAGCCTGACATACCGTCACCACCCACATCAAATGTTTCGAAAACAGATTTCTTATCTTTGTTGTAATAACCCAAGAATCCAAATTCTGCACGAGTTGCCAATACAGGTGTACGTTTGATTGCCAATGAAGAAAGAGGCGTGTATGTTCTCATTTTGAACTTCCATTTATGGTATTCTAACCACTGGTATTTCTTTGAGTTTTCATATCCGTCTTCGTCTCTTGGCAAGTTTTTGTAATCTAAACCATCCCACATAGAAAATGGTGGAGTTAAACTAACATTCATCGTAAATTGTGATCCCATACGTGTGTATAGTGGATTGTCAATAGAGTTTCTCGCTAACGTAAAGTTGAGCGTTACACTGTTACTTACACCATTTGGAATTAAGAAATAGCGCCAGTTCTTCATGCGATATAATTGATAGCCCAGTTCACCTTGCAAATAAAAATAATCATCGGGCCACGCTAATCGTTTACTATAGCCAAGTGACGCACCAATTACCTCAAATGTTTTATCGGGGTCATACGAATACTCGAGCATATCTTGGTATCCACCACCGTATCCACCATATCCGCCACCATATCCGCCACCATATCCGCCNNGATCACCATACATACCTCCTCCACCATATGGGTTTTGGTATGCTCTGTCGCTAATGTCAGACTGGCGTGAGTAGAATGCACTAACCGAAAAGCTGTTTGGACGTTTACGACCAAACCATGGTTCGATAAATNNATTGGTAATATTGTCCATTAGTCTGTGCACTAAGTATAAGTGTTTGTCCTTCTCCTTGTGGAATAATACCACGATATGAGGACGGGTTCAGCAAGTTCTTGAGCGAGAAGTTTGTCAACTTCAAACTCAATTTACCCACAAGACCTGTAATACCCCAACCTGCCGAAAATTCAATTTGGTCATTACCTTTCGAAACTAACCCATAGGTTATATCAACCGTTCCCGATTCGGGGTCGGGTTGCACATCTGGGTTCAAGTTCTCAGGGTCGAAATGACCAGTTTGTGCAATTTCACGAATAGAACGTATCAACTGCTCTTTACTAAATACTGCTCCAGGTTTTGTGCGCAGTTCACGACGAATTACGTCGTCGTACAAACGATCATTACCTTGTATGTTTACCCTTCTAATAGTTGCCTTGCTTCCTTCCATTACACGAAGTTCCAGATCAACAGAATCTCCTACAATGTTCACCTCAATAGGGTCGATACTTGAGAAAAGATACCCATTGTTTTGATAAATATTTATAGCAGCATCTTCCNNTCTGATATATATTTATAGCCGCATCTTCGTCAGTGATTAAACGTTCTTGTAGTTTCTTTTGATTATACACATCTCCCGGCTTCATGTTCAACTCTCTGTCCAATTGCAAAGAGTTATACTGAGTGTTACCTACCCATTGTATATTACGAATAAAATATTTATCTCCTTCATCAATTTTGATATCAATATCTACGCTTTTATCGTCGTGACGATAAACAGAGTCCCAAACAATTTCAGCATCACGATATCCTAATTCGTGGTATTTCTCTAAAAGTAATTTCTTACCAGCTTCGTAATTGTCTTCGACAAACTTCTTTGTTCTAAACAAGTTGATGAGCTTACCTCTCTCATTCGTTTTCTTCATTGTCCAAGCTAACTTACTATCTGTTACAGCTTCGTTTCCAATGAAATTGAGACTATTTACTTTAATCTTTTCTTTCTTATCTACAGCAATATCCAAAATCACCTGGTTTTTATGTTCAGGGTCTGGTTTTTCCATGATAGTTACCTCTGCATCTCCAAAAGCTTTCTCAGCAAAATATGCTTTAATAATTGTTTTAGCACTATTAACTTGGTTCGGTGTAATTTGATTCCCTTTCACCATGCCCACTTTTTTCTCAATATCTTCACGTTCTCCCTTTTTCATACCAGAGTAGTGGATATCCGAAATACGAGGACGACCAGTAAGCCTTATTTCAAGCCATACTTTATCACCTTGAATCTTTTCTACCAAAATCTTTATATCAGCAAATAGTCCTTGTTTCCAAAATCTGCTCACAGCGTTGGTTATATCTTCACCAGGAATTTGAATCTCTTGTCCTACCGACAAGCCTGAGAAACCAGTCATCACAAAGTCTTGCTCTTCGTACATTGTACCTTCAAGTCCGGTAACTTTGATGTTCTCAATTGTATATTTCTTGGGTGTAGCCGTATAATTAATCGTAGGTGACACAATGATACTATCTTTGGGATTTGTTGACACTGGCGGATTCTCCGAAATGGTCTGACCCAAGATATTTGCCTGAAAGGCAAAACAAAATATCACTATACCAATAAATGCTTTTTTCAACATTGTTTAAAATTTTCGTTTTCTCTGTATTATGCTGTTACAGGTTGTTTAAATTATTTCTTTGTTCCTTTTCTATTTGCTCGCTTGTCTTACCAAATCGTCTTTCCCGGCATTGAAAATCAGAAATAGCTTTGAGTAAATGCTCTTGTCTGAAGTCAGGCCAATAGGTCTCTGTGAAATACAATTCAGAATAGGCCAGCTGCCAAAGAAGAAAATTACTTATACGTTTCTCCCCTCCAGTACGAATTAATAAATCGGGGTCTGGAATTCCTTTCGTAGCCAAATAGTCTGATAGAGTATTTTCATTCACATCGTCTATTGCAAGCTTTTTGGTCTGAATATCATGAGTTATATTTTTCACTGCTTGGCTTATCTCCCATTTCGAAGAATAACTTAGTGCTAATATAAGTGATATCGCAGTTCCATTTTTAGTTTGCTCGATACACTCATCAAGTGCTATCTTAGTATTGGTGGGCAATCTATCATAATCGCCAATTGTAAGCAAGCGAACCCCTTGTTTTATTAAATCTGGTGTTTCTTTTACAATGGCATATACCATTAGTTCCATCAATGCATCAACCTCATCATTGGGTCTTTTCCAGTTTTCAGTTGAAAAAGCATACATGGTGAGAAACTTCACCCCAACCTGTATTGCTGCCTCTACTACTTTACGAACAGCTACAACCCCCTCTTGATGACCGTGAGCTCTGTCAAGACCTCGATCCTTTGCCCACCGACCGTTACCGTCCATGATAATGGCAATGTGCGAGGGTATTTTCTTGTTATCTATTTTTTTTAATAAAGACATACTCTCTATTAGACCTTTGCTTGTTAAATTTACATCTGCTGAATTTGAAATACAGATGTTGTTTTCGAACAAATTACTTAATGAGTAATTTGTTGATACGACCTTTCCAAATATCAACTATTTGATTTTGGCTAGATGATGCTCCACCAAATATCCAAATAAAGTTTTTGTTATCAACACAAACTGACTGATTACTTCTGTTTATGAATTCAGCTGGCAGTGATTGTTTATTGCTTGATTTCTCCCAAACAAGTCCATAGCTCGTTGATGTGTAAAAAACGTTCTTATTTTCTTCTGAGGTCATTAAATATACTTTCTTGTCATAATTAAATAGTGATGACCCCTTTACATTAAACTTCAAACGTTTTGAAGTATGTGTTATTTTGTTCTCATCTTCTTGCAAAATCCAAACACTTGTATTAGAATTATTATAAATGTCTTTCCAGCCAGTTGCAATTAAGTATTTTGCTGTGTAGATGAGTGAGTCATTAATTGTAGTAAAAGTGAAGTCTTTTACAGGAAATGAGAGTGGAATCTCGTTCAGTATACGAATTGAAGAAAAGTCGGTAGTCTTTGCAAATTTAAATTTACCTCCATCATTAACAACCGCCAAAATTGAATCTTTAGCATTTGTGCTTTCTGCAATAGATGGTATTTTCCCAAAAATAGATTTTACAGAAAGAGCAGATAAAGTGTTTGTCCATGTTTTTCCATCTACAGATTTATATACCTTGCCATTTGTATCCAAAGCAAGCCAAATTTCTTTTTCTTCAAGCGTGTTATTTTGGATAGATGTTAGTTCCACATCTTGTGGTAGCCCACTTAATGTTTGAGTGGTCCAAGTTACACCATCGTCAATTGAAGATGTAGACAGTAATAATGCATTATTTACTTTGTAAAAAGTAAAGAATTTATCTTTTGTAGATACAGTTACTTGATCTGTAGGTGAGTTAATGTAATTGCTCTTTACATTTTGCCAATATATTTTATCAGGGTCTTGTTGGTGAGTTCTAAGCTGAAATGTATATGTTTTTGTAGTTCTGCCATCTTCAGCATATACTTCGATATGCTTTAGCTTTTTGATCATTACTGAGTCCGTATTGTTCCAGATATAAGAACTATCAGGATTTGCGAGATGAATTTTTATACCACTTGACCTATTGGTATTTATATTCATGCTTACCATTGATACATCAAAAAGATAGGGTAGTGAATCTTTATTGAATATAAGGGGTGCCGAAGAAACTTGATCTATTGAGAAGTTCACTTTCGATAAAACTTTCAAGCTGTCTTGGTTAGACGATATTTTCAATGAAGTTATTTGGGCATCCGAAGAGAATTCGTAATCCTCCGTATCATTTGAATTTAAGCATGAGCTCAAAATAAGAGTACCTATAAGAAGCGTAAAACAGTAATAGAACCAGTTAGATATCATTTGTTTCAAAAAATTTGTATAATCTATATAATCTGTGCAAAAGTATGAAGATTTTCCTCTTCTACCATACATAAATAAATATTTAATTTTAATTTCGAGTTATTTCGTTGTTTATATGATAATGAAAGGAATCTATATAACTTTTAGCATTCATGAGCGCTCCATCAATTATTGGAGCTCTAATGCCACAGCCAATCTTGATATCGGCTACTTCTATAAAAGCCTCATCCCACATGTTTTTTTCAATGAAAGAGGAGATTAGAATACTACCCCCTTCAACCATTAGTGTGGAGATGTTTAGATCAAATAATTTATTGAGTATTTGATTAATCACATCACTTTCAAAATTGATAATATAGCTGGAGACATTTTTACTATTATGAGGATATGATTGTAGTTCCGTAAACACTACTGTGGGTGCATTATCATTGAATAGGTGACTATCTTTTGGTAGTTTACCAGTCTTGTCTATAACGATGCGTGTGGGATTGTCACCATACCATTTTCGGGTGTTCAATGTGGGGTTATCTTTCAAGGCAGTATTCGTCCCCACCATTATCCCCATATTTTGACTGCGAAGCTTGTGAACAATGCTCTGTGTAATGCTATTGGAAAGTTTAAGTGGGGGCATGTCTTGGCTCTTTCTTTCATTATCAATGAATCCATCTTTGGTCTGTGCCCATTTCAGCACAATGTAAGGCCGTTTAGCTGTTTGATTCACGAAGAATCGTCGATTCATATTCTTAGCTTCATTTTCCAATATACCAACTGTCACTTCAACTCCTGCATCCTTTAGTATTTGAATTCCTTGCCCTGCTACTTTTTGATTAGGGTCGGTAACTGCAATTACAACCCTCGGTATTTCATTTTCCACTATAAGTGATGCGCAAGGTGGAGTTTTGCCATAGTGCGAACAAGGCTCTAGTGAGACATACAAAGTAGATTCTTTTAGAAGAGAAGTATCTTTTACCGAATTAATAGCATTCACTTCAGCGTGAGCTTCGCCTATCATTCTGTGATATCCTTCTCCAATTATTCTATCATTGTGTATAATAACGCTACCAACTAGAGGATTGCTCTTTGTATATCCCAATCCTTTCGTTGCCAATTGCAAACAGCGCCACATATATTTTTCGTCTCTACTCATTTTTATTTATCTTTGTTTTTCATTGTTAGCAAGCTCGGTTTACTTGATGCGAACCTTTAGTCTTGAAAACAAAAACTCAATAAGAGTATTCTATTGGCATAAAAACAGTGTGTGTTTATGTTACCAAGTAATACAAAGCATTAATAATAAAGATTCCCAATGTTTGAAAATCCTGTTGAATACATTCGCACTCAATTAAGCAAAATGTTTACACTCGGCGAAATTAGAGTTTTTACTACGCTTATTCTTAAAGAGGTCAGCAATCTTTCTTTTTCTGACATAATTGCTTGCAAATTTAAGGATTTATCTGACAACGAAAAACAAAATATAATTAGCATTGTCAAACGATTACTAAACAACGAACCAATTCAATACATATTAGGTAAGACAGAGTTTTATGGATTAGAGTTTAAGGTGTCTCCCGCTGTCTTGATTCCTCGTCCCGAAACAGAGGAATTGATTGAATGGATTTTATTGGAAACCAAAAAAATAAATCCTCATATATTGGATATTGGCACTGGTAGCGGATGCATTGCTATAGCATTGGCTAAGAAGATGCAGTATGCCACTGTAGATGCTTGGGATATTTCAGAGAGTGCATTGGAGATAGCTAGACAAAATGCTATAACTAATAATGTATCTGTCGAATTCTCAAATGTGGATGTATTAAAATCACTTTCTGTCAGAAAGTATTTTGATATTATTGTAAGCAACCCGCCCTATATTAAGGAATCAGAAAAAGAGAAGATGGAGAAAAATGTATTAGACTATGAACCCCACGAAGCTCTTTTTGTTGCCAATAATGATGCTCTCATATTTTATAATCGCATTACTGATATCGCAAAAGAAAACTTGAATGAAAATGGGGTGCTCTATTTTGAAATCAATCGAGCAAACGGTGTTGAGATTGTGCAAATGCTGAAACGGAAAGGCCTCATGAATATTGAGTTGAAGAAAGATATATCTGGCAATAATAGAATGATACGTGCAATGAAAGTATAGTTTAGATGAATAATAACATGGAAGAAACACCAAAAACAATATCAGAAGCGAAAGCATTTAGTCGAATGGCCCATCAATGTGCAAGAAAAGAGTGTTGTGTGTTTGACATTAAGACAAAGCTATATCGTCTTAATCTTGACTCTGAGGTAATAGACAGAATTATTGATGAGCTGAAAAAAGAGAAATATATAGATGAGATGCGTTTCACACGCAGTTATATCAATGACAAGATGCGCATTAATAAATGGGGGAAAGCGAAAATAGAATTTGGACTCAAACAAAAGAGAATTCCTGAACACATTGTCTCTGAATCCTTCTTAGACTATTCTGATGACCAACTCAATGATTCTCTTCCTGATTTGTTACAAGCAAAATGGAGTTCTATCAAGGGTAACTCGGAATACGAAAAACAAAACAAACTCATACGTTTTGGTTTGAGTAGAGGATTCGAAATGAACAAGATATTGAAATGCCTTAAAAACTTGAAATAACATGAATCCAAAGTGGGTGTTGGAGGAGATAACTCATTTTTTTTATCCTAATTGTTGTGTGATTTGCAAAAGTAAATTGCTTTACAACGAACAGGATGTGTGTTTGCAATGTCTCTATAATCTCCCAAAAACCAACAACTATAAAGAAACTAACAATTTGGGGGAAATATTGCTTGCTGGAAGATTCCCTTTTCAGCGTGTTGCCTCTTTTGCCTTCTTCACCAAAGATGGTCTATTACAAACTCTCATTCATGAGCTTAAATATAATCATAAACCTCGTATAGGCAATCTCTTAGGTGCAATTTATGGAATAGATTTGCAGGGGAGTAGTTTTCTTAAGCCAATTGATGTTATTGTGCCTGTACCACTACATCCAAAGAAAAAGATAACGAGAGGTTACAATCAAGCAGAGGCTTTTGCTAAAGGCCTTTCACAGTCTACTTCAATACCTGTTTCTGTAGATGAGCTTGTGCGTCTTATCAATAATCCTACTCAAACTAAGCGGAGCAAAACACAACGATGGGAAAATGTGAAGGGGATTTTTGGTGTTAAAGACGCAGAGATTTTTCAAAACAAACATGTGTTATTGGTGGATGATGTAATTACAACAGGATCAACCTTGGAAGCTTGTGCTAACGCGCTATTGGAATGCAAGAATATCCAAATAAGCATTGCCACAATAGGCAAAGCTCTTTAAAGTTTTGTGCTAATTTTAAATCCCACTTTCATTAAAACAATAT
>DENY01000216.1:0-4911 GCA_002359825.1 Bacteroidales bacterium UBA2632
TGCATCGAAATATAGAAACCAACGTGTGCGTTTGGTGTTGGAAGAGCCCATTGAAGGTACTGAGCGTTGGAAACAATACAAGGAATATTCTTACACATTGAATATATCATTTATAAACGATTTTGATTTTTAGCCATGAAAGAACTTGATAAAAAACTGAACAAACACTTTGGTGGTAAGGTAGTTAGAAAAGACCTTACAAAACAAGTTAAGGGAAATGCTGTAGTGCCTACTTATGTATTAGAGTATTTATTGGGGCAATATTGTGCTACTGATGATGAAGATACTATAAATGACGGAGTAAAGNNCAATCTGAACAGGTGAAGTATGAGTTTACAAGAAAGAATGGCGAGTCGCATAGAATTATTGATAAAATATCGGCCCATTTAGTTGAGAAAGATGGAACATATTTAGCTACATTTTCGAATTTAGATATCAAAGAGCCTGTATTGATAGAGAAGGAAGTTATTGAAGAGCACCGTAAAATACTTACTTCTGGAGTGTGGTCTATTATCGATTTATCATACTTTGTTACAAGCGATGGTAAGGGAAAGGAGTCGCCATGGTTAATTGAACGAGTGAAACCTATTCAGATCTCACANNATTATGCAAAGTTTGGGATTAGAACCAGAACACTTCAATTTTAGAAGTAAATTGTTGCAATTAACACGCATGGTTTCGTTTTGTGAAAACAACTATAACTTGATTGAGTTGGGACCTAAAGGAACGGGTAAGAGTCATATCTACTCTGAGATGTCGCCTCATGGTATGTTGATTTCGGGTGGAGAGGTAACGCAAGCAAAATTGTTTGTGAACAATACTTCAAAGCAAGTTGGATTAGTGGGATATTGGGATAATATTGCTTTTGATGAGTTTGCGGGTATTAAGAAACGAGTAGATAAGAACTTGGTAGATACCATGAAAAACTATATGGCACAGAAAACGTTTTCGAGGGGTAGTGACCCTCAGAGTGCCACTGCTTCGTTTTCGTTTGTAGGAAACACAATGCACTCAGTGTCTTATATGATGAAGCATACCCATCTTTTTGAAGCGTTGCCTGAAACCTATAAAGACAGTGCTTTTCTTGACCGCATACACTGTTATTTACCAGGATGGGAAGTGGAGAAGCTGAGAAAGGAATCTTTTGCCGATGGGTATGGTTTTATTGTCGACTATTTAGCTGAGATACTGAAGCGTTTGAGAAATGAAGACTATTCTTTTCTTTGCACAGAACATTTTGAACTTTCTGATGAAATAACTACAAGAGATAGTACAGGAATAATGAAAACTTTCTCTGGATTGTGCAAGATAATATATCCCCATGGAGAGTGTACAAAAGAGGAAGCTAAGGAGATCTTGGATTTTGCTGTTGAGTGTAGAAGAAGGGTGCAGAGTCAATTGGTGAAAATGGATGAGACTTTTCATGAATTGGAGTTTTCCTACACATCAAAAAATGACTACGAAAAAACTACTGTTCTAACGCTTGAAGAGAAGCAATTTCCAAGTTTGTCGAGAGCATTTACTATGGATGAGTCTACAAAAGAGAAACAAGCTATTCTTCAACAGAATGAAAAGCTTGAGAAACCTGCCAAGCAAGAACTATTATCGGGAAAACATATTGTGTTTCATGAAAATGAAAAAGGCATTAGTTACAAAAAGCTATTTGCTCCTTATCTGAAAGATGCAACGGAGATAATTGTGCAAGACCCTTATATTCGTCATTTCTATCAAGTGAAAAACATGATGGAGTTTATTCAAATGGTATTGCTAAACAAAGCAGAAGGTGATGCTATNNTGATGAAGAGCATGAAGAGGAGAATAAGGAGAGATTGGAACAATTGAAGAATAGTTTAGATAGTTCGGGAATTATCTTTGAGTATGAGTTTGATCAATCGATGGCTTTTCATGCTAGAAGCATTGAAACTGATACGGGTTGGAAAATAAGTGTCGACAGAGGGTTAGACATTTTCCAACCATATGATTTCAAAAACTCATTTAACCTTGCTAACACCATTCAAGAAGAGCGATTGAGCAAAGGTTTTGAGGTTACTTATTTGAGAGATGAGTCAAAAAAAAAAGCCTGAGTAGAGCAAGTAAATCGAAGATTGCAACATCGGATAAGACAGAAGAGAGTAGCATAAATCTTATTATTAAGCAAGTCTATTTTGATGAGATATTAAGTGGTTCTAAAAAGAAAGAGTATAGAACAATAAAAGATACTACTGCTTCGAAATACTTGAGAAATGAGAGGGAAAATGGACAACTGTTGCTTTACTACAATCCCGAATTGATAAGTGAAGAGAAGTTTCATGAGTATCCTAATGACATAATGTATTACAACGATGGTGTGTTCCCATATATGCCAAAAGACATTAAGTACTTGGACTTGAAAGTGGGATATCAAACCGATAGAGAGTCGATGACTATTGAAGTGGTTGACATCAGTTTTCAACCAGCAATGGATAAAGATGGCAATGTAATGAGATTGCACTACGACAATGAAGCTCATAATTACATTAGAAGCCAAGGTGGCGATTTAACNNAGTTTAACGAACTGGGATATTGTTTTTCATTTGGGGGAGGTGATGAAGAAGGATTTGAAAGGGGAGAGGTGAATTTAAGAAGTGAAAAATTTAGATATTCTGTCTTAGAATATAATGCACTTCAGTACATTTTTGTAAAGAGATTAGAAAGATTTGCGGGTGGTATTGGAACTGCATACTAATTGAACCATAATTCCGCAATGCAAGAGTGATACTTTAAAAGATGAATAGGATATTAAATTAAACGGGTGAAATATGAGTGAAAAACAAAATATAGAGTACAAACGCATCTGGAAGGACGAGTACTTAAAATGGATTTGTGGATATGCAAACGCACAAGGTGGAATGCTTTATATTGGTATGGATGACAATGGGAAAGTAGTTGGAGTGAAAGACTCTAAAAAGCTACTTGAAGATATTCCAAATAAAGTTCGGGATGTGTTGGGAATTTTGGTAGATGTGAATCTTTATGAAACAGATGAGGGGAATTATATTGAAATTGTAGTTGAGCCATATCCTTATGCGGTGAATTATAAAGGTCGTTATTTTTACCGAAGTGGAAGTACAAGACAAGAGTTAAAAGGTGCTGCTTTAGATAAGTTTTTGCTCCAGAAGAAAGGGAAGCAGTGGGATGGTGTACCTATTCCAAATGTTTCAGTCGCTGATTTAAAACATGAAACGTTCGATTTTTTCAAGAAAAAAGGTATCAGGAGTTTGCGTCTTTCAGAGGATAGTGTAAAAGATGCTCCCGTGCAGTTGCTCGAGAATTTGAAGTTAATGGAAGGAGAGTTTCTAAAAAGAGCCGCACTGTTGTTATTTCATCCTGATCCGGAAAAGTATGTTACAGGTGCATACATCAAAATTGGATTTTTTGAAAGTGATGCAGATTTAATATTCCAAGATGAGGTGCATGGAAATCTATTTGAACAAATAGAAACTACTGTAGATTTGCTTTTCTCTAAGTACATTAAGGCACTTATCAGTTATGAAGGTATAAGTAGAGTTGAAACTTATGAGTATCCTAAAGATGCTGTGAGGGAGGCATTGCTTAATGCCATAGCTCATAAAGATTATTCCAGTGGAGCCACAATTCAAATTAGTGTGTACGATGATAAATTGATGATTTGGAATCCAGGACAACTACCAAAGGACTGGACTGTGGAAACATTATTGAGAAAACATGCATCTAATCCTTATAACCCAGATATTGCTAATGCCCTTTTTAGGAGTGGATATATTGAATCGTGGGGAAGAGGAATCAGTAAAATGACCAACTTGTGCTTGGAGGCTGGATTGCCTAAACCTGAATTTGAATATGATTCTACAGGATTGTGGGTGACACTTAGGAAGGATATATTTAATGAGGAGCATTTGATGGAAAAAGGGCTTAATGAAAGACAGGTGAAAGCTACGATATTTGTAAACGAAAATGGCCGGATAACGAATATGCAGTATCGTGAAATAAATGATTGTTCCCAAACAACTGCAACACGTGACTTAAAAGAATTGGTTGATAGAAATATTTTAAACACTTCTGGTCAAAGAGGAGCAGAATCATTTTATGAACTGATTACTTCTATAAAATAATTGTATAATTGGTATGGTAACTGCACAGTTGCATTGAACCATAATTGAACCAANNATTGAACCAATTGAACCATAACCAGATAATAAATGAACACAAAAGGCGAAGGTTGAGCAAAAATAACGTAAGGATTGATGAGTAGTGAATACTTAACAGGTGTAAAATAGATTACCATAATCGATCCATACATTAGATTGCTTTACCAAATTCGCAACTTAGTGTATAGGAGAGCAAAGAATGATTGTAGGAATTGCAAGATAATCAGTCACTCATTGTAATTGAATTATATTTACAATCTGATGAAATGCTTCACGACAGATATATTCTTATTGATGACCGATGGAAAATAATCCCTAGTCATGGCTTAGGTGTCTGGAACAAAGCTAATTGCAACTTCGATATTGCTGAAACTAATCAATTGTATAGGAGTTGTATGAGGTCTTCGATGACGGTGGTGAAGATGCTAGGGTAATTGTAAATTGTTTTTTTCAAGCTTGCGAGCTACGTNNTTTGAAATGTACAATTAGTGGGACTGTATTTTTTTATTTTGTCACCTTAAGGTTTCTGTCATAAGGGTTGTAGAGTCTGTCTCAGGTAAATCTTGTTCCATTGAACTAAACATTTCTCTCTTTCAACTCTGTTTAGTGATACTTAAAAATCCTACCTAATGACAATTCAATATTTTTGTTTTTAACACCTACTCGCTTTAAGAACATTGCGTATGTAATCCATTCAATTATTGATATATCAAAATGATTTTCGATTTTCCCATCATAATTGTTA
>DENY01000216.1:4919-6490 GCA_002359825.1 Bacteroidales bacterium UBA2632
ATTTACTTTTTCTTTAAAAACTCTATCTGAAATGCCGAACATATTAAATGCATTTTCCAACGACTCTTTGTTTAAACTATATGCATTAAAAAATTTCTTTCTAATACCATATTCCTTTCCAGCTCTTTTCACATTTTGAATAACCATGTTTTGAAACATTATCTCATCTTCATTGTATACTCTAATTTCATTAATTTTTCCAAGTATTTCTATTCTCTTATCCTCTATTTTTGATGTGTCAACTAGTCTATCTTCATCAGGTAATTTTTTGTATTCATTCTCAAAAGCTGAAAAGATATTCATAAATTGTATTACATTGGTTTCACTAGTATCTCTACTCTTTGGTAGGTGCTTTGTGAAAAGTTGATTATCATTAGCAACTTCATTAAAAGTAGCTCCAAGATATTTCTTTATATAAATATAAGTTGAGTTTAATGCAGATGCCTTTGCATTCTTATGCAGATTATCAGCAGCAAAATTAATTCTGCCACAAATACTTAATTTCCCTTTATCCTCAGAGAATACTTCTACAGATTTAAAATAAACATCTTGATTATATATAATATACTGAAATGTTTATCTGATAATCTTGCAAAGATCAACTAAATCTAATAAATTCTCAAATGCTGTGAATCTCAAATCCAAACGTGTATTTAGTTTTAAGTCACTTGCAATGCCTCTACTTAAAATGTCTCCACTTATTATTTTTCCTTGTATCAATTTTGATTTATAGTTAAATTCAAATTCTTGAATCTCGTCGGAACCATAAAGTAGATCAGTTCTTTGAAATTTATTCTCTTCGTGTCTTTGAATATAATAATGCTCAGCAGGATTAACAAATGCAGTCAACTGATCGGATATTATTCGGATTCCAGTTAAACTACTTTTTGAATACAACTCAAAAAAATATTCTATATAACATACAATCCCAGTTAGTGTAAAAGATACTTTAGAAAAATAAATTAAGTCGCAACTATTACTTGAATATGGCTTTTGCAATTCAACACACTTGAGTTCATTATTGTCAACTTTTCTATATAATTTTCCAGCTTCTGTAGTTTTTATTGGAGCTATATAGAATTTATTATCACTAATGTGATACATACATTCAGTTTCTTTAATCGTACATCTCCCTATCATATAAACTTCATCTTTAGGCTATTAGAAAAATTATCCAATGTTATTCACGCAGTAATAAATATAAAATCCAGGTAAGTTAAAAGTTTGCAACATTGTACACCATTCATTTCTAAGCTGTCTCTATTTTTATACATCTCAAAATACAGCATAGATATGAACTGTAAAGATAGTTGAAAACGCTGTATATACGTAACATCCTCTAAGAGGATTCGGATATGCTCCCATAATCAAGAGTGTTTAGTGAAATTTAATTCCATTAAAGAAATCAAATCAGATAAAAGTAGTAAATCCCTACACTATATAAACAGAAACCGTGCTTGAAGGGTAAAAGGAATAGTTGATAAGTATAATTTTTCAACAAGCCTATCACAATTCATTTTGTTTCTTGTAATAAGCTTGTTGAAAAACGCCTACAAAACAATGTTGCTATT
>DENY01000004.1 GCA_002359825.1 Bacteroidales bacterium UBA2632
GTACTACAGATGTTTCTGGAACCATTATAACTTTCAAACCAGACGATACTATATTTACTGTTTTCGAATATCGTTATGATATACTTTCAACAAGACTGCGTGAGTTAGCCTTCCTTAATTCGGGTATTCGTCTCAATATAACAGACAAGAGAGTTGTTAAAGAGGATGGAACTTACAAGTCAGATACTTTTTATTCTGAAAACGGATTGGAAGAGTTTGTTCAATATATAGATAGAGCAAAAGAATCTCTAATTCAAGATGCCATTCATATTGTAACTGAAAAAAATGGTATTCCTGTTGAAATAGCACTTACTTACAATACATCTTACAACGAAAATGTTTTTACTTATGTAAATAATATTAATACTGTTGAAGGTGGAACACATTTAACTGGTTTCAGAAGGGGCTTGTCTAGAACATTGAAAAAATATGCAGATGATTCCAAAATGTTGGAACGTCTGAAAATAGAAGTAAGTGGAGATGACTTTAGAGAAGGACTCACAGCTGTGCTTTCTGTGAAAGTACAAGAACCTCAATTTGAAGGTCAAACAAAAACTAAGCTCGGAAACTCAGAAGTTATGGGAGCTGTTGATCAAGCAACAGGTGAAGCTTTGGGGCATTATCTTGAAGAGCACCCCAAGGAGGCAAAGATAATTGTTGAAAAAGTCATCCTTGCTGCCACTGCACGTCATGCTGCACGCAAAGCGCGTGAAATGATTCAACGCAAGTCACCATTAACTGGAGGAGGATTGCCAGGAAAATTAGCTGACTGCTCAAGTAAAGATCCTGCAGAATGTGAAGTGTTTATTGTCGAGGGAGATTCGGCTGGTGGAACAGCTAAACAGGGTCGCGATCGTATGTTTCAAGCAATACTTCCACTGCGTGGTAAGATATTGAATGTTGAAAAGGCAATGCCTCACAAGATTCTCGAAAACGAAGAAATACGCAATATTTATACTGCTCTTGGGGTGACAATTGGTACAGAAGATGATACCAAAGAGTTGAATATGGATAAACTACGTTATCATAAAGTTATCATTATGACTGATGCTGATGTGGATGGAAGCCATATTGCAACATTGATTCTTACATTCTTTTTCCGACACATGAGACCACTCATTGACAAAGGATGTGTGTATGTAGCAACTCCACCTTTGTATTTGTGCAAAAGAGGTAAAATAGAAGAGTACTGTTGGACTGATGCTCAACGTCTTGCTTTTATAGCAAGAGTGGCAGATGGCAATGAAAGTGCTGTTCACACCCAACGCTACAAAGGTCTGGGAGAGATGAATGCAGAACAATTGTGGTCAACCACCATGAATCCTGAGAATAGAGCGCTTCGTCAAGTGAACATAGAAAATGCTGCAGATGCAGACATGGTTTTCTCAATGCTTATGGGAGAAGAGGTTGCGCCTCGTAGAGAATTTATTGAAGAGAATGCAACCTATGCAAACATTGATGCTTAATCGAAAATAGGCTCAACTTGGAAGCTCTTGTTTACATTATATCTCTTTTCTTTTTTTTGAATACTCGCATGTCTGTGATATAATTAAAAAGATTAGTTCCAAAAAATTGTTTGTACTATAATATCAAGATTAAAGAAAATGGGAGTAAATTATATTACATCCCATTTTCTTCTTTAAATAAGACTTTATGAAACGTCCACCTTTTTTAAAACTAAACGATAAGGTTGTAATTGTCTCCCCTGCGGGGAATATTCAGCCTCAGTTTGTGAATAGCACAATTGATATTCTTCAAGAGTGGGGTTTGGAAGTGAAAACTTCTGAAAATGCACTGCGGGAGACTGGACGCTTTAGTGGTTTTACTGAACAACGTCTTCATGACTTGCAAAGCGCAATGGATGATCCAGAGGTTAAATTGATTTTCTGTTCACGTGGAGGCTATGGAGCAATTCATTTACTTGATAGGCTTGACTTTACTGCCATTAAAAAAAATCCCAAGTGGCTCATTGGCTTTAGCGATATCACAGCATTGCACTCAGCACTTCAGAGTCATGGCATTATGTCTATTCATGGACCCATGACAAAACATTTTTCAGAAGAGGGTCCCTCCGAGCTATCTGTTTTATATACAAAAGCCGCTATTTCAGGAAGAGATCTCAATTATACAATTCCTGTAGATTATCCTTTCTTGAATAGAGAGGGTAAAGCTACGGGAACATTGATTGGGGGTAACTTGTCAGTTTATACAAGCCTCTTTGGCTCAAAGTTTAATAAGATTCCAAGAAATGGAATTCTCTTGCTAGAAGATATTGGAGAAGAACCTTACCGTATTGATCGGATGATTTATCAATTGAAGATAGCTGGAGTATTTAATAAAATAAAAGGGCTCATTATTGGTCAGTTTACTGACTATGAGGAGGACAATAAAATGTATGGGAGTTTATACGAATCTATTTTGTTAGCGGTCAAAGAGTTCGACTTTCCGGTTTGTTTTGGTTTTCCCGTTGGGCACACAAGAATTAATCTTCCTGTGATAATGGGAGGAAACGCAACTTTGACAGTCAAAAAAGAGACTGTTTTATTAAAACAACGTTACTAATTATGGCAATGTCCTTAGAACAAATATTGCTTTTAGCCTCTGTACTATTTTTTATTAGTATGGTTGTCGGAAAAGCAGGTCATAAATTTGGAATCCCTGTCTTACTTTTATTTCTTGGGGTGGGTATGTTATTTGGCCAAGATGGTTTTGGTTTAGAGTTTCAAAATATTCAAACGGCACAAATAATAGGAACTGTTGCGTTGAGCATCATTCTTTTTTCGGGTGGATTGGATACAAAGTTTATGGACATTAGGCCCATCATCCTTCCTGGTATCATATTGGCAACAGGAGGAGTAATTTTGACAGCTTTATTTACGGGCCTTTTTGTGTGGTGGATTTCAAGTGCACTTGTTCCATCTTTAGCAATTGGGTTAATGACTGCGCTTTTGCTTGCATCCACTACATCTTCAACTGACTCCGCTTCGGTATTTGGTATATTGCGTTCGCGCGGAACAGTGTTGAAAAACAATCTACGCCCTCTTCTCGAGCTTGAAAGCGGGAGCAACGATCCGATGGCCTACATGTTAACCATTACATTGATCACTATTATCAATTCTGGAGGGGTTGTTTTTTGGCAAGTTGCTTTACTTATTGTAGTTCAGTTGGTAGTTGGTGCTTTAGCAGGATACTATTTGGGCAAAATGTCGGTTATTTTAATCAACAGGATACGACTGGACAATAGTGCGTTATATCCTATTCTTCTTTTTACGTTCGGAATTTTTATTTTCTCACTTACCTATTTTTTAAAAGGAAATGGATATTTAGCCGTTTACATTGCTGGACTTGTTATTGGCAACTCAAAGTTTGTTCACAAACGTACATCCATGCGTTTTATGGATGGTTTGGCATGGATGAGCCAGATATTATTGTTCCTCACGCTCGGTCTTTTAGTAAATCCAAATGAATTGTTAATGCCTGATGTCTTGGTTCCTGGTTTAATTATTTCATTCTTCATCATTATGGTTGCCCGTCCACTCAGCGTGTATCTTTGTTTAATTCCATTTAAGCAAATATCTTTAAGGGATAAAGTATTTGTTTCGTGGGTTGGGTTGAGAGGTGCAGTACCTATTATTTTCGCCATTCTTACATTGGCTGCGGGAGTGCCTCATGCTCGATGGATGTTTAATATAGTCTTCATTATCACTTTGGTTTCATTAATTCTTCAAGGTACATTTTTAAACTTAGTTGCATCATGGCTTAAACTCTCTATGAAGCCTGTTCAATATCGTAGTCTCGAAGCTTTTGATGTTGAGTTTTCAGAAGAAATAAAATCGGCCATGACTGAGATAGTTATTACTGAAGATGCTATAAAACATGGCAAGAATTTGATGGAGATGCCTCTTCCTGATAAAACATTGGCCGTAATGGTGAAACGTGGAGAAAAATATTTCATCCCAACTGGACAAACCGAACTGCTTGTAGGTGATAAATTACTTGTTATATCCGATGATGAACTCGCATTGAAAGAGACATATCGAAGTATGGGAATATCTGAATTTTCATATCAGAAGAATAAATGATGCCATTATGATATATAATAAAGTATTTATATTATCTTTTATAGTTGTAGGAACATTGCTTTTAGCATCATGTAGTGCCTGCAACTCGAGCAAGACTATAACAAAAGATTCTCAAGAAAGCTCAACCATTATGTCATACACGCAGATTTCCCCAGAATTTGATGCGGATAGTGCTTTTTTATTCACAAAACAGCAAGTAGAATTCGGACCACGTGTTCCAAATAGTGCTGCTCATAAAGCATGTGGTGATTTTTTAGTTTCAAAATTGAAACAGTATGGAGCAGAAGTTATTGAACAAAAAGCTACACTTAAAACTTATGATGGCATCTCACTCGATGCTCGCAATATAATTGGTGTTTACAATCCAGATACCGAAAAGAGAATTCTTCTCTTTGCCCATTGGGACACACGTCCCTTTGCTGATCAAGATAAAGACAAGACCATGAGAACTCAGCCGATTCTCGGAGCAAATGATGGAGGTAGCGGAGTGGGGGTATTATTGGAAGTTGCAAGACAACTCAATGAAACTTCTATAGATATAGGAATAGACATTATCTTTTTCGACGCTGAAGATTGGGGGCAACCAAACTACGAAACCAATTATGTACAAGGAGATTGGTATTGTTTGGGTTCTCAGTTTTGGGCGGAAAATCCACATATCCCAAACTATCGCGCCAATTTTGGTATTCTCCTTGATATGGTAGGAGCAAAGGATGCAACTTTTTACAAAGAAGGTTACTCTGTTCAATATGCATCTAATAGAACAGAGAAAATATGGGATGTTGCTTCACAGTTAGGATATGGAAGCTTTTTTATCAATAAAAAAGGTGGATATATCACGGATGATCACGTTCCTGTCAATCAATTACACCGTGCTCCAAGTGTAAATATTATTCACACTTCTGAAGATTCATCTCATGGATTTGGAGAATTTTGGCATACACACAATGACGATATGAGTGTCATCGATAGATCAACATTAAAAGCAGTAGGACAAACTGTGATGGAAGTTCTTTTCACAGAGAAATAAAAAAATAAAAATGGATTATGCAAAAAACTATAGATCAAGTACAAGAAGAGATAATAGATGAGTTCGCCATGTTTGATGACTGGATGGACAAATATGCGTTGATAATTGAGCAAGGCAATTCGCTTGAAAAACTGGATGAGAAATATAAAACCCCCAACAATATAATTGAAGGCTGTCAAAGTCGTGTGTGGTTACAAACAGACTATGAGGATGGCAAACTTAACTTTCGTGCAGACAGTGATGCAGTGATAGTGAAAGGCTTGCTGGCTATGGTGTTAAAAGTGTTTTCAGGAAGAACTCCCGATGAGATTATTGAAACAGATCTTCGCTTTCTAAAAGAGATTGGTCTAACCGAACATCTTTCACCGACACGCTCAAATGGACTACTTGCTGTTATAAAACAGATTAGATTTTATGCTATAGCGTATAAAGCTAAAGAGGAACAAAATCAATAGACTATTAGTAAGCTATGAGATAAATAGAATTAAGGTGTTAAATTTAGAATTTTAACACCTTAATTCTATTT
>DENY01000100.1 GCA_002359825.1 Bacteroidales bacterium UBA2632
TCATTATTATTTTCTTTTTACTGATTGCTATGGGTGAGTGTCTCCACTAATCCATTATGTCATTCTAATTCATTTTTTCTATTGCAGACTATACAGGTCAAATTGTTTCCGATGTTTATTCAAGAAACTTTAAAAACGTGTGATTTGCCGATTCGTTTATCAATTAACCAATTAATAGTGCAAAAATATCACTTTTAAAGGGAAAGTAAAAATTATTGAAGAAAAATGTTCAATTTATTTTGGAGGTAATGAAAAAGAATCTATCTTTGCATCGCTTTTCAAAAGAACATCTCCCAAGAGTGGGACAAAAAAGAAAAGTAAAACATATCGGGCGTTTAGCTCAGCTGGTTCAGAGCATCTGCCTTACAAGCANNGTCTAGTGATGATGGCAAAGAGGTCACACCCGTTCCCATACCGAACACGGAAGTTAAGCTCTTTAGCGCCGATGGTAGTTGGGGGCTTCCCCCTGTGAGAGTAGGACGTCGCTAGGCATAATACCCAGGAGGATTAGCTCAGCTGGGAGAGCATCTGCCTTACAAGCAGAGGGTCGGCGGTTCGAATCCGTCAACGCCCACATTCTAAAAGAGACTTACAATAAAATGTAAGTCTTTTTTTTTGCGGTAATGTGAGATATTCCGACCTCTATTTTTTGACTTTTTAGAAGTCTATCTTATAAGTTTAGTTTTCAAAGGAGTGAAAGAATTAATGATTTATTTGGGATGAAAAAGACATAGTCTTAATAATAATGAATATATTTGAGAAGTAATTCAGTTAACGTGTAAATGTAAAGTTCTGAAACTTGACAATCATCTTTTTGAAACATCAATCAAGTTAAAAGACTTAGAGCTATACTAATGAGACAAATAAAACAATCCAAACGTTTCTCTTACTATATACTTATTCTTCTTCTTTGTGCAGGATTTTATTCCTGCGAGTTTGATAGTAATGATTTCAATTATGTGCAATTAGAAAAGCCAATAGAAGAGATTCAACTTGGTCTTGATTTGGCAGGTGTGAATCCTCATGAAATAATATATGTATATAACATCTCCATTTTTTCATACTCTCTGTTTACTGATGGGAAAGATATTTTGTCTCGACAATTTTATTTAGATGGTAATCCTATAGCAACCAATCAGCAAACGGGGGAAGCCTTTCTCAATAAAGAAATAACAGACAATGAAATACATGAATTGAAGCTGATAATAACGTTGAGAACCGAAAGTGGTAGTTTGGCAGAATATGCAAACTATGAGGTGTATGTAGGGGAGTTTTTATTCAAAATTAAAATGATCTCCGTTTCAGATAGCTTAAATATAAAGCAAACAATTGATAAAAACAACAATCTTAAACTTGAATGGGACAAGCCTACAGGCTATGAGATAGCAGGATATAATATTTATAAAGGAGATTCTGAGCATGGAGAGCTGTTAGCAAGCATCAATAATCCCAACGAAACTAACTTTGTTGATACAGATTATGCTTACGGCTATAAATCTTATACAATAGCGGCAAAAATAAAAAACAGTTTCAACCTTACGGTTAAAGATCATATTTCTGTTCAGTATTCAAATATGTCTCCCGAAGATTTTGAGACACATCGTATTTCTGCTAATGAAATATTAATCAAATGGAAGAATCCAAATTTATTTCCATCTAAATATGCTCTAACTTATGACTTCAATAGAGAAAAAAAGATTATAGAGGATGGTGTGAACGAAGTAATTATTCCTGCTGCAAATTTTCCAAGCTGGCATGAGCCTTTTTCTTTATACATCCTACCAAAGACAGCAGATGTAAACCGTTATGAATATTATTCGAATGTAAGCGGAGCATATAAGGACAAGAGTTTTGAAGCCATAAGTTTTGGGGCAAATGTTTCGGGCTATATGATGCATGCATTGAACTTTAAAACGCTTAATAACTATAACTTATACACCATGGAAGGAACCTCTACTACGAATCATCTTCTGTCTCTTGATACAGGATGTGAAGTGCAGATTTCAAAGGATGGTAAAATAGCAATCGTTAATTCTTATGGCTTCGTGCATGTCTATTCTGACTACGNNGAAGAAAGAAATAAACCAGTTTGAAGTTGGGCATTATCCATTTAAAGTGATAGGAAACAGTGGTATTCTTATTGAAAAAAGAAGTGGATTTAAACTTTACGATATCAACACCAAAGATGTCATCATTTCAAAAGCGTGGAATTCAGTCATTCCAAATGGTGAAATTGTAACTAAAACATCTATCTCAGAAAATGGGAAACATATATATGTGCAATGCATTGAATATAATAGCCCAAATCCTAATAAGCAATGGATAGAACTATATGAAGTAGTTGAAGATAATAGCCTTGAGCTTCTAGAAACAGAGAGTGGAAAGAATATTCAATCTATACATTTTCATCCCATCAAAAATAACGTGGCAATCATCCAGTATCTACCCCATGAGGAAAATAAGTTCGTAATTGTAGATATTCTCACTAAAGAGAGAAAGGAAATAAAAGGTGAGTATATGAATATAGATCCTGTAAATGGCAACTTACTGTTTAGAGGAGAAGAGTACCGAAATAATCACTACAATTTATATGTTTGGGATAAGAACTATTCAAAAGAGAAAATAAAAATTGAACTTGCAAATATCAATACATTTGCTTCGACTTATCTGTACAACAACAATCTTTTCTTTAATAATAGTTACCTCAATCTATCAAATTTAAAAGAGTGGAAACAATGAAAAAACATATCACACTTATCTTTTTCGCTTTAATTGTAGCTTTGTCGGGTCACGCACAGATACGCATCTCCTACTCGGTGGGATATGGAACCTACAAAATGGACGATATGCAC
>DENY01000207.1:0-1602 GCA_002359825.1 Bacteroidales bacterium UBA2632
GTTTTGTTTAATGTCGATTCAACACCATATTCAACCAACACAAAATGATTTACACTGATCTTTTCAAGATAAGTGAGCAACTCATTTGGCATACAATCCGGACGTGTGCTGATAACTAAGCCAACAACATCTTTGTAAGAAAGTGCTTCTTCATACAATTCGATCAATTTATCAACACTATCATACGTATTAGTATAAGATTGAAAATAAGCGAGGTATTTCATTTCCATGTATTTATGAGAAAAGAATTCAATACCTTCTCTCAGTTGTTCTGTAACACTTTTGATGTGTGGACTATATTCGGGGCTAAAGCTTTTGTTGTTGCAATAGGTGCACCCTCCTCTGCCTTTGCTTCNNCACGATTTGGGCAACTGAATCCGGCATTTATGGAGATTTTCTGCACTTTAAATGGGAAACTCTTAGATAGAAATGACGTGAAGTCGTTATATGGTTTGGTTGAATTGTTCATCTTTCGTTTAATCTGTCATGCAAAGATAATTCCTTTTTAGGTAAACGTTATGTAGCGTCCTTTGTTTTTTACTCATGAATATCAAAGACAAAATAAAAAAAGCTACCCAATTGATGAGTAGCTTTTTTTTGATTATATGAAGTAACAGTTTCTTTTTATTCTTCTGTCTTTTCTTCGTTGTCTTTTTCTGAGTCAGCTTCTTTAGCTTCTTCAGTACTGTCAACTTCTTTTGTTTTGGTTTCAGTTTTAGCTTCTGCTTTTTCTTCAGCGGCAGCGGTAACTTTTTTGGCTTCAACGGCATTTTCTGCTGTTAAAGGTTCGTCTTGTTCGATAGCTTTTTTAGCCTCTTCAGCTTTCTCTGCTTCCGCTTCTTTTTTGTCTAATACTGCTTTAGCTTCACTTATTTTTTTGTTGTCAAGCTTTTCTTTCAATGCTGCCAACTCTTCGATATCTCCTAAGGTAGATTTTTCAACCGTTGTGCTTGGTGCACCTACAACAGCGTCATCTTTCTTGCGAGAAGCTCTTCTTCCACTTGATTTCTTTTTGCTGTCTGCAGATTTTTGAAAGTCTGCTTGGTCTTCTTCAAAAGTACGGCTGTGTGAAACTAAAATCCTTTTTGAATCTTTGTTGAATTCAATAATCTTAAATTCTAACTTCTCCTCTAATTGTGCTTGACTTCCGTCTTCTTTTACTAAGAATTTAGAAGTTGCAAAAGCTTCTACTCCGTAAGGTAAAGAGATTACTGCACCTTTGTCCAACAATTCTACTACAGTTCCTTCGTGAACAGATCCTACAGTGAAAATAGTTTCAAATACTTCCCATGGATTTTCTTCCAATTGTTTGTGACCAAGACTCAAACGACGGTTTTCTTTATCTACTTCCAATACTTGCACTTCTATATCCGCACCTAATTCAGTAATTTCGCTTGGGTGCTTAATTTTCTTAGTCCAAGATAAATCAGATATATGTACTAATCCTTCAACTCCTTCTTCAATTTCAACAAAAATTCCAAAGTTAGTAAAGTTACGTACAATAGCTTTATGAGTACTTCCAGCTGGGTATTTTTGTTCGATATCTTCCCATGGATCTGGTTTCATTTGCTTCATGCCGAGAGACATTTTTCTTTCTTCTCT
>DENY01000207.1:1725-7294 GCA_002359825.1 Bacteroidales bacterium UBA2632
GCGATACGTTTTTTCTCATCATCAAAGTCAAGAATTACAACGTTTATCTTATCGTCAAGTTGAACAACCTCTTCTGGGTGTTGAACGCGACCCCAAGATAGATCAGTAATGTGAACAAGACCGTCAACGCCACCAAGATCGATAAATACACCATATGAAGTGATGTTTTTAACAGTACCTTCAAGTACTTGACCTTTTTCTAACTTAGCAATAATTTCTTTTTTCTGTTGTTCCAGTTCTTCTTCAATTAACGCTTTGTGCGATACTACAACGTTTTTGTATTCAGGGTTAATCTTAACCACTTTGAATTCCATAGTTTTATCTACAAAAACATCATAATCGCGAATTGGTTTCACGTCAATTTGTGAACCTGGCAAGAACGCTTCAATACCGAATACATCTACAATCATACCACCTTTTGTGCGGCATTTGATGTATCCTTTAATGATTTCGTTGTTTTCGAGAGCAGCATTAACACGATCCCACGAGCGCGATGCGCGAGCTTTTTTGTGAGATAATATTAATTGTCCATGCTTATCTTCTTGGCTTTCAATATAAACTTCTACTTCGTCTCCAACCTTAAGGTCTGGGTTGTAACGAAATTCGTTTAATGAAATTACGCCTTCAGATTTAAATCCAATGTTAACAAGAACTTCACGTTTGTTCATGTCAGTTACTGTACCCATTACCACCTCTTTGTCAGTAATTGTACTTAACGTTTGGTCATAAGTTTCAGTAAGTTGTTGCTTTTCTTGCTTGTTGTAGGTTTCCCCTTGTGCGTAAGCGTCCCAGTCAAAGTCTTGAATGGGAGCAGCGGTTTGTAATTGTTCGCTCATTTGTTGATTTAAAAATTGTAATTAATAAAGTTAGACATTATATTATTTGTAAAAACGGTTGCAAAGATACTCGCTTTTTTCATATAAACCAATTCATTACGAGATAATTTTGATATTATAGTCCTGTGTTACATCTCAATACTTCGATTGAGCGGTAGTAATCTTTCCTGCAATAAAACGCTAATCAATATATGAACAGTCAGGAGAGCTACACTGGTTTTTATCCTCTTTTATAAAAATAAAAAAAAGACTGTTTCAAAATAAACGAAACAGTCTTCTATTATTTATGTATAGGTAAAATTATTTGTATACTTACAATAGTAATGCATTTGATACTTCATCATGTGCAGCTTTCCCTGCCAGTGTCTCTACTAATTGTAAAGAAAACTGTATGGCATAAGCTGGGCCCTTACCCGTAATGATGTTGCCATCTACTGTTACAGGTTCGTTGGTTACAGTTGCTTCAATTAGTTCGGGTTCAAATCCAGGATAGCAAGTAGCACGTTTGCCTTTCAGCAAGCCCATGCTCCCCAATACCATAGGTGCTGCGCAAATGGCTCCAATAAGTTTGTCTTGTGCGAATGCTTTTAATTGCTCCTTTACACCTTCGTGTTCATTAAGATTTTTTGCTCCAGGCATTCCTCCAGGTAGCACAAGCATATCATAGTTGGAAAAATCAACTTCATCAAACAGCTTGTCTGCTTCGATGTGAATGTTGTGTGCACCTTTCACTTTTTTGTTTTTGCTTACTGATACGCTAGTTACCGTGATTTCGGCTCTGCGTAATATGTCTATTATTGAGATTGCTTCAATCTCTTCAAATCCTTCTGCTAAGAATACGATTACTTTTTTCATAGTTCTTTATTTTTAATTGAGATTAAACTTGTAGGTAATAGTTCCTTGCTGGTTGTTGGCTGAGCTTATCGAATTGAACTTTGTAGCTCGAGCAGCTTTAATAGCTTCAGAGCGTAGAGCGGAACTACCCGTATTTGTACCTTTGTCGATTTCTGCACTAATAACATTACCTTTTGGGTCGACTGTAATTTTCACAACAACTCTTCCATAGTCATCCACGGCATACTTTGGCTGAATTAATCCTCCACTTCCTAAGCTCCTGCCACCTAAGTCATATGAACCTATTCCTCCAGTTCCAGATGTTTGACCTTGATTGGCATTACCTGTTGACACTCCTTGGGTTCCGCTTCCTTCTGTCTCACCTCTATTGGCATTGGTGCTTTCACCAAACAAGCCCGACATTTCTTTATTGATTCGCTGACGACGAGCTTCCTCTTCCCGCTTTTTTCGTTCCGCTTCTTCTTGTCTTCGTCGTTGTTCTTCCAACAGGGCACGTTTCTTGCGTTCTTCCTCTTCTTTTTCCTTGTTCTTTTGTTGGTCAATTTCTATAGATGGTTCATCACTTTGTGCAATGAGAGGGCTTTCAGTGGGCCTGTTTTGAGGAATAGGAATCTCTTGAACGGGAGGAGTAATTTCATTCATGGGCGGTTCTTCGTATCCACCTGCATCAGCTACATTTCCAAACATCACGGGAATCCCCTCAAGATCTTGAGGGGGATTGGCTATTGTGAAATAAGAAAACAAAAGAATGACTAACAGCAACACCATAAAGATGGCTGCTCCAATCATACCTGTTATTTTTTCTTTTGTAATCATTAATTATTTATGCTTACTTGGATGAAAGACTGGAATGTATAAAATTCTAATTTGGACGAGTCATTAAAACCATCTTGAACTTGTGTTGGTTCGCAATATCCAGAATTCGAACTATTTCGCGATAAGGCACGCTTTCGTCAGCATATAATGCCACAAATATATTCGGATCTTCGCTATAAGACGATTGTAAAAAAGGTGTTATAGCTTCAAAGGGTACTTCGCGTTCCATATCTCCACCTTCTGCCACATAATACTTCATGTCGGCATCAATAGTGACACGTGTCAGTGGTTTTGCTTGCGCTTGTTGTTGTGCTTTTGGCAACATCACTTTGATTGCACTCGGAACAACAATGGTAGAGGTGATCATAAAGAAAATCAACAATAGGAAGATAACATCCGTCATGGATGCCATACTAAAGTTTGATTCTATTGTATGTTTTTGTTTAAGTGCCATATATACTTTCTATTAAGCTGCGGGTTCGTTCAATATATCCATAAATTCCATGATGCGCATTTCCATCTTATTGATTACTCCCTTGATGAGTGTCGTGAGATAGTTGTAAGCAAACATGGCAATAATTCCAACAACAAGACCACCCACGGTAGTCACAAGGGCTTCGTAGATACCTGTTGAAAGACTTGTTACATCCACATTGGCTCCTTCGCCAGCCATGCTCATAAATGCTTTTACCATACCTGTCACTGTACCCAAGAAACCAATCATGGGAGCTCCTGCGGCTGTTGTTGCTAAAATAGGCAACCCTTTTTCCAAAAATGCAATTTCAATGTTACCTACATTCTCCACTGCACTGGTTACATCGGTCATGGGTCGTCCAAGACGACTTATTCCTTTTTCCACCATTCGTGCAGCAGGCGTATCTGTTTTTCTACAGAGTCCTAATGCTGCGTCTACTTTCCCTTCGTGAATATAATCTTTAATTCTATTCATAAAGGTTGCATCTTCTTGTCTTGCTTTTTTAATAATGAGTGTCCTTTCTATCAATACATAGATTGAAAGAAAAAGAAGAATTAAAAGAACAATCATTATCCAACNNCCAACCACCCTTCAATGCAAGGTCAAAGGCATTCATTGTAACCGCCTGAGTATCTAATGTAGTACTTGCATTCTGTAGTGAATCAAGTGCCGCTGTAGGAATTTGTAGTATATTCATAGATTATTGTAGCATTAATATTTTCAGATTGATTTGTTTTATGAGGGTAAAGATAAAAAACTAATTTGTTTTAACCTTATCTATAAAGCTATTAAACAATTCTTATAAGCTTTTATTGTTTTTTCTAAGCCCATGTATAGTGCATCAGATATGAGTGCATGACCTATAGAAACTTCTTTTATCCAAGGGATATTTACTATAAGGTAGTTCAGATTTTCTAAATTTAAATCATGACCAGCGTTGACTCCCAATCCTAAGCTTTTAGCCAATTGAGCTGCTTCAACAAAAGGAGCTATAGCAGCTTCTTTATCTATAGTGTATTGCTTAGCATAAGGACCTGTGAAAAGCTCGATTCGGTCAGTGCCAATTCGTGAAGCTGCTTTTATTTTATCAGGATTGGTTCCTACAAAAAGTGAAGTACGGATATCTACAGCCTGCATTTCGCTAACAAGTTCAGATAAGAACAACTCGTGAGTTACAGTATCCCATCCTTCATTCGAAGTAAGGGTGTTAGGTGCATCGGGAACAAAAGTCACTTGCGAAGGTTTTACCCTCTTTACCATTGCAATAAATTCAGGCGAAGGATATCCTTCAATATTGAACTCTGTGTTTATTTTTGATTGGAGATCGAAAACATCTTTCTTTGTGATATGTCTCTCGTCAGGTCTTGGATGCACGGTAATGCCGTCTGCTCCAAAACGTTGGCAGTCTTCAGCAACTTTCAATACATTAGGGAGATTCTCTCCACGAGCATTTCTCAAAGTCGCCACTTTATTTATATTAACGCTTAATTTGGTCATAGTCATTTGTAAAGGCACTGTGTGCTATTGTTATACTTAGATGCAAAGATACGCAATTTTTCAACCGTTTTGAAAGGTAAGGAAAATAAATAGTTGTTTTGATATACATAAAGAATAAATATTTTCTTCATCTTTGTAATAAGATATTATTTTATCTATTATAAATCAAGGAGAAGGTATATGGAATCAAAAGAATTCATCAAGAAGCAAATAAAGAGTTATGGTACTTCACCAAACGCAGATGAGTATCTGGCGTTGGCAGAATACGAATACTCATTAATTATATTAGATGTTCCCATCAAAGATTACACCCTAAGTGAGATTGCTCGTTTGGTTGAAGACAATAATGCGAGAATAATGCGAGTTGAGGTGCTTCCTCTAAAAGATGGAATGAGCTTATTGGTTTCACTGAAAATGGATATTACAGATATCTCTGCTCTTTTGCGAAGTTTTGAGAGATATAGTTATGATGTGATTTACTATTTTATGAAAGAAGGGGAGTTGAATGAAAGATATGAAGATAGGCTGGATGAATTGATGCACTATCTTGACATGTAGGCTGTTTGTAGACAACAAGCAAAATATATAATTTAACAAAACAAAGAAGGGATGAAATTAGTATTATTTGGTAATTTATATAACAATAAACCTGAGGAATATGAAAGCCAGTTTTATGCTATTTGCCAAAAGATAAGAAGTCATGACATAGATATCTATCTACCAGCTGTTTTTTTCAAAACATTGTCTAAGAATTTACAACAAAAAATTGAGCCTTTTATCCGCTTTTTCGATTCAAATAATCCAAAGGTTGATATGGCTTTCAGTATTGGTGGCGATGGCACATTTCTTAGAACTGCAGCAGAAGTAGCTCGTTACAAAATACCAATATTGGGAATAAATACAGGAAGATTGGGTTTCTTAGCTGATATAAAATTTGAGGACTTAGACGAGACGCTCGACGAAATATTTAATAATAACTATCGTATAGAAATGCGAATGTTGCTAAAGACTCAATTTATAAACTCTTCAATTGAAACTGCACAAGCAACAAACAAGTATGTAAACTATTCTCTCAACGAAGTTGCTATTT
>DENY01000207.1:7427-10476 GCA_002359825.1 Bacteroidales bacterium UBA2632
TTATCTGGTATCATTGGATGGCGAATCTCAAACTTTAGAGGTGGGAACCTTACTCGAGATCTGTAAAGCAACATATGCTCAGCCAGTTGTGAAACGATGCGGACATACATTCTTTGAAACGTTGCGTAATAAGTTGATGTGGGGTGCTGACATAAGGTCTTCACAAAGAATAAAGTAATAACCCCTGTAATATCTTATAAAGATATGAGTGCTGTGCCAGTAATAGATGCATATCATTTTCTTTATTTCAACAAGTAAAAATCAATGTCGAGTACTACTATTTCCATAATATTTTTAGCATTATACACCATAGGTTTAGTATCAATTGGAGTTTGGAACAGAAAAAGTGATAGCAGCGAAGCCTTTTTTTTGGCCTCGCGTTCATTGCCTCCATGGCTCTTGGCCATAACCTTCATTGCATCGTGGTGGGGTGGATNNCGGATTGAGTTCTTTTTGGATATATGGTGTGCCTGTTCTTTTGGCTACTGGGCTTATGTATCTTTTTGCAAAAGGTATTCGAAATGTATCTTCCATCTCACAACCTCAATTAATGAATCAACGCTACAATAGTACTGTTTCGTTGTTTCTCACCATTTTTATTATCATTTTCATGTTGCTCAATACAGCCGTACAAATAATAGTGGTGGGGAAGTTTTTTGAAGCGTTCTTCAATATGCGTTACGCTACTGGAGCAATTCTTGGTACTATAATAGTTTTAACTTATTCTCTCTTTGGAGGCTTTAAAGGTGTAGTAGTAACGGATTTACTACAATTCCTTTTCTTTCTATTTACTGGTATCTTTTTGTTTTTTTTGGCCTACACTAAGTCGGGAGGCATAGAGGCTGTTAAGGTTACAGCTTTAGCTAACGGAAAGATTGGATATACTTCTATTTTTACCAATGTATCCGATAATTTAGCCTATGTTATTACGTTTGGAACATCGTGGATGATTCAAGCGAACATTTGGCAGCGTATATCAGCAGCTCGACAAGCAGTGGATGCTAAAAAAATGATGCTGTATAGCTTTATAGCTTTCATTCCATTATATTTTATGGTAGTGTACACAGGCATGTTTAGTTCTGCTATATATGCCAATGTTCCCAAGAGTGGTATTGTGCCTACTATGATTAGTAGTCTTTCCAATCCCTATTTAAGTGCATTGCTTTTTGTGGGATTGTGCTCAGCCATCATGTCCACCATGGATTCACTTATCAATACAGGAGCACTTTCCTTAACAGTCGATATTTACCAAAGATACATCAATCCTAAATCGAGTGCAGTACACAATGTTATTGTTGGTCGCGTTTCAACTTTAATTATTGGAGCCGCTGCTTTGATAATAGCATTACAGATAAGATCAGTTTTGACTATTGCGTGGATAGGATCTGACTTCCTCACCAGTGGCGCATTTATCCCTTTGGTTGTAGGATTCTTGTGGGTGAAAGGAACATCAAAAGCGGCAATCGTATCGATGATGTTTGGATTGTTGTTTTCGACTTATAATCTCATTGTTGCTTTTGGGGTTAAACTTCCCGTAGCATGGGAGATAGCTTCTGCAAAGCAAGCTATTATTGGAATAGTTGGTTCGTTGCTATTGTATGTTGTGGTAAGTCTATTTACCCAAGATGATATTGAGAAAAGCAGACGCTTTATTAAAAAGGCTGATATATTGAATAAGTATAGTTGAGATCGTAATATCTTTTCTCTATTGTATAAATAAAAAAAACTGAGAGTTCCTCTTAAAAAAATAACGAATAATTGATTTGATCTCTGTGCGTACTAACTTATGAAACCACTACTTGTTTTGGTCTTTCTCTCTCCTTAAGAGAAACTTTTTTTCTTGAATTTTGCAATGTTCCTTTGCAGAGTATTTTTCTTTTTTCGGAAGCAATTTCTGTCAATTATAAAATAAAAAAAATCGCAGACTACTTAAAGTCCACGATTTCTTTTATTGTGGATGTAGTTTTACAATCTTAATCTTAAATCAAGAATCCTAATAGAATACCAGCTGCAACTGCCGAGCCGATAACTCCAGCTACGTTAGGTCCCATAGCGTGCATGAGCAAGTAGTTGTTTGGGTCGTATCCAAGACCAACAACATGCGATATTCTTGCAGAATTAGGGACGGCCGATACTCCAGCACTTCCAATAAGTGGATTAATCTTGTTGCCATCTCTCAAGAAGAGGTTCATAAACTTCACAAATAGAAGTCCTGCACATGTAGCAATTATAAATGAAACTGCTCCAATTGCAAATATCTGAATAGATTGGAATTTCAAGAATGTAGTTGCTTGCGTAGATGCACCCACTGTAACTCCCAATAGAATTGTAACAATATCAATCATTGGTCCGCGAGCTGTTTCAGCTAATCGTCTGGTAACACCCGATTCTTTCAAGATGTTTCCAAAGAAAAGCATCCCTAAAAGAGGTAAACCAGAAGGAACCAAAAATGTTGTTAGCAACATTCCTACAATTGGGAAAATAATTTTCTCAGTTTGAGATACTGCACGAGGAGTCTTCATCCTGATTACACGTTCTTTCTTTGTAGTTAGCAATTTCATAAAGGGTGGTTGTATTAGCGGAATCATAGCCATGTATGAATAAGCCGATATAGCCACTGCACCCAGAAAATTAGGTGCTAACTTCGATGTCAAGAAAATAGCTGTAGGGCCGTCTGCACCACCAATAATACCAATTGCTCCAGCTTCGTTTGGCTCAAAACCCAATTGTAATGAGATGAAATAAGCTCCAAATATACCAAACTGAGCTGCTGCACCCACAAGCATTAGCTTAGGGTTGGATATCAATGCCGTAAAGTCTGTCATAGCACCTATACCCAAGAAAATGAGTGGGGGATACCATCCTTTTACTACACCTTGATAGAGAATGTTCAATACAGAGCCTTCTTCATAAATACCAATATCTAGTCCGGCCAATTCATTAAAGGGAACGTTCCCAATAAGAATACCAAACCCAATTGGAATTAATAATAGTGGCTCATATTCATATTTCACTGCTAGGAAAATAAAGAAGATACCAATCACTATCA
>DENY01000212.1:0-455 GCA_002359825.1 Bacteroidales bacterium UBA2632
CGCATAATATTCTAAAATTTAGATAGATAAACATTGGAAAATAGATTACCTTGAAGCAAGAAATATATAAAACTTTATTTAATACAAACAGACCTATTGATAGAAAGTTCTGTTTTTTTCTTTCTATCATCGTTTATTATGTTTGCACTTCAATATAGTAACAGTTACATACAAAACTAAAGGTGTGTTATTGTCTCAATTAATTGTAGAATTATATTTTTATAAGAAGTGAAATTTAAATTTCCGGATTGTTAAATGTTGCTAGTAGGGCAACTATTAACAGACTTCAATCATCAACTATTTATATAGTTATGCAATCAACTCTAACATCAAACTTACTTGAAAAATTATGATTTTGTTTCAAATGAGAAGGTATATCCGACCTTCACATTATTTTTTTGTTTTCACGAGTGTCAATATGTAAAGTAATAGACCGTTTTTTTTACAATTCATTT
>DENY01000212.1:483-1733 GCA_002359825.1 Bacteroidales bacterium UBA2632
GGTGGAAATGTTTTAAATCACTTAAATGTTGCTTTTTAGGGCAAAACTTCAAGAATAATGCCATAAAAAGAGAAATTGCAGTCGAGAATCGAAAAAAACAGGTAATGAAGAAAGTATTTTATGGTGATAAATGGATTTTCACTACATAAATGTCCAAGAAATGGGCAACAAACGAAAATAATGCGATTTGAAACATTTTCTAGGCGGTGGATCCAATTTTCATCAGTTCAAAACATTTTCTATGAGTAGAAAATGTTTTGAATAAATATGTCAATAGTTTACCAAATATTGTTTACAAAGCAACTAAACATATAGTTCATTAAAGTAAAAAGGGAGGTGTCAAAAAAAAATGGCATCTCCCTTTCTTAATAATACAAATATTACTTATTCAAACATCTGTCTTATCACTTCATCGAAATGTGTTTTGATTTTGCTGTCTTTGGTCACATCCCAAAGCGAAACATCCATTTGTCTCAAGGCAAAAACGGCAGTAGTCCAACTTTGAGACCATCCACTTTCGATGCACCAAGCACCCCATCCCGCATCGCCATTTGAAGCCCAATATTCCCATCTGTTAAAATCAAAAGCACGGAACCAAGCACCATCCAATTCAGGATGTGCTTCACTTTTTATTTGTATTCTACAGAGGTATTCTGCCAATTTGTTTTCGGCATCTATATAATATTGTTCACCTGTAGCGGCTGCAGCTTCGTGTAAGCCTAAAAATGCAAAACCTACAGTATATAGCATATCACTTACTCCATCTTCGTTAGACTGTATGAGTGGTGTTTCCGTTGTGCCATACTTTTCATTTGAGGCAGGTGGAGGAAATCCGCCCTTGCCTTGTCCAATTTCTTCGCGTATTGCTCCAGATTGATGTTGGGTTTTCAGCAAATCATCTGCCATTGTCCGCAACCATTCTCTGTGCTTTGGAGTATCCTCCATACGTACTAACCACGACAGTGGCAACAACATCTTTGCACGTTCTTGTTGTATGCCGTTTGTCCATTTCCATCCATCGGGATAGGTGTCCATTGTCAATTCAATAGCTTTTTTTGCACGGGTTAAAAATAACTCGTAACCTGTATGACGGTATGCCCAAATATAACAAGCCCACATGTTGGCCTGGTAATGAGGTGCATAAGATGCTTTTTCGCTTGTGAACAGTTCTTTCCATCCTGTTTTTATCAACTGGTCATGATCTACTCTGTCTGGTTGGAATCCATTGACACCGCTGATTCGTAAGTTGC
>DENY01000212.1:1775-6889 GCA_002359825.1 Bacteroidales bacterium UBA2632
TAGAGCCAGTCGCCAATGTTACTGGCAGTTTCTTTGTATCTTTCGTTGGTTAAGGCTATAGCAGCAGCGGACATTGCACCAGCAATCTCTCCATTACAATCTCCTCGTCGCCACCATCTAACGGGTTGTGTGCCATCAGAGAATATTTTTGCATCAAACCCTTCCAAAATACCCTGTGTTCCATCACCTTTAGGTGTGTTCAAATCGGGCATCAATCCAACTCTGTGTCCAAATGGCCAGTCCTGGCTCAAATCAGGATTGGCTGAAGCCGGCCTATCATTGTTGGTGGGTTTAATATATTGAGTCATCATCTCTTCGTTCATCAATATTCTGGAATTGAAATACCAGTCTATTCCTCTTTTTAAAGCTTGTTTTTCAATATCGGCTGGGAGCTGTTCCTCGGCCGTGAAACTAGGACGAACTTTGGGAGTCCATTGTAAATTTGTTATTTCTTGCTTTGGAGATACCCAAGATAGAACATGGCTCCATATCTCTTGCCATGCATCATAGGGTGCATATCGTGCTGTGATAAATTGGCTGAGTTTAGTGGTAGATACCATCAAGCCTCCCTCATTGTCTGATTGAGTAACATCAACTAAGATAGGTGAAGTANNATATCGACTAAAATAGGAGAAGTTGTTTCGGGCAACCCATATACTGCTGTATCAAAACCAGCAATACGGGCTACAACGATATCAGGATTTTGAGCCTCAATCGTAACAAAGCGACAATCGTGAATAGCCAGAATGCGATGTTTTTCGAGATTAGGTGCAAATTGTTCTGATGATATCACGGCACGTTCCCAATTTGTTCCTTTGATTTCTCCGACTTCCATGTTGGGTAAATGTGAAGGATATTCAACATACAGCCTTAATTTTTTATTCTTTGCTTTTTCATACAATGCATCGTTCATAAGGGTGGTCTTTTGAGGATATCCATCCGCCAATATCATGACTCCTGTTCCTTCTTTGGCACTGTCTATTGCCTTTTCGGGCGAATCGTACCGTTTGCAGTTGATTTTGTTTTCTTGCAATGTCCTGTACAAATCATTATTCTCTCTACAGCTAAGAGTAAGTTCACTTTGACTTGTGCAGGCTTGCGTTACTAGCAATAAGATTGTGCTAAATACTAACATCCATTTCTTCATTGTCTTGATGAGTTTAAAGTTTTTATTATCATTCATAGTTGATGAGTTTTTATTTCTCGATTAACGGAATGGTTTTGTTTTTTAAGCTTAACTGACCATTGGTCACGCAGTTGAAGCCATGTTTCCTCACTCCAAAAAGGAGCAACATTTGTCTGTAGTATATCTCCACTAAGAGCACCTAGATACGAAATGCTATTCTTGTAGTTGATAAACAATATTCAGTGTATCAGTGGAATGTTGAAATTAAGAAGTTATAGCGTTGTTTTATAAACCTCGCCAAACGAGTCTGTAGCAATAATTTCAATTTTAGAATCCTTCGATTGTGGAGTTGCTCTAAACAAATGATCGGTTGGTACAGGAGACAACCATTTAAACTCTAATTCGTCTTTATCAACGAAACCTTCTGCTGTGGCAGGATCAAGGCCTGTGAACTGATTCATCGCTCCACGGCTTTCACCATTTTCGGTCCATTCCACTGTCCAGTTTTTATCCCAATTCCATATATTTACAATAATATCATCGGGGTGTTCTGCACTGCTTCCAACGGGTGTAGCTCTCATTTGATATTCACGAGGATGTCCCGCACTTTTGAAATACCATTTTACATCGTTGCCAGTTATTTCGTAAACCCCATATCCAATGGGTGTTCCGTCCCAGCAATAGTCTCCTTGCCAAAAAGAACCACTTATAGCAGCTGTGTTATGTTCGTACAGAGTAGGAGAGTGTATGATATTTCTGTTATAATGTTCGTGTCCCGTAAAGATATGAGCATTGTATGGCTCAAGCATTTTGAAGAGAGGTTCTATATTCACTGTCTGTTGTCTGATGTTTTCTGCATCATATCCAAAAGGCTTTTGCACCTCATTGAGTCTTGCAGGTATGTGCATAGCCACAAAAACAGGCGATCCTTCAGGTATATAAGACAGATCCTGTTCGAGCCAACTGTATGTTTGCTCATCTATGTATCCCATATATGAATAAGGTCTTCCCAAATAATGTACATTGTTAAGCACCACGTAGTGGGCATCCCCTCTGTTAAATGAATAATGGGAAGGTCCAAAATATTTTTCAAACACTTGAACTGACTCTTCTTTCGTTCGTCCTCCATTTTTCATATCGTGATTTCCAAGTACACGATAGAATGGAACATCAGTTTTGTTGAGGATGTTGATGTAAGGAGAGTAGAAATGTGGGCGGTCGGCTGTCAGGTCTCCACAATCTATCCCAAACACATCCGGATGTTTATATTCAGCAATGGTTTCGATGCAATCATCTATTACTTTCTCGTACAACTTAAACTGATCTTCATTATAAAATTGAGGATCGGCATGTACCATTACAACATGATTGGAATCGTCCTTTTCATTCTTTATCAATTCAAAGTTATGAACAGCATTATGCACTCCATTTATTTGTTGATAATACTGCGGAACATTTAAGTTTTCTTTTGGAAGATAACCAGCTGGTGTTGACAGATAGACAAAACGAGAATGCTCTGATACATTTAGTGTATAGTGTCCTTTAGCATTGGTGAGTGTAGTGTTATTTCCATCTGTTACCATTACATTTTCGAGTGCTTTTCCTTCACTTGTCACGCTGCCATTCACAAAATACGACTGAGCAAAACTTTGGGTTGCTATACTGAGGATGGTCAGCAAAGTAATGTATAAACGATGGCTGGCTGGTTTTATTTTTATCAATCTGAATATCTTCATATTAAGTCTCGTTTAAAGCGTAGTCTTAAAGACTTCACCAAAATGATCCGTTGCAATAATTTCAATTGTAGAGTTTTCGTAGTGAGGAGTTGCTTTAAACAGGTGATCTGTTTCTTTGGGTCCTGCCCAACTAAAATCAATTTTCTCTTTTTCGTCAAGCATTTTCACTATTCCTGGATCAAAGCCCGTAAACTGAGTCATGGCTCCACGGTTTTCACCATTTTCCTTCCATTCCACTTTCCATGTCTTGTCCCAATTCCAAACATTCACGATGATATCTTCAGGGTGCTCTTTGTTAGCTCCAACAGAATAGGCCCTCATTTGATGTTCGCGAGGATAACCAGAGCTTTTGAAATACCATTTCACATCGTCACCCGTAACTTCATAAACACCATATCCTTGCGGTGTGCCATCAACACAATATTCAGCTTGCCACCAAGTTCCACATATTGCTGCAGTGTTGTGTTCATATAGATTGGGAGAGTGAATCATATTGCGATTGTAGTGCATATGTCCAGTAAAGATATGAGCATTATATGGCTCAAGCATCTTAAACAACGGGGCAATGTTTACTGTTTGTCGATTAATGGTTTGAGAATCATATTTAAATGGTTGTTCCTGCTCATATAATCTAGCGGGAATATGCATGGATATAAAAACGAGTGACCCTTTGGGAACATGTGACAAATCTTGTTCCACCCAACGATAGGTTTTTTCGTTGAGGTACCCCATGTAATGATAGTCTCTACCTAAATAAAACACATTGTTGAGCACAATGTAGTGTGCATTCCCTCTATTGAAAGAATAGTTAGCTGGTCCAAAGAAACTTTCATATTGGCTGACAGATTTCTCTGTAGAGCGACCACCAAGTTTCAAGTCATGATTACCCAACACACGATAAAATGGAACGTTTGCTTTGTTTAGTGCATCAATGTAAGGCGAATACAGTTCGGGTTTGTCGAAAGATAAATCACCACAATCGATACCAAATACATCTCTATCTTTATATTGTGCCACGGTAGTTGCACAGTCCTCTACAATTTCAGCATACCATGGCATCTCTTCTATTTTGTTGAACTGAGGGTCAGCATGCACCAAGACAACATGATTAGAGTCATCTCTCTCATTTTTTATTAACTCAAAGTTATAGGTCGAGTTTTCAATTCCATTCAATGGTTTATAAAACTTCGGTACGTTGAGGCTGTCTTGGGGTAGATACCCTGAAGGTGTAGTTACATACACAAATTTGGAATGTGGTGAAACACTCAACTTGTATTCTCCTTTTGCATTAGTAACTGTGGTGTAGTCGCCATCAGTTACCATCACATTTTCCAAAGCTTTTCCATTGTTTGCTACTACTTTACCATTAACAAGGTATGTCTGTGCAGACATTTGCACAGACATACCTATGAACAGCAAAAGTGTAAAATAAAGATTCCAATTGAATAATTTTATTTTACCTGTTCTATTTAAAATCATAATAGTTTTCTTTATTTTATTGCTATATCAATTCCTTCTTTTACATACTGCCATTGGTTAGCCATTTTTAGATGAATCATGTCAAACAAGAAATAGCCATCGCATTCGTCCATACATGCTTTCACAGAATTGACGATAGCTTGATTCTCTTGAGCTTGTGTGTATTTGTTATTTGCATCCCAATTACCTACATCTGGCCCTGCAGCTACTATGGGACAGTCATTCTTAATTTTATCTTTTGCAAGTTTACTAAATCCTTGCATGGTCCATTCGTTCGCTCCATAAACAGCACCCGGATTGGCATAAGCTCCAATAAGTGTAATATCCATCAATGCTGCATAGCCATAGTCTTTATACTTAGGTGTCGCCCATTTACTATAATAGGCCGAAGTATTATATTTTTTGCTTGCCCAGTTTACTCCCACTTCATAGTAAGATGAATACCAACCGCNNCGGGCTTTTTCCATAAAGTCATATATTGTTTTTGCTCTAAATTCCAACCATTGTTTAAAATATTGTGGAGTTGTACCTTTGTTCACCAAATCCATTACCTGTACCATAGTTATTCCAGGTGGGAGAATATCATTTGGATAATTTGCAATTGTAACACCTCCAAGATAAGCCTCAAACTTCTTACGTGTACTTTCAGAAAAATCTGAAAGAATTCCATCAAAACGGCCTCTGTCAAGAATGATTCCATCGAGGTTATATTTTGCAAGATCTTTCAACAAAGCAACTAAATAATTTTGAACGTTCTCATTGGTTGGGTTAAC
>DENY01000212.1:7036-7348 GCA_002359825.1 Bacteroidales bacterium UBA2632
CCATACACTCCATCAATCCATGCACCAAGCCATTCAACTTGTTGTGATCCCTCCACAGTAGATTTAAATAGAATATCACCATTTGTAGGTCTAACATCTACTACAATATCAGTAAAACCGGCATCTTTCGCTAATTTCAAATCACGAGCAATGTTCTCTTTACTGTTAGCAAAATCCTTGAAATTAGCTGCAGCATCTATCCATATGTATCGAGGTTTATCTTTGTTGTTTGAAGGAGGATCTGGGAATTCATATTCAGGCTCTTTATTATCAGAACAAGCGAGTGCAAAGACCATACTTCCAAGTAGAAGG
>DENY01000212.1:7418-28440 GCA_002359825.1 Bacteroidales bacterium UBA2632
AAATATTATTTTTAATCATATTCTTTTTTTTGGTTTTAATTTATTCTTAGCATTTAGTTTAAAAACAAATATACTTCTTTTAAGTTTGATATTTAATGTTTTCAATTTAAAAGACCCACGCCCACAAAAGAAGGCACAGGTCTCTTATTTTTAAAAACTCAAGCTATTAGTAATTTAACTACTTAGCTATAGCGTCGTATTGTACACAAACTACTTGTCCGTTTGTAAACATAAAGTATAGATACATATAGTACCCGTCGTCTGATACTTTAAGGGCTACGTCACCTGTTCCATTTGCATCTTGTCCTGCATTGTCTTTTCCACCATAAGTGCCAATTGGAGCTTTCCAGATAGGTGCACCAATAGAGTTAGTAGAGCTTGCATCATACAACAGAATCGTGTCGTCACTACCCCATGTAAATGAATTTATACTGTTTTGTACTACATAAGCGTTGTTGTTGAATACAGTATAATCCACAGCATTCACAATCCAGTTGGAGGTTATTTCAGGTCCCCAAGCTTTTACAGTATTGGTGCTACCATTTACCCAGCCTAACTTACGAGGTGCAGTATAATACGCCACAAAGTAGTCACTGTTTACATTTGATGGATCTGTATATACAACATCTGCATTATTTGTCCATGTAGCTCCTTCAATACCTTTTATAGATATTTTTTCAGGTGTAGATGATACCAACATTCCGTTTTTCACTTGCCAGCGTAAGAAGTCTTTTCCTACTGTATATATTGGTGCAGTGATGATAGCATCTTTATCAATGCTTCCTTTAATCGATATTTTACGACCTAACGCTTCTCCTCCATTATATTCGATATACAATTCAGGTGTTGAGGTAACATCTTTTATTTTCCAGATTTTAAATGAGCCTGCATTTGGTGCAAGGTTGTTCACCAAAATGTTGCCATCGTCATCAGCTGTAGTATAGAAGTTAACTAAACCGCCCACTATATCGCTCATATTCAATGTGCCTTCTTTCGCTCCTGTTTTACTATTCAAATAGATGCTTGCTTCACCACGTGTATTAATTATTACATGATTTTTAGTCACTGCTATTCCACCAGTAAGATTTAGAGGCACTATGCCAAGATCACTTTGTATTTTTTTAGCCCAAAGTACTTTGCCACTACCTTCTCTCATACCCAGTTCAACTTTAGCTGGAACATCTTTCTTAACAGTATAAACAGATGTTGATGTACCATTTTGAGCTGTTACAGTAATTTTCACATCATCATTGTAGTCTAATTTTTGTTTTGTAGGATCGGGACTCATAGTCGCACCATGAGAAAGACTCACTTTAGCTAATGTAGGTTCAATCTCTTCTATAGCGATAATCGATATAGTCTTCGTATCTTCATTAACTACACCAGTTAGACCTGGTTCTATAAGCTCAAACTCGAGCAGCTTGCTTTCGGCACTTTTACGAATATCTGCTACAATTTTATACTCTCTCTTCACCTTTGCTTGATCGGTAATGGTGATAAAGTTTTCCTTTGTTAAGTCCAAATATAACAGAGCTGGTAATATAGTAACATTGTCATCTAAATTTGCAGAAACACGCATGTTGCTCAACTCTGACATTGAAAGCACTTGATCTGATTTTGTAGGATAGTTGTATGGAAAAACTATAGTGATAATTCCATTGTCGTGATCTATTTCGCTCGTGAAAGAATTTTCAGAACTCTCATCACCCACAAAGGATGCAGTGATACTGTTAATTCCGTCACGCGATACGGGAGGAGTTAAATCCTCAGGCGTTTGGCAACCATTCAATACAAACAGGATGGATGCAAGTGCCATTATTAATTTAAAAATATTATTTTTCATTTTGTTCAATTTTTAATTCGTTAGCGCCATTCCTCAAACTGTGTAATGAGCGAGTTGTTTTCCAATTCACTATTCGGAATTGGTAGCCTATAGGTTTTTTCTAAAAACTTTCTGTCTTGATAGTCCACATCGATATACTCATACTTATTACCCGTTATTTTGAAACCATGAACGCGATAATTGTTATACTCTATGTGAGCAAGTTTCCAGCGACGCATGTCCCAAAATAGTTGTCCTTCGTAAGCCAATTCAACTTTACGTTCGTTTCTGTAATCTGCGAACCATTGTGCATCAGATGAAAATTTTCCAGGTAAATTTACACGTGCTCTCACTTCGTTCATTGCTGCTTGTGCTTCTCCTGTCTTATTAAGTCTAAATGCAGCTTCTGCTTTGTTCAGCAATACTTCAGCATAACGAATCTCCACCCATGTCTGCGTACTTTCTTTACCTTTAATATCAATAAGGCTTTCGTCCATCAGTTTTCTTAAGAAATATCCAGTTGTTGTGTGCCCATATGAATAGGGTTGTGCACGATAGGCCATAAAAGTTCCATATGTTCCTCCTACTGAGTTTTCCATCACATTGCCTTTCCAAGTACTGCCTGGATATATTATAGAAGCCTTAAAACGAGGCTCCAAATCTTCGTAAGGTGGACGTGTGGCATCTGCAATGTGATAGGGAGTCCAGTCCATTTTTGTTCCATCTGCTTTTTCATAACTTTCCACCATTTCTTGCGTGGGAGTACCCAATCCACCGAACTCATAACCATCACTCAATGGAACATAATCACGATCAAAACGGTGATTTGGTTTTGATTGATCATACTTGAATTCTAAAATAGATTCAGAATTGCTACCTTTCCATGCATTGGCATAATTATCAACTAATGCGAATTTACCAGAATTTATTACTTCATTAGCTGCATCATAAGCCACTTGCCAGCGTTCTGCATATAGCATGGCACGCGATTGAAAAGCAAGAGCTGCATATTTTGACAATCTCCCTTTGTCTGCACCAGTTTTCCATTCTTCAGGAAGGTTTTCAATGGCGAACTCTAAGTCAGATTGCACTAAATCCCAAGTATCTTTTTCTGAAGAGCGTTCTTTATCTTTTTGCATCTCTTCCAGATCAGTATATAGAATTACACCACCGTGACGTTTGGCCAGTTGGAAATACATGAATCCACGGAAGAATCGAACTTGAGCTTCCAATAGGGTGTTTTTTTCTTCTGAGAAAGTAGAATACTTTTTCATAGAGTTTAAAAACTGATTCATTCGTCTTATTTTATCATAACCATCATTCCAGTTGTCATAAAAACAGCTGGCAGGTGTAACAGTAGTTGGATTGAACACATAATTGTTAGGATGTCCAGCCTTATGCCCTAAGGCATACGAACCATATTTGAATGCATCAGTTAAACTCTCGGTTAAACTTCCCTCGAATTGTTGATCACCGAATTGACCGTATTGACTTAGATAAGTGTAAAACCCATTTACATATTTATCTGCACTGGCTTCGTTCTCCCATACCACCTTGTCCGATAATTTGTCAGTAGGAGTAAGATCGAGCCATTCATCGCAGCTACTTACTAAGAGTAGTAGAGCAACTAGGATTTGTATATTAATTATTTTTTTCATCATTCTATTGTATTATAATGTCAAGTTAAGTCCAAAAGAAATTGTTCTTTGTTGTGGATAATATCCGTTGTTTACTCCTGGTTGTTCGGGGTCTATATTGTACTTTGTGAGTTCGCTAAAGGTAAATATATTCGAACCTTCTGCATACACCCTTAATCCACCAAACCCGATTGAATTCATTACTCTTGGAGGAATTGTATATCCTATTTGGAATGTTTTCAAACGCAGGTAATCTCCCGATCTATACCAATGGGTTGAAGAGTAAGCATTGTTGGTACTTACTGTAACCAGAGATAGACGAGGAAACTCTGCATTTGTGTTTTCTGGTGTCCATGAATTTTCTGGTACAAATGTAGGAGTATTTCCACCATGGTAAAACATTCTTGTAAACACAGTATTGTCCATTACTGAATTAGAATAAACTCCAGTAAGAGCAACTGTCCTGCCAACACCTCCTTGAAACAATACATCGAAGTCGAAACCTCTCCAAGCACCATTTAGGTTAAGCGAGCTTTGAAATTTAGGATATGCACTTTTTCCAACGTATCCCATGTCTTGTGCATAACTAATTTTACCATNNTACAGGTGATCCAACGATAGTTGGTGAATTATCTATTTCCTCTTGCGTTTGGAATAGTCCCTCCGCTATAAAGCCTAATTGTGATCCTACTTCTTTTCCTGTAAGTTTTCTATAGTCAGGTGTGTTTTCTGAATCTCCTGCATAATAGAGCCATCTACGTTTGGTGTATGAACCAAGTAATTTAACTCCGTATTGAAACTCGCCGATATTATTATTGTGACTCAATGTAAAATCGAAACCTCGGTAGTCTATTTTGTTTTTGTTTTCTACACTAAAATAGTATCCACCCATAGATGGAGGATAAGATCCTCCTACAGAGGCTAACAGATCATACTCATACTTGTAGAAAAAGTCTAATTCTATTCCGAGCAATCCGTTCCATGCATTAAAATCAACACCTCCATTATAACTGATTGCTTTGGCCCATCCTAAATTTGGATTTCCTAATGTGGATGCATATACCATACTTTGGCTTCCACCACCTAAGATAACAGCATTGGTTCCAATGGACATAAGATCTAAATACTGATATGCACTAACAGCCGATGTAGCAGATTTACCTATCCCACCTCTTAATTTCAGGTTGTCAACAATATCTGATTCGAACCACTCTTCTTGATCCATTCTCCAACCAAGAGATACTGCAGGGAGGTCAACCCAACGTGATCCGGTCATTCCGCTGAACAAATAGCTTCCATCACGACGGTAGGTTATTTCAGCTAAATATTTATTATCGAATTCGTAATTCAATCGACCTACAAATCCTATTACACGAGACTGTTTGCTTCTTCCACTAATGCTAGGTATACGTTCTTGACCCGCTNNGTCCTGTTCCACCCAATGTGTTGTCAAAGTTATTACGTGTTTCTGCCAATCCTAATGCACTAATAGTGTGCTTGCCAAAAGTTCTATCATAGTTAAGGCTTGTTTGAGTTACCACATTAGTTGAATGAAAAGCAGATTCGGTTAATGAGGTATTTCCGCTGTTATCTGTAAATTTGGTATAACCAATAGTTTCTGTGGATGTGTTTGGGAGTGTTGCTAACATTGTCTCAAACGGAATGGCCAAGCTCTTTACAAATTGGAAACGCTTATCATAAGCACCCATAAACTTTACATTCAATCCTTCAACTCCATGCACATCATAGACTAATGAAAAGTTTGTTTGCATGTATGTATTATTTGATCTTGAATATCCCGAATCATAAATTGCTGCTAGCGGACTTACAGGTGAAGATGCAGTTCTGGTTCCCGTATAATATTCCTTACCTTCAAAAACTGTTTTCTCAGGAATGTAAGGCAGAGCTCTTACTGCTTGTTGAGGAATGTTGTGCCAGTCAGCTGGATTTGCCGTATAGCGTGGATTCTCTCTTGCTTCAACACGTCCTGCAATACCCATTTCCATTTTCAAGAAATCGGTAATATTAGCATCAATATTGGCTCTCAGGTTATATCGCTCATAGTCGTGAAGGTCCACATTCCCTTTTTGTTGGAAAGCTCCAATCGATGTAAAAAAACTTACTTTTTCATTACCCCCTGTTGCACTCATATTATGGTGCATAGTCGAACCTCTACCGAATACCTTTTTATACCAATTGGTATTTCCCCATCCATCAACGCCATCTTTCATTTTCTGAACTTGTTCGGATGTGAAAACAGCTGGGTCACCATCCATTTCGCGCGATTTATTATACCAATATGCATAGCCAGGACCATCTAGCCATTCTAACTGATTTGCATTTTCGCTAATTCCGTATTTGCCATTATAGCTAATCTTAAGTTTATCTTTAGCTCCTCTTTTAGTTGTAATGTTTACAACTGCTGAGGCATCTAAACCATATACAGCAGCAGAGGTCGCATCTTTAAGAACAGATACTGATGCAATTGAATTTGGGTCTATTTCATTAAAAGACCTTTCTACACCATCAACAATATAAACTGCTTTCTGACCACGCACCAAAAGCGAAGCTGCGTCACCTCCTGGTTGACCTGAGCTTTGCAACATCGATACTCCAGCTACACGTGCACCAATTACGTTGGTGATACCAAGAGAAGGAGCTCGATCAATTTCTCGATCCGAGATACTTGAAATTGCACCAGTTACACTAATTTTTTTCTGTGTACCATAACCAACTACTACCACTTCGTCTAATAATTCTGTATCTTCTTGTAGCGTAACATTCACGATTGTTCGACCATTTAATCGTACTTCCTGTGTTTTATACCCTACATAAGAGAGTTCTAAAACCTGATTTGTGTTTGCTACTGATAAACTGAATTGTCCATCAATATCTGTAATTGTTCCCAATTGCGTGCCTTTTATTTTTACGTTCACGCCAATCAGCTCTTCTCCTTTAGTATCTANNATTTGTTTGTCCATAAGACACAAGTGTAAAGCAAAAGAACATGAGTAAGAGTAAAGTCTTGGAGACTCCATTTCTTCTCAAAATTGATTTTCTGTTACTCTTCATAAGTTTTATTATTAATAATTAATTGTGATGTAATTAGCATTCCTTGTTTTTTATGTTGGTTTAATAAGACATGTAATATCTTTCGTCTAAAATAATATAATTAAAGAGCTCAATAATGTGAGACCTTAAAGATATTAATTGCAAATATAACTTATTTATTTAGTATATATACTGTATTATATAAATAAATTTCAGTTTAACATTTGAAATAGGGGTAATTGACGTGGATAAATCCAATAAAGATGAATAGTTTATTAAATAAGTTTCTTTATATATGTCTTATTTTCTAAAAACAGTAGTAATAGTAATAAAAAGAATAATTGAAAGTGCTTTTACTATGCATTAAAGTATTCTTTGATTACTTTATAAAATGCACATAATTAAATGCTCTTCAATACAATATTTATTATTTACCTATCACAAAAAGGTTAACAGCTATCTTTCGTATTAGAATATACGGATAAGAAGAGGTGTCTACATTTTAGTTATATCATTTAATTTCGATAGATGTCTTAAGTCATAGGAGGTAACTTCCACCCATTATGATAGGTATGGTTGATGAGTTCTTGTGCAAACTCTTGTGCAGATACTGGGTCAGTCCATTCTTTATTAAAAGTAGGATGTCCATCAGAAATCTTAAAGCCATCTTTAACAATAGACTTAACTGTCGCTTCCATTGGAATATTTGTAAATTTCATGTTTTCACCGTCCCAGTCTAATATTTGATTCAGACCTTGTAATCTTACAGCAAGCACCCCCATTACAACCATCTCATTCAAAGGTCCAGCTATTGAAAAATCAGAAGCAGTTTCAATTCTATTATCATGGCTTTCTTTACATGCTCGCACCCAATCCATTTCATGAGACAATGTTATTGCGCGCTGAGTATTGGGCGAAATTGGAGTTCGACCAGAAACCAACCATGGATCACGACCAGAACTACCACAAATTAGGGTGTCTTTTGATCCATAAAAGATTACACCTCCTCCCGATACGTTCAAGTCTTTGCCCTCAGGCATTCCTTTAGGTCTATTTGGCTGAAATCCTCCATCATACCAAGTCACTTCCACTTCAGGCATACTCACCTTAGGTAGATTATCACGAGCGGGGAAAGTATATTTTACTATTTGTGCAGTTGGACAACTATCGGACATCAACATCGTAGATGAACCTTGCACATGTGTTGGATATAGCAAATTAAGACCTTTAAATACAGGATTCAAAATATGACATGCCATATCGCCCAAGGCTCCTGTCCCAAAATCCCACCATCCACGCCAATTCCATGGTGTGTAGATACTATTGTAAGGTCTCATAGGTGCTGGTCCTACAAATAAATCCCAATCTAATGTATCGGGTATTGACTGTTCTTGCGTTGGACGCATCAATCCTTGTGGCCAAAAAGGTCTGTCTGTAAATGCTTCCACTTTTTTTATTTCACCAATCTGTCCATCCCATATCCAATCAATTATTTGACGTACACCTGGAGCTGAAGCACCTCCATTACCCATTTGAGAAGCAATTTTGTGTTTCCTCGCTAAATTAGTTAGTAGCCTGGACTCATAAACACTATGTGTTAATGGCTTTTCAACATATGCATGCTTACCCATTGTAATGGCATCTGCGGCAATAATTGCATGGGTGTGATCAGGTGTAGCCACCATCACCGCATCAATACTTTTACCTAATTCATCATACATTTTACGATAGTCAACGTATTTCTTTACATTAGGGAAGTAATCAAAGGTAGGTTTACTATATTTCCAATCTACATCTGCAAGTGCTACTATATTTTCACTTTCTAGACTCTTGAGGACAGAAAAACCTTTTCCTCCGATACCAACGCCAGCAATATTTAACTTGTCGCTTGGAGCAGTGTGTCCAAACTTTTTACCGAAGATATTTGATGGCACAATAGTTAAACCAACAGTAGTAGCCGCTACTGTTGGTGAAATTCTTTTATTATTTTTTTTTGATGACATGGATTCTTATTTTATATGCTATTACAATGGGTATGGTTATTATATGCATGTATGATCCCTTCTTAATTATTCAACGGTATAGTTTGCTTTTTAATACCACCTAATTCCCACAGCTATAGTGGTTTTACCTTCAAAAGCTCAGATATTTAGAATATCTCATCAGCAACCCGATTAAAATAATCAATTGATTCTTTAATTTCGGGAAGATTATTCTCCCAATTTGCTTCATATTCTATGGTGAAGTACCCTTTAAAGTTTTGACGCTTTAGTTCTTCCAACATTCCCTTTACGTTTAGAATTCCTGTTCCCCAAACAACATCTTCAAGCTTGTTTTCGGGTCCTTCAGGAGCAATATCTTTAAAGTGGAGTGCTATGAGTCTTCCATCCAATTCCTTTAAAGCGGGTATTGGGTCTATACCCATTCGTTTATAATGTCCAACATCAGCTGAAGATCCTAATAAAGGACTTCTGTCACCAATAATTGACAATAATATCTCGGGTTTCCAGTATGATGCCTCGTTGGGATGATTATGTACCGCAACTTTAATTTTATATTGTTTAGCCAAATTTTCTACCACATCCCAGTCTTCTCTTGCTGGTTCGGCACTAATAAACTCCATGTCCATATCTTTGGCAAACTGAAATACTTTTTCCCACTCATCACGTTGGGGAGTCCATACACCCGTTGATATGATTTTTACATCTTTTGATTTGGCTATTTCTTTTATTTTATTTTGTTGTTCTGTGGTAAGTGTATATCCAAATTTTGCATCACCAAACCCCTCACCCATTTTTTGACCAGGATACACTTCAATGTAATGCAAACCTAGCTCTTGGGTTTTCTCAAGTGCTTCCACCACAGAAAAAAGATGGAATGTATAAGATTGCATGGATAACTTCCATCCATTCTTCTCTGCCTTTGTTTGTGTAGATACATTGGTGCAACTACTCAGAAGTCCAATAGCAGCAAAAACGAGTAATACTTTATTTATTATTTTCATATTATTCTATTTTAAATCTCGGTATCTTACTTGCGGAATGAAAGTAAGTTACCGAGACATCTTATTGGTTTTTTAAATCTTAGGCATGTCAGGTAGTTTAAACCCATTGTGATAGGTGTGCTTAATCCACTCATTGGCCATTTCTTGTGCATTAAAATCAGCATATCTGCGATCGAACTTTGGATTGCCATCAATTACTGCATATTCATCCACAGTTACAATCTTGATCATGTCTGAATCGGAGATATTAGTAAACTTCATATTTTCTCCATCCCACAGCAACTCACGATGTAACCCGTTTAATCCAGAAAGTCTTGTAGCCAAAACTCCCATAAGAACCATTTCATTCTCTGGTCCTGAAAACTGGAAATTAGAAGTTGACTCTACTCTATTTTCAGGAGATTCTTTGGCCGCTCTCACCCAATCTTGTTCGTGAGCATTGGTTGACCAAATATTACCATTTCCACCTTTCACTCGAGGGATAGTTGGCTCTGGCTCTTTGAAATAGGCCATTCTTGAAAGTGGTAACAATGTTGGATTCTGACCGTAACATCCAGTCATGATTTTTCCTTTTGTTCCGTGCAAAATAATTCCTCCATCAGGATCACCCATCATTTCGCCATCTTTCAGTTCATCTGGTCTATCGGGCAGTAAACCTCCATCATACCAGTGCACCATAAGTTCAGGCATGTTTACATTGCCTTTTGGTGGACGTGCAGGGAATTTATAGGTAACTTTTTGTGCTTGCGGTGGAGAGTAAAGATTTGATAAGGTAGAGCTTGCAGAAACACTGATAGGATATTTTAAATCAAGCGCCCAATAAAGTGGATCCATAATGTGGTTGGCCATATCGCCTAATGCACCTGTTCCAAAATCCCAAAATCCTCTCCAGTTCCAAGGAGTATAAGCAGGATCATAAGGTCGTTTTTTAGCTGGACCTATAAATAAATCCCAATCCAATGTTGATGGAATAGAAACTCCGCCTTTTGGCTCAGGCAAACCTTGTGGCCAAATTGGTCTATTGGTCCAACAATGAGCTTCGTAAACATCACCAATTGCTCCTGCTTGTACCCACTCGGCAATCTGACGGCACCAATCAAAAGAGTTTCCTTGGTTTCCCATTTGTGTAGCTACTTTGTACTTCTTAGCAAGTTTTGCGAGCAATCGCGATTCATATACACTATGCGTCAATGGTTTTTGAACATAAGCGTGTTTACCCAAAGTGATACCATGAGCTGTAACACCTGCATGCGTATGATCTGGAGTTGCCACCATGATGGCATCAATGGATTTCTCCATTTTATCAAACATCTCCCTCCAGTCTTTGAACTGTTTTGCTTTTGGATAATCATTGTATGTCTTAGCAGCATACTTTTGATCGATATCGCAAAGCGCAACAATATTCTCTGTTTTCATATTGGCGAGATTGCGGCGACCCACACCTCCAACGCCAATACCAGCGATATTCAGTTTGTCGCTCGGAGCGGTGTGTCCGTAAGCTTTTCCTAATACTGAACTAGGAACTACTGTTAAACCAGCTGCTCCAATTGCAGCAGTTTTTAAAAATTTTCTTCTGTTGATATTCATATGACTTAATTTTAAACTATAATAATATAACTGTTTGTTTNNTGCTTATAATTCATGGATTCTTATTTTCCTAAAATATATAGGATTACCATGATCTTGAAGTCCTATTTTTCCTTTTCTAACTTTTGCATAATCTAAGTCAGAAAACTTACTTTGTTCAACGGCTTCCTTCCATAGTTGAGAGTCCATTGAATATCTTAGAACTAATTCCCCATTTAACCAATGCTCAACATTACCATTAAATACAATTATTCGAGTGGAATTCCATTCACCTGGTGAATGAGACGTCAATTTGATTGGAGGAAGAACATCAGAGCATGACCCTGTTTTTTGTTTCTCGAGTAAATTAGCAGGATAATTTACATCATCAATAATTTGAAATTCAGGACCTGTATGCCAAACATTTTTATATTGGATATCCTCCTGAACACAATAAAATATACCACTATTGCCACCTTCTTTAATCTTCCACTCTACTTCTAACTCAAAATTTTCAAATTCTGAATCTGTCACAATGTCACCATTTCCTCCATTCGAGAACATTATACCATCTTCTACTAGCCAATTTACTGATTTGTCAGAATTGTATAAATGCCATCCATCTAGGTTGTCACCATTAAAGATATTCTTCCAACATGAATCTTGTGAATCGTGTAAAATATTATTTGAGATGAAACTGGAAAGTTTTGGCTCCAATCTTGGATTCGTTTCACTTAAAGCAAAACTATATTCATGAGAAAACGTGAATAATGAAATTAAAAATAGTAGTCGTAACTTTGTAAAGTTTTTTTCCATAACTATTTATTATTTATAATAATCGTTTGTCAAAAGCATTGTGTTGTTACTGTTTATTAGTTTTAAATGAAACTTCCAATATTAATGGTAAGTGATCTGAAGCATATTGCTCATCTACTGTATAGTAATCTTCAACAGTAAACAAGTCCATTGCTTTTTTATTTAATAGAATAAAATCGATCGTTGTAGAGGGATTAATTTGAGGAAAAGTAAGAGGATGATCGTCAGTCACCTTTGCAAATTGTGTCTCAATTAATTTGAAATTATCATTATCGGGCTTCATATTGAAGTCTCCTCCAAAGATAATAGGATAATTATCAAACTCTTTTGTGTATTCTAACATTTGCTCTATTTGATATCTTCTATCTGCATCAGATCTATGATCTAAATGAACGTTCATAAAAGCAATATCCACACCTTTTATTTCAACAACTATTATAGCTAAAGAACGAGTTTCCCCATTAGATTCATCTGGAAGAGGCAATTTATAACTTTTGGCATCTTTAATTGGGTATTTAGAGAGAATTGCTTGACCTTGCTCTCCTTCAGATTTATAAGATGCGCCTGCGAAATGGTAATACATCCCTGTCATTTCACCCAAATCTTTTGCTTGATGAGATTCCTTATTTGATCGTACTGTATACTTATCCACCTCTTGAAGAACTACAACATCTGGCTTCTCTCTAATTATAACATCAGCTACTGCTTGCAAGTCTGTGATATTAAAGTCTGAGATAGAGCCCGGAGTAGCTATATGTATATTATAGCTCATCACTTTGAGAGACTTCATTGGTTGATTAGCTTTACATGAGCTTACAAGGAAGAGAAGTATCAGGATAGAAACTGCAAATTGCACATTTGTTTTCATAAAAATAATTTAAGTATTTAGGCAGTGTATTTACTTGATCATTTCTGAATTTATAGGAGTGGTCTAAATTTTCCGTATTCTGTTTATACTATATTGTATTTTTAGCAATAAGGTTTACATATCTCCTGGTAATCCGGAAGCTATTACTAATAATTTACTTATACTAAACAACTGCCACTATTATTTTATTTTAATATGGGCAAATATAGCTTTATTTTTTTATATTATCATCTATTTCTGAGGAGAATATGTAATTTATTTAGTGAAATGACAGTTGATAAGTAATATTATTTAAAAACCCGTTGAAGAGTTCATTCATTCAACGGGTTTTTTTGCAAACTTAATATTATCTATATCGGTGTCTTTTTAGTATACCTTCTGATAATAGTTAACTTATTCATTTATTCCCTTTATTGAATCCAATCAATTTACCAACCTGTATTTTGCCCCAGATTTGGATTCTTCACTAAATCTCCGGCAGGAATTGGATAGAAATATAATTTGTCATGCCATGTACGTTTTTGATTTTTCAAAAACACAAGTGTATGTCCATCTGCTCCAAGTTGAACATTGTTGTCTGCTCCATTTGCTAATTTTTCTCCAACATATAGGTAGAAAACTCCCGGAACTTTTACAGGATTCAACAATTTTGTAAAGCATACATCAAGTTTACCATCTTCATTCATATCGTAGGGAACTTCAAACTCTGGAATATAGATTCCATCCCAGTCTCTCGTGGCCAATTCTCCCACTTTCCAACGTAGAATATCTTGCCAAGAGAAACCTTCGAACGAAAGCTCAATACTGCGTTCTCTACGAATCTCTAAAATCTCCGGATTATTAATTGTAGGGAAAAAACGTTGTTGGAGATACTGATCTACTTTAGTTGGTTTACTGTTTAATCCTCCTGTTATCCCAGCTCTAGCTCGCAGTGTGCCTATTGTTTTACTCCAATCACTATCCGTTAAGCTACCCAATTCTGCTTTTGCTTCTGCATAATTCAATAAAACTTCAGCATATCTAAAAACGGGTACATTGTTGTCACAAATATCTACATTATCATATTGTACATCTTTCAATGTAAATTTACTAGTATGATAACCCGTAATAGCATAGGCATAGTTTGGAGGAGTTTCCACAATACTCCCTCCACTTATTCGAGTATAACCCGGCGTGCGTATAGTTTGCGACAAGCGCATGTCTCTATTTTTGCACTCTTCTTGAAACGAACTGGTCTTATAATCTGGTTTATCTGTAAATGGTGTTCCATCTAACATCAAATATGTGTTGACAAAAGACTTAATCAGTGAAGGAGTCGAACCTAAGGTTACTGATGTCCAGCGACGATTGCCCGAATGCACCACACCCAGTGATCCATCAAATGTAACTGCATAAAGCACTTCGCTTGCTATTGGAGATTTGGTAAGAAATAATTGTTGATATGATTTATCAACCCCCAAATCTTTGTAAATGGAATATCCAGCATCCATAACGTATTGAGAAGCTGATACTGCCTCATTTAGCCATTCATTTGCAGTAGTTTGGAGCGATTGCTCAGTATGATATTTTCTGTATGTCCCTTCCCATAAGCAAATACGCGATTTAAAAGCTGCAGCTACGGTTGAGGTAATTGTTGAGCTAGATTTATCCTTTTTCTCTTTGATATTGGCAATAGCAAAATCGAGATCTTCTTTGATCTTGGTTATAATCAGGGTTCTATCATCACGCTTTGCATAAAGAAGGGGATCTCCTACATCTAACGGATGGTCAATCCACGGAAGATCACCAAATCTTGTCATCATACCGAAGTAGTAATACGCTCTGAAAAAACGAGCTATACCTAAATAATTATTGCGTATTTCAGCTGAAAGAGATTCATCAGTACAGTTTACAATAAAATAATTTATGTTCCGTAAATTACCCCAGTTCCAACCAGAACTCTCTTCGGGACTATAGCCGTTTTCCGTAAAATATTTTATTACATTATTGGTGGCTATATAGTACGAATATGTGTTGTTGGTTGTAGAACTTGGAAACATATCATAGAAGGAGTTGGTGTACATTTTCAACCCCGTTTCAGAGCTAAATACCGGTTCTTTGGAAATCTGCGCCTCTGGCAGTTCTTGCATATTACATGCAGTAATCAATAATACAGCAATAAAAGAAAGTAATATTTTTTTCATAATCATATTCATTTTTTAAAATGTTACGGATAAACCGATGCTAATATTTTTCAATAATGGATAGTTATAGGCTTGACCACCATTACCAATAATAGAGTTTGTACCGCCTTCTCCAGCTGCTTGTTTAGCTTCTTTATCTTCACCATATATGTTGGAAACATCAAAGTTTTTGGTGTTTTTATAAAGTGGAGACCAACTAAAGAGATTTTCTCCTGAAAGATAGACACGCGCTGCTTGCATTTTTGCAGAATTAATGAGTGCTTTTGGGAAATTATAGCCTACCTGCAAGTTCTTTAATCTTAAATATTTTACATTTTGCAAGTAGCGAGTCTGAACGACAGATAGTTCTCTTGTGCTTTGTAAAGCTACATAACCTCTATAACGTGGAAAGTAAGCGTCGGTGTTATCCTCTTTCCATATATTTCCAATCATAGAAGAAGGAATGTTGCTATATGGACGACTGTACTGACCCCAAAATAAAGAGTTGTCTGTTCCTGGCCACCAATGCTGTCTTCCTACTCCTTGAAAAAAAGCTGAAAAGAAAATTCCATTCCAATCTGCGCCTAAATTAAAGCTATAAGTGTATCGAGGGGTTGTATTTCCAATAACTTTTCTATCTCCTGCATCATCAACTTTATTGGTTCCGTAATCTATTACACCATCATCATTTAAATCTTTAAACTTTATATCTCCTGGAAGCCACGTACCAGAGTTGGAAGCAAAGTATAGTTTTTGTGAAGCATGATTTTTAACATCTTCTTCAGAAGTGAAAAACCCCTCTGTTTCATAACCCCATATTTCACCTATTGTCATGCCCTCGTAATAATTGACTCTTGCATCATAATAGTTGCCCAATTCTTTTTCAGGATTAGTATATTTATCAATTTTTGAAGTGTAGTCGGATAATGTTACTCTCAAGTCATAGTTAAATGGCTTATTGGCAACTGTAAACTTATCCCTCCAGCTCAAACTGAGTTCCCATCCTTTGGTCGTCATGTCTGCATAGTTTCCTTTAGGTGCAGTAGCTCCAAAAACTGCTGGAAGGTCTACTCCAACAGCAAACATATCTTTCGTTTTTCGTACATAAGCATCTCCGGTAAAACGAAGTTTCCCTTTGATAGAACCAAAGTCAATTCCTATATTGGATGTTGTAGATGTTTCCCATGTTAGTCCATCGGGAATTACTGAAGGAACAGAAGTTTTTTGATTTAATGTTCCGTTAATAAGCCTGTCCATTGTTCTTATATTGAACAATTCTCTGTAGGCGTAAGAAGCTATATTACCGTTTCCTAATGATCCATAGGAGGCCCTTAGTTTCATGTCTGAAAATATCATGTCATTCACCTTCCAAAATGGTTCTTCGGATAGGCGCCATCCAGCTGATACGGATGGGAAAAACCCCCATTGTTGATCTGTCGGAAATTTGGTTGTTCCATCCAAGCGACCGTTTACTTCGAGTAAATATCGATAGTCATATGCATAGTTTAATCGAAAGAATCCTCCTGCAATGCGCCATTTTTCGTAGTTACTGCTTACAGTAATACCGTTACCGTTGGCCATATTGATATTATTACCATCTTCAAAAATCAAACCATTGCGTCGAGTATTTGTAGTATTATAGGTTGATTGCTCATAATTATAGCCTAACATACCTTTTATATAATGTACTGATTTAAGTGTCTTCTCATATTCGCCATAAATGTTGGTTGCTAGGTATTTAGTAGACGAATTTCTTTTGCCAAAGTCATTAGTAGAAGAGCCAAGATAAGCAATCACTCCTTGTTGAGGACTATAAGGAACAGGAACCCTTTTTGTTGAAGCATCGTTATCTGTATTACGGAAAGTGAAATCTCCTTTTAATCTAAAAGATTTATCTAAGGAAGATATTGTAAAAGATGTGGTGTTGCGAAACAATCTTCTCTCTGAGTCTGTCCCACTTTTACCGTACCAAAGATCTCCAACACTGTATGCGGCAGCCATCGTCAATGTTCCATCCGGATTAAACATGGGACTCATTGGCTCTGCCTCGCTTTCTAAACCATACCATACATTTCCATCTGCTACAGTTAGCGGATTGTAATAGTTAACCTGAGAAACATCGGTGTTATTTTCCACATTTAACCAACTGAATATTTGGGCAGAGCCTTTAGCTCGAATATTAAATGTAGAATAATCATCGCTATTGTAATTGAAAAGGCCTCCTTGTTCGAAGTAACGCCCAGATATGATAAAGTCTGCTTTTTCTCCACTCCCTTGAATTCAGAGATTGTGTTCTGTTCCTAAAGTATGATCTTTGTACAACAAATCATACCAATCTGTATTGGCATAATATTGGTATTTTCCATCAGGTCCTACTTCAACTTCAGGTTTTCCCGATCCAGGAGGTCTCTTCACCATTTCATTATACCAGTCTTGGGAGTAAGGTACTGCCTTATGAAAGGTTGAAGGTGTTCTCGCATAATCATAATATGCTGAATACGCTTCAACAAACATCTCAGCATACAAAGCTGCATCAGTAATCATATCGGGTACAACAGTAGGTGCTTTCACAGAAAAATTTCCACTATACGTTACCGAGGTACGATCCTTAGAAGAACTTCTTGTAGTAATCAAAACTACACCAAAAGCTCCCCGTGCACCATAGATAGCGGCAGAAGAAGCATCTTTCAGGACAGATACACTTTCAATGTCATTAGGATTCAACATGGCAGGGTCGCCTTCCACTCCATCAATAAGGATTAATGCACTTCCTCCTTGGCCAATGGAGGTTACCCCTCTTATTTGATAGTTGGCACTGGTATTCGGCTTACCGTCTGCTAAGGAGATGTTTAGATTAGGAATAACTCCTTGCAAACCTTGCGTCACATTGGTCATAGATCTATTATCGAAAACTTCACTCGTCACTTGATCAACAGCACCCGTTAGGTTAGTCTTTTTTTGTGTTCCATAACCCACTACCACCAATTCATCCAAAGTTTTGGTGTCCTCTATTAAAACAACATTTATTGTCGTTCTGTTTCTTGTAGATACTTCCTGCTCCAAATATCCAATATACGTCACTCTCAATAATGCATCGGTGCCTACATTGAGCGTATAATCACCATTGTTGTCGGTTACTGTTCCATTACTGGTGCCTTTTTCAACAATGTTTGCCCCAATTATTGGCTCATTGTTTGAATCATATATTCTACCAGTAATTGTTTTATCTTTTTGTTGGTTGACCTCTAAAAGAGTTTTTATCTTGTTTTCTGCATTCTCTGCTCGTGTATTGAAAACAAGAGATATAAAAAGGAGTAAAATTAAAGGTCGATTTTGTAATAATTTCTTTTTCATGTTGTATTATTTGTGTATTATTAAATCTAAAACCTATGCTTTGTTATAAAAAAAACTCTTAAATATGTTTACTTCATTGTACCTCCTTTTTTATCAGTTGTTTTATGTTTATGTTTTTTTGCCCCACGCATCTCTTTATCTTAACGATTGAAGTCTTGTATTATGCATAGACAACAAAGGATTAGAAGTAAAACGATATAATGTTATTTTTTGATTTGTAGGTGTTTAATTTCTAACAAAGAGTTAGAAGTCTCATGTAAAGCATACATTTATTATGATTGTATGGATCTACAAGTGATACATTTCATTTAGATTTTTAAAGGATTGTAAGAATATGACTCTGCATAGCAGCTGCCTTTTTGCAATCAATTGTTTTATTAATTCTCATTTATACGTCCATCTCATTAATGCAATGGATTTAAAATACAGGTCCTTTATTTAGCAATGTGTTGCGAAATAAAGAGATTTCTTTGTCAAGAAACATCACATCGTGTAGTTTCACTGTTTTACTGGCATTCATATCTTAAGAATTATTGTAAGATAAATCTTTATTTTTAGTTCAATCTATAGCAAATGTATAAAATATATAGTAATAAAACAAGGGTTTTATTTAAAAACATTAAAACTTTATATTGAAGACTCTCTTCTCTTTTTTCTCTTGTGGGTCAAAAAAGTTTTATACCTATGCTTTTATCAACATTTACTTTATCTTTGCGACTTCTTAATTCATTTATTAATCCGATTGTTTATCTCAAAAAAAATTAAGTATGAAGCTCCATCTTATTTTTCACTTTTTAATTTTACTGTTCTTTACTAACTGTAGCAATACCCATAATTGGCGGAATCAAGATTTAGGTGAACCAATTTATCGTGAAGATAACACAAAACCATTGACTTCAGTAAATCCTATTAAAGGTGAGTATGGAGGAGGAAGAGGAACGCATCATTTAGTTGCTTACACTTCAGAGTATGGCGAGAGAACAGAAACCAATGAGTGGGGTACAGAGGCAATTGTCCAAAATGGATTAGTAGTCTCTATAGGTGGTAATAATTCGGAGATACCTCGAAATGGGATGGTTATATCAGGGAATGAATCATCAAGCACATGGATCAACAAAAATTTAGAAGTTGGCATGGAAGTACAGCTTACAAGTGATAACGACTTAAAATATTCACGTACTGAAAATACCGATGTTGAAAAAGCAAGGACCATTTTCAAAAATGCTCTCGATCGTATTAACAAGAAAGAACTCTCGAAACAATATTCCCAAATTCTGAAAGAAACAGAAGAAGAAATCAAATCTCATTTTAGTCTTTTTTTAAAAGCAAGGTCTGATAATAATATAGAGGAGGCTAAAAGTCAGGCAAAACAAATGTTAGCTATTTCAACGGGTCTCTATTATAAATCATTTCCTCCAAAAGAGGATGAATTCAAAGGTGTTTGGGTACGATTGTCAGATAAAACTCCAGAAGAACTTATTAAGACTATTCAACAAATGGCTGATGTGGGTATAAATGCTATTTTACCTGAAACTATATATAATGGATATACTATTTATCCTAACGGCAGTGATTTAATGCCCCAACTCCCACAATTTGTAGGTTGGGACCCTATGGCTGTAATGATAGAAGAGTGTGCCAAACATAATATTGCAGTTATACCATGGACTGAGATGTTTTTTGTAGGTGGAGAAAACTCTCCTTTAGTAAAAGAGAAACCTGAATGGTTAGGTCTATTCCGACATGGTTCACATGCTGCTGAGTTGGAAAAAGGGTTTCATTATTTTTGTCCTTCTCGACCCGAAGTTCATCAGTTCCTTTTGGAAACATTAGATACACTGGCTTCACGGTATCCTATTGACGGTATTCAACTTGATTATATTCGTTACTCTTTGAGTAAACCTTGGGAAAAGGGATTTTGCTATTGTGATTATTGTAAAGATAAAGTGAAAGCAGAGCTTGGATTTGATATTTATGAAATCACTCCTGAAAATAGTACAGAGTGGGATCAGTGGAATCAGTTTAGAGCTGACAATGTTACTCGTTTCGTAAAGTCTGTAAGTGATCACTTCAAGGAGAATTATCCCAACATTCCACTTTCGGCTGATGTTTTCCCCGATAGTAAAGTAAGTTTAGATGAGAAGTTTCAAGATTGGAAACTGTGGGTAGATAAAGGGTATTTGGATGAAATTTATATTATGTCTTATTCTACTATGAATGAAGCTGTTCAAGCAGATGTTGATCTACTGATGAAGAATGTGAAAGGGACTCGTATTAGACCTATCGTAGGACTTGGCCCATACATGGGCTTTCAGCCTGAGATGTTACTTCAGCAAATCGAAATTTCACGAGAAGCTGGTGCAGAGGGGGTATGTCTTTTTTCATATCACTCTTTGAGTGAAGAACAATTGAAAGCATTAAGTTGGGGACCTTTTGGCAAGGGTGAATAACAGTAATTGTAAACATCCTAAATTCACCGTATTATATAAATCAAAAAAGGCTTAGAGTATTATCTGCTCTAAGCCTTTTTTAATTGTTTTACTTTTTATGGGAGTAATTCTTCCCAACTTATAGGAGATTCTCTACTGGTGCGAGTTTGAAACTCGTGTCTGCCGAAGACAAAAAGGATGTTGCTTTGCGACACACCTGCTCGCATTGAGCAACGTTGAAATGTTACAATTATTAGTGGTTTTTGGTGGCTTGTTATGTGTGCAGAATAATTTTTGTCAACGTACAAAACCC
>DENY01000022.1:0-1928 GCA_002359825.1 Bacteroidales bacterium UBA2632
AGATTCGAACTCGCGACCCTCAGCTTGGGAAGCTTTTAAACAGTTATTTCTGTATTTTTTCTCTATTTTCAAATAATTCATAAATACCTGTTTAACAGCATATATAATAAATTATTAACTCTTTCCTATTTCTTCTATTTGTATATTTTTGCTACTTTTGTTTGTTATTTGTTTGTTATGATTGTTTGTTATATATCGAATACAATCTGAAAATATACTGATATGAAATTCTACTATTGCAATAACGGTATAACCGTTAAACTTGTTCGAGATATAAGGAATAAAAATCCCGAAAATGAATGCCCACTACGGTGGCGTGTAACATATAAAAGAGATAGCGACTACTACTCTACAGGAAAAGTATTAGATCGTGAGGACTGGGAATTATTTGAAGCTTCAGAGGAAGCTGATTTTAATTTTAAGACTAAAGCGGCACATCTAAGAGAGCATAAAGACGACATACAAAAATATTTTGATGATATTCTTAAACCCGCAGTTAAAGAGACTGCAGACAATTTCTCTTTTGCAGCACTCGATCACAAATTAGGCAAGTCGGATATCTTAACCGTAAATGATGCGTTTACGGCCAAAATAAACACTTTAAACAACACCTTCAAGGTCGGGAATGCAACAATATACAGAACCACATTAAACGCTCTTATACGTTTTCAGTATTACAGAAAAATCAAAAGTAAAATAGCCAAACAACTATTTATTGAAGAATGTGTAAGTAAAAAGCATAAGACAAAAGGTAAGGATGTTTTAAACGTCATCGCTGATATTAAATTTGACGATATCACGGTGAAATTTTTATCTGACTGCGAAGACTTTTGGAGTGCGACGTGTATAGAATACGCTACTATCGGGATTTATATGAGAACACTTAGGGCAATAATAAACAATGGAGAAGACCCTTATTTAAGCGGAACTCGCTATCCATTTGGAGAGGGCAAGAATAAATATTCTATTCCGGAAGGTGGGAGAAAATCTATCGCTTTAGACATTGAGGACATTTGGAAAATAGAGGATTTTGAGACTGACAATCAAGGATTGATGGTTGCAAGGGATATTTTCATATTCATGTTCTATTGTAACGGACTAAATTTCGGTGATCTATGCAGGTTGCAATACAAAGACATCGACGGAGCATCCCAAGAGATTGTATTTCATCGTAAGAAAACCAGAGATACAAAAAAGAAAAAAAATCCAGAGCCTATTTGCGCTCCGCTACTACCTCCAATGGTAGAAATAATTAACCGACACGGCAATAAAGAACAGAATGGATATATCTTTCCATTTCTTAACGGCATCGAACGAGTAGATCAAAACGAAAGAAAGATAAAAGACGCTATTCAACTGGCATTAAACCCAATAAATAATTCATTAAAAGTAATAGCAGCACAATTAGGGATAGACCGGAATTTATCGACCGCCTATACCCGTAACAGCTACGTAACTCATCTTACAAGCGAAATGTATATTAGTGAGATTTTCGTTAAACAAATGGTTGGCCATAGTACTGGAAAGAATGTAACCGCCGGCTATAATAATCCATCCCCCAAAAAAAGGAGAGAGGTGAATTCTAAACTATTAAACCCAAACAAAAAATATAATACGATAAGTCTATTGTCTGTAACCGGATGATCGTTTCCCGAAATATGACAGACTGTGTCTGTTAATTTCAAAGATAAGGAAACCAATTCCTGTATAACACCGAACTGGTTGTAAAATGTGATATTTTAGGCACCTTCGCTAAATGAAAACATTATCCCAACTATTTGTTTAATGAAAATATGGTATGAGCGCGTTAGAATTTAGAAAGTGTAATTACATTTATTTTTAAGTCATTAATCGTCTAAAGTCCAATTAACTTTAGACTTATCCTTTTATAAAGATTATTATTAGGAATATATGTCGATATTCTTTTA
>DENY01000022.1:1973-2475 GCA_002359825.1 Bacteroidales bacterium UBA2632
ATAAAAATGTACCGGGTGAAAATCCAGTAAATTGGTATTTACCTACATTCTCGGATAGTATATCATTGTTCATCCGTTTCTCTAATGATATATACTCATATGGAATTGGTTCGAATGAAACCGACCAATTCGTGTAAACACCTGTAGATTGGAAAAGTGGTCGTGAATAAAAAGTAGAAAAAAACAGATTGAAACGTTTAATATTATCTTCATCAAAATAATAGCTGCTATTTCTTGAACTATCCGACCATCCAGCAATATCCAATGGAACGGAAAGGAACATAGTTCCAGCAGAAATTCCAAAATAATGATTGAATTGAAGGCTATAAGTCAACGAAAAATGATATGCTATGTTACTGGAATTAAAGTAAAAACCGCCATCCATACCTAAAGTTTTTTGGATTTGCGCATTCAAATAAACTGAATTAAGAAAAAACATAACCAAAACCAAAGTACAAAATATTATACGTTTCATGCCGATATTTGTATCATTATTTGTTCT
>DENY01000022.1:2482-3934 GCA_002359825.1 Bacteroidales bacterium UBA2632
CTTCATACTAATTATAATTGTGAAAACATTAATTTATTAGCTAAGAGACTATTTAGTATTTTGTTTGCTATAGTTAAATTTTAATTGCTTCTTCCGTAGGGCAATACATAGGCAAATTTGAGATCGAAAGCCGGATAGAATAAACCATACGGTTCATCGAGGTTGTAGCCGTATCCTGCTCCTAACGAATAACTGAAAATCCAATGTCTTCCTATATTTCGCTGTCCTCCCCAATTCAGATTTGTTAGCAATGTATTGGTCAAATAATGTATCTCATCAGTTAATGGTTTTGATACATATTTCACTTTTAAACCGATAAAGTTTCCCGAATTGAATAATTTCGGTTCACTTTTATGGTTATAAATAAACTTGCCATTTACTCCTAAATGTACGCTCGGATTCAATAATGTCCAATGCCAATCCATCCTGAACGTAAGGGCTTCACCTTCACCGAAATCATAACTTGGCCCAAGACCAATGCTCGGTTCAATGGTTAGGTTTTTCGCTATGGGTAACTCAACCGCCAGATCAAGTCCATTTATTCCCAATCCTATTCTGGATACTGTTTGCAACTCTTGTGAATACAAAGTGTTTGTAATAAAAAGGGAGCAAAATAAAAAGTATCTAAAAAGTAGTTTCTTCGTTTCCATTTATATATTCGTATTATTTTGATTATTTTACTTTTAATCCGGCGCAAGCAAATAAACACTCACGCCGGATATAAAATTTAAATATAATATTTTACTATGATTCTATTACTTGTCTTTTGTCTTTTTAAGAATCATACCTTTTACTTCACCGCCGGAATCAGTNNCTAAACAAATGCAGATTCCACATTAGGAGCTTTATTCTTGACATTTTTTGCTAAAGCATTAAGGGCACTTCCAACCAGTCCTAAATTTGAATTGTATTCAACTTCAAATACAACACCACTATCAAAAACTTTCACTTGGCTTGGCCCGGGTTTCCAAATTTTATCGGAACCAATAAAAACATGCATCTGATTTTTCTTCAAATCTATAATATGTATTGAAATACCCGGAATCGGTACTTTTTGAAAAGGATTTGTATTCCATATACTCTTGTTAATCGCCGCTTAGCTTTGCTCAAGAGCTTGAGTAAGATAGGGGTCTCCTAATTTTTTCAGATAATCTAATCCTGCTTTTGTCATTAAGTCTATACCTGCATTTGCAATATCAAGTGAATTAACTTCAATCTCTTTTCCTAAAATAATAGGTATGGTAATAATATTACCATCCGAGACTTTCTTGTCAAATTTATACAATGTAGAGACTTTAGCTAAATTTCCCATGAATTTGCCGTAGGTCATTCTCTTAGTCTGATCATGTAAATCAGGCATGTCAGGTATATCTAACTTATCATATACAAAATGAATATGTTCCCATCCCATAACTGTTCCAGGCCCCCAACTTGCTTCTTTAGTCCAGTTAT
>DENY01000022.1:3940-5372 GCA_002359825.1 Bacteroidales bacterium UBA2632
CTATATAAAGAAGCACTCAATCTTCTTTTATGTTGAATATCTATTTTGTGAGCACTGTTATTTCCGAATAAACCTGCAAGTCCTTTCCCAACCAAAGTATACGGTTCTGTTGACATAACAGGAAAATTCTTTATATCTACAGGATCTCTTTGTAGATTATATGCGGTTGCACGTGTAGAGATAGATGAAATATCCTCTTCATCTCCATCCGGTTCTTCATAAAAATCTTCTTCTGACAAATCTTTGAAAGTATCAAAAAGAAATATTTCATTGAATTTTTTTAAATCGGTAGAAACTTGCTCAAAAACTGAAAAATCAGAAAGCGTGTCAACAACTGTTTGATTTGACATATGGGTAAATAGTGTACCCTGTCTTGTAATCATATATAAGGTATCATCTACGATAATTTGTCCTTTTTCATTCAATAATTTTCTGAAATTTTCATTTGGAACGAGTACCTCGGAAATATCAGAGTCAAATGCTGAAACAGAAGATGCCGATCGAGTATAACCTGTATTGTTTATCGCATTTTTTAATTCTTCCTTACTACTAAAAGCATTGATCTCAGAAACAGATTCTGTCTGTTTAACCAAAATTTCATTCTCAAAATTATCTTCACTTTTATTGCATGAAGACAAAAACTGAAAAACAACAAAACATGCTACAAGCATGAATACATTAAACTTTTTCATTTTGTAAAATTGTGTTATGTCCCTACGCATTCACGACGAAATTAATAATTGCTTTTATTGCTTGTCTTATTTCAGCCACAAGCTTGCTGCCATTAAGAAGAGGATAGAGTATTTATCCAATATTGTCATTTAGAGTTTACAAAGAAACTTTAGTTAAAGTCTCAACTCTACCTTATCAATTAATTTCAAATTCCCCCCACATAGTGCCGTGATCATTGTTGAATGTAAGAACAAAACTCCTGCGGGTAATTCTGAAAGAGAAATTGGCTTGGAATCAAATATATTCTAAAAGTAATATTTGACCCCAAACTTACTAGCAGGGACAATATAGCTGTCAAATNNAATTTCATTTCCATAAAATTTTTAAAAGGCAGCATGCTGAAATGATAGTGCTACTATTTCAATAGACATTTGTCTTAAAAAAGAATATCGACGTTTAAACCTACGGAGGAATTGTCTTGCAACCGGCTATATTCTCATGGATGCTCCAGGTATCTATTTGTTAACCGCTGATAATGATAAGAAACAGCTAACAATATACGAGCTTCTCCCGCAAGTGGATAAGAGAATCCCATGTCCTACCCGGCCTTTGACGTAAGGAGCGATCTTACCACGTGAGGAGAACGTATATTTCACATTCATATGGCTCATGCTCATCCATGCGATACAATCGCAGGAGACTAAAAAATAACACCTACATTAAATCCAATGGAAGATATGTTTTTCCTTACAGAGTTCGA
>DENY01000022.1:5440-7599 GCA_002359825.1 Bacteroidales bacterium UBA2632
TAGAGTTAATCCCCCCCTTTATATCAAACGGTATAGTAACATAATCGTTTTCAATTTCATCTACATAAGAAAGTTTTTTCTTATGGGAAAAGAATGCATAGCCAATGTCAACCTTAATGAAGGGGTTTACCCGATGATTTGACGAAATACTATATTTTCCATGTAGATAAGGCTTCCACGCATTATGCCAGCCTGTTTGAAAATAATGATTATCTATTAATTCATTTTTTAAATCCGTTCTATAAGNNCGTTCTATTATTATAGTCTACAAATCCAATTCCTACTCCTAATGTGAAATTTTCTGTTAATTTATATCCTGGAGAAAACTGGAAGTTATAACTAAAAACGTCATTTATCCCCTTTGCGGAACCTGCTTCAAAAAAAAATTCCATCTTTTCTAAGTTCTGGCCGTTCATGTATGTGCATGCGAAAACAAATAACACAAATAATGATGTCCTTAAAATCGAAAACATAATCCTTTTTTTTATATTTATAATAAAATAATGGTTACTGCTACAGGTATTAACCACAGGCCCCAATTAACCAAAAAACTTGCAAGGTCTTCCCCAAAACCCGTACCGTTATCTAGTGACATTAAATGATTTATATCTACAGTATAAATTCCTGTAAAAGAGTATTTAGGATAATCTTCTCCGCATGCGAATTCCAATTTAATTTTATCAACTTCTGATGGCTTTATAGTTTGATAATACCTGGATGCAGAAACATAATATTTATGGGGGGAATATTCAAGTTCTTTTAGACCTTGACTTGTTATGGGGGTTCGAACGCCATTTGTTGAATACCAATAACCCCTTGATGTCATTTTCCCATTATACCAATGAACAGCCCCTTTCTTCCTAAAACATAAATCAACTCTTCCTAGTTTAACTTTAGACCCGTCTTTTGAATTTTTATCACTAACCTCAATTCCTCTCAAAGTAATCCAAGCTTTTCTTTTTTTATTCATATTTTCTTTATCCAAGGTAAGATACTTTATATCTGTAAATGCGCGAGTATTGGGATTTTCCTCTACATCAACATTTACATTTTCGGGCATACCTAATCCTAATTCTTGAATTTTTTCATAAGAAAAAACATCACGCATATCTATCTCTTTTCCAGCTATTATAACTTTACCTTGCTGATTTAATAGCTTTGCAATAGCCTCGTCACTTACTGGCAGGAACGCTGCATAATCTTCTTCGTATTCAGGATAATACAGATTGGGGAATTTCACCTTAAATTCTTCATATCCTCCCTCACGTTGGTAATAATCGTCTGCTTCAGTCATAGCCTGATCAAATTCTCTAAATAAAGAAATAAATTCTTCCCCGGAAGCAGAACGGGTAAAAGAGGCAGTTCCAACTTCATTATTTCTCACTTTTTCGACAGCTTCTAAAAATGCTGCTTCATTATCAAACATAAGAATTCCATCCGATTGCCTAAAAACTGTATTAGTTTCATCGGTGATCGCTACTTGTTGTTCATCCAACTCATTATTACAAGAGGATAGTAGCATGCATGTTAATGCCAGCAATGTAAAAAGAATTGTTCTCATAATTGTAATTTTTTTGTCCCCATACCGTACATATTGTATTCAAGTACTCAGGGTATGAATAAATATTTGTCAATGAACTATCTTAACAACCTTCTTTCCATATTGCGCACTATAAAAATCTGTTGATTAATTCATTTTTTTGCTTTACTGATGCAAAATTATACCCTTGTTTTTCCATTTACTATACACAAAAGTGTGTTTTTGGCATACACTATCGAAATACACACTTTTGTGTGTTTTTTCCTTTGGGCAAAAAACATTTGGTTTTACGGAATATTTTTCAATTCTGATCCAAAAAAGCCGTCGTAATGACACTTGGTTGTTCCTTACAATTGTATTTCAAGCAACTACACTGGCTTGATTGATACCGTAGAAAGATTGGTTCTCACGAAAAAAACCGACAAGGTCATCATATGTGGAATAAACGGGGATCGTTTCCGAACCGAGGTATTCGATCCCATTGCCAAGGCTATGCACCCGAATACCCATTAGTTTCATTGTTCGCAGCAGTTTGCTATCACATTCTGCAAACACAATCCCTTTCTTTCTGTTGCAAATCGGGTACATGGCATAGAGCAACAGCGATTTGAACAGTAAC
>DENY01000022.1:7659-8622 GCA_002359825.1 Bacteroidales bacterium UBA2632
AGTTTTCCCGCACCACAAATCCGGCAAGTTCATGCAAACTATCCTCCGACAATTGCCAGATGGTATATTTGTCGTAAAATGTAATGAATTTATCCATTATTTAGATTTATTTTTTTATATTTACGGACACAAAAGTACAGTTGTCGGGGCAAAAGGGAATGACACAAAAGTGTGTTTCTTAAGTTCCGGATGTAAGATCCGTCTGTTTTTATTAAAAGGAGTGTTGTATGGCTAAAAAAGAGGATTTTTTCATTCAGGAGAATGAAATTCTTTTTGTCCCTGATGAGGACTATGCACCCATGGAAAGGTATATTCAGTTTTTGGATGCGTTCTCACGAACTACTTATGTAAGTATTTACGTCATTGACTATTTCAGGAAAAACTTCCTGTATGTGTCTGAAAACCCTTTATTCCTTTGTGGTATGCCTGCCGGAAAGGTCAGGGATATGGGATACGATTTTTATCTTGAACGTGTGACGGATGCAGACCTGCCACTTCTACTGGAAATCAACCGGGCAGGTTTTTTGTTCTCGGAGTCTGTTCCGCCTGTGAACCGGCTGGAATATACGCTTGGTTACGATTTCCATATGAAACAACCGTCAGGCAAGGCTATGCTTGTCCACCATGAAATCACACCGCTACATTTGACAAGGGACGGCAGGATATGGTTGGCGTTATGCTCGGTATCCCTCTCCTCACNNGCAAAGCCGGTAATATCGAGATTTCCCGTCAGGGTTGTAATTCGCGCTGGAGGTATCATCCGGAAAATAAAAAATGGGTCAAATATGCGGGTGTAGAACTGGAGGATTATGAAAAAGAGGTGCTCCGGTTATCCGCACAAGGCTGCACGATGAACGAAATTTCTGAACAGATCCATAAGTCGGTCGATACCATCAAGGGGTATAAACGGTTACTGTTTGAGAAATTAAACGTGGGTAACATAACCGAAGCCCTTGGTTTTGC
>DENY01000022.1:8749-9006 GCA_002359825.1 Bacteroidales bacterium UBA2632
GTTACAATACCTTTACTTGTCTCCCCTGTTTAATTCCTGTCATCTATAATGGATGACAGATAAAATTTTGGATAGCGTTTTGTCTTTTGCCCCGTGGCAATGCAAAACAACAGGTTGGTGCACAATCCGGCGGCTATCCACGAAGCGATAGGAAGTTGCGGTGGCGGAAGTATACTTTTTTCATTTTTGTATTGGGTGATGATTTTTTCAATCCACGGCTTGGGTTGTACCCAGAGTCACTAGTGTCCCATTAAAAT
>DENY01000272.1:0-8452 GCA_002359825.1 Bacteroidales bacterium UBA2632
TTTTCAAAATTGAGATTTAGTAATTTCCCCAATTTTCCCAAGAAACCATATGGTTTCTTGGGAAAATTGGGGAGGCTGAGGAACTCCACTGACCCAGGGCGACGCCCTGGGCTGAATTATGTCGGCCCGTCAGGCCTCAAATGCGTTATTTGTGAAGCGAACGTTTCGCTTGCAAGACACATGAATTATAAAAATGCGAGTGAACGAAACAATACAATTTCAAGCTTCTTGTATAGGTGTTTATTGTCAATTGTCCATTAAACTCTCTTCCACTTTCACCCAACTATCCTTCATTCTTGCTTGCTCGCTTGGCCTATACATTGCTTGCAATGAAACAGAGGGTAGATAATAGGTGCCTCTGTAGGCTGCTTGCAATCTTACCCTGAAAGTTTTGGTTTGTCCTGCAGCCAAATTGAAATAGGTCAGCACTCTGTCATCACGGATATCGCGGTAATTGTACTTGCCTGCTCCATTGTCTGAAGTTGCATCGAGAATACGTTCGTTGTAGATTTCCCAACCTGAAGGGAATATCTGCACCAAAGCCAAATCGGTGAATGCTTGAGCTGGACCATTGGTTACAGTAGCTACTGCAGTAAATTCTTCTCCTTGTTTTAATGAAGAAACTGAGATTGGATTTCCATTCAAACCAACATAACTAACCGATAAATTAAACGATGCTTCTTTAGTTTCAACTGTTTCAACATCTCCTATTGGTTGTGTGCGACCCATCAATTGTGCATATATCTTACCTGTTCCTTTGTTTGTAATGCTTATATCCATCTTCTTATTAGGAGCAACATCTATTTGATGCAACGGTTGTGGAGTAGAAACTGCACTCATNNCTCATTTTCTTACCATTGAGCGACCAATCGACATCAATGTTTGTCCTACCCATTTTCTCTGCCAATTGGCTCATAGCAATGAGTCCATAAGCTGCTGTTTGAGTAGAGATATAATCGGATGAAAGCTCCTTGGCAACGCTCTGAGCCAATTCAAGAGCCTTGTCGGTCTTGTCGAGCAATAAGTAGGTCTCCATAATCATTGCCTCATCACGGGCAGGACTTCCATACGTATCATTGTTGAAATTATACTCATCCACTTTGTCATCCATATTGAAAACAAGTTCGTTTGCTACATCTTTCCTTCCCGTTATGGCATAACCTGCAGCCAATCGCCATTTCGATTGCAATGACAAATCTTTCAATTCGCGCATCCTATTCATCGCACCCAATTGAGGTTCACCCTTCACAGCCAATGCATAGAGACGATAGGCTTGTTGCAATTCTGTCATCGAAATGCTGTAATAGTTTTGATAAGAAACTGTGCGGCTCCAGTTGTTAGCCTGCTTGGTTTGAAACTGTACCCATCGCGACAACATATTGTCTGACACTTCAAATCCCTTGTTCTTGGCTTCTGTGAGGAAATGACCCGTATAAGTAGTTACCCACTCAGATGCATAGTGATTGCCTGCCCAATACATAAACCCTCCATCGGAGAGTTGACGTGTAGCCANNACTTGATCTACCTTCTCTGTCATTCGCTTCTTTTGCTCTTCATCTAACTCAGTCAACTCACTAACATAGAGCAATGGGAATGCTTGCGAAACAATTTGCTCAGTGCATCCATGCGGATAAGAAAGCAAGAAATCAATGTTCTTATTGAAGTTGATATTGGGTAATCGAGAAAGTTCCAACTTTGCCCAATCATTCACTCCCACCTCATCCATTGCAATAGAAAGCTTGGCAGAACCATTGGCATCTATCATCTGCGCATCACTCATTATGATAGGAGGATTTGGGTTGCGAATACCAATATCTATTGTCTCTGTTGCAGTTTGTCCTCCGCCAGTAGCTTTAATGCGTACTTGCTCAGCTCCTATTTTAGTTCCTGCTTTTAGTTTGAAGTAAACTATTTGATCGCCTATTTTATTAAATTGAATTGTTTGCGATGCTCCATTTTCAGGTCTTAGCAAACCATCTGTTTCAATAGATACTTGCACATTACGCACAGAATTGTCCATAGCAAAGACATTCACCGGCAACCAAACCTCTTCGTTGGGTCCCATAACGCGTGGTAAGGTCGAGAGTGTCATCAATGGATTGTTTACAGCTACGGTCTTTTCTGCGCTTCCATAAGCTCCATTTCCACCTGCAACAACCATTACACGTACTGATCCAACATAAGGTGGTAGTTTCACTTTGTGTGTTTTAGTTTCTCCAGCCTTTATAGTGAAAGGCCCCATGAATCGAACAATTGGTTTGAAACGATTCACTTTATCACTCGATGCTTTGAGTGCCTCATCACCACCGATACTCAATAAAGTTCCGAACATACCCGTGTTTGCGCCCAATACACGGTCATACAAATCCCACGTACGAACTCCCAATGCCTCTTTGGCATAGAAGTGACTCCACGCATTGGGAGTTTTAAATCCTGTAAGGTCTAACAATCCCTCATCAACAATGGCCAATGTATAAGTCATTGGTTTCTTCGCTTTCTCCGATATTGAAATAGTGAATTCCTTTTCGGGTTGCAATTCATTGGGCATCGAAATGACAGGAGTGAGACGACTCTCTTTGTTCTCCACATCAATATTCTGCACGCCATACATACGAATTGGCAAATCATTGGCTGTTTGAGCATGTGGTTGCAACAGTGTAGCGAAAATATAGACATTAGGATTCATCTCCGCTGTTATCGTGAAACTATACTTAGTGTCTTCTTTATCAGAAGTCTTCACCCATTCGCGTTGAATAACTTTAGNNTGCTTTTTCCCCTACTTGATAAACGGGTTTATCTGTTGTGAATGATAACATCGTCAGTCCACTTGGGTCTCGCCTGTCTTCTCGACCTCTTGAAGTTGGCCAATCAACATAGAACATCGTTCCTGTAGTGTGGCCACTTTCTGTGTCTTTCACCAAAATGAGGTAACGTCCCCATTCGGGATAATTCACTTGGAAGTTTACTTTTCCCTCTCCGTTTGATGTTGACAAAGTACCTTGTGTAACGGGGCTTACAGCAGTATTATTAATATAGGAACCTAAATCTTCCTCTGAACTATTCCACCACCAGCTCCAGTTAAGTTTATATACTTTATAAGACATATTGGATCGCGATACTTTCTGTCCATTTGGTGTCAGTGATACAACGTCGAAAGCTAAAGATTTGTCTGTTTCAAGAAACCTACCTTGAGGTGCTTTCGGAGCTTTCACTCCTACATACACACTGTAAGGTGAGTAATAAATAGTTTGAGCATAGAAACTCATATCGCCACCAGTTTCATAAACACGGGATAAAATATTACCCCTCAACATGCCAGGCGCATTTTCTGCCATGGGAACTTTTNNAACACCCGCAACTCCCGATGCATTAAGCGTGCCTTCAAACAGTTTGTGACTGTTTGTTGTGAACTGCGAAAGAGGATTATTGAATTCAAACCCTTCATAATTCTTGAAGGGGTGTTCGGTCTTGGAAAGTGACAAATTCACTTCAGCTTTTAAGTTTGACGCTGGTGCGCCATGCAGCCATTGAGCATTGAGTGTACCAGAGAATGTGCCTCTGCTGGCATCAAATATCGAATCTGTTTCTAAGCGAACTTTCAATCTATTGGGTTTGATAGATTCAATGCGCAAAGGTTGATAGAAGGATGTTCCACCCACTTTAATGTAGGATTGCCAAACACCTGTTTGGGCTGAAGGATCGGTAACTATTGTGAAAGTATAGAATCCGTTTTCGCTCTTCGTCTCAACTTGGCGTTGAAAGAATTGACGCGTGGGTGTATAAACTTCCAAGACAACAGGGTGGTTCTTGGGAAGCTTTTGATCTTTATCTTCCAAGATAAACGAAACATGAATAGTATCGCCTGGTCGCCACACTCCACGTTCGCCATAGATATAACCTTTTATTCCTTTTTGAATCTCCTTTCCACTCACTTCAAAGTTGCTCAATGAGAGAGATAGCTCTTCTTTGAGTTCTAAATATCCCTTTTCATCGTCTTTTTCTGCAGTCACCACAAAAGGTCTTCCTTTTTTATAATCAATATTGGCAAAGCCATTTTTATCAGATGTACCACTGCCCATCTCTTGCATTTGATAGTTGTAGAGGGTAACTTTTGCTCCTGATAATGGATCGGTAGTTAATATATCGTTCACTGCAACAGTAAGCGAGTTGTTATTACCCGCTTTGACAATCATGCCAATGTTGGATGCCAGTACAAATGATTCAACCGTTCTATTGCGATCCATATAATAGGATGCTTTGCATGGATCGTCCTTTTCTTTCCAATTATACTCGCTCCAATCTATCGACTCATAATAGTAAGCTTGCGTTTCGTCCCACACACTCTCGTCTTCTTCAGTAATGAGTTCGTTGGAGAAACTGCGCATAGCATTTCCTTGTGGAATGACGGGGGTGATGCCTCCACATTTATACAATGAGAAATCTTGTTGCATGCTTAACTGCACCATATATATTGCTCCTGGATCTTGCTCGATGAGCGGAGCTAAATCGAGTGCGAACTGATTCCAGCGCGTTAAGTCTTTTGTTTTATCTGAATCTAATCGGATACGAGCTTTCTTAATCAAGCGTCCAAAACGACGAATTTCACCTGAGGAGTCATCCGACAAAGAACCCGATTGTAGATAGTAGAGTATGTTGTTTTGGTATATCTTTATTATTTTCACATCCACAGCCCAGAGGTTCACAGCGCTAAAAGGCAAAGTGAGTTGTTCTGAGTTGGGAAGAATATTTCCACTCTTCTCTACTTTTATTTGAGGACTTTCATCATCCACCTTCAATTGATAAGTATAATCTTTAGTCAAACCTAATCCAATATTATTTTTAATCCCTTCGTTCAATTGCAAGTTGAGTTCATCTTTCGGGAATGTTTCGGGGTAGATATATATCACGTTCTTTTCAATTCTGTATGTGAAGTTATTAACTCCCGAAGCAACAATTAGACCTTTCATGTCTTGATCTAATGCTAAAGGACTGCTAAACGTTACCCTTACATTCTTACTACCATCATCATACATTCTTACATCTACGATGTTCAATTCGGTTTCAGGAATAGAGGATAAATCTATTGGATGCTTATCAGACTTCTTTACATCGATTGGTTTGCCTTCCACTTGTAACTCATACGACTTCTCTTGTGAAGTTCGCTCCAAGCTATCCACAACAATGCGATATGATGTTTCACTCAATGGCATTACATTTACTCGTGCCTCTTTATTTGCTCCTTTGAGTGAAAACATTTTTTGAATATCTTCTATTGAAGCAGCATTTATCAATTTGAGAGTGCCCTCTACTCTATTCCACTTCAAATTGTTGGAATTTATGGGCATATAAGGCAACAAATCAAAGTTGTAATTCTGTTCACTTACTTTAAAGTAAAAATTGAAAGTGCGAAACTTATCTTCTACTTTCAAAAGTTTGTCTAATTGTAGCTTTGCTGTATATTCTTTACCCATTTTCAATTCATCGGCATCGGGTATAAAGCGAAGGGTTCTTGAGTTGATCCAAAGCGTTTTCCCCTTTATACTTGGAGAAAAGGAGAACAATTTATCTTTAACTTCTGCATTCAATTCTACTGCAGGCATTTCCTGGGCTAACTCTACTTGAATATAAGATTGAGGTGAAATTGTTCCGTAAGTGAATCCTGAAATATATTGTACAAAGTCAGGATCTATTTGTCTTGATTTTTCATTTTTGCACGAGGCAAACAATACTCCGATAATGACTATTAACAATAAGGAGTGAGCACTTAAATATATGTTTCGCATAATATAATTGGTATAATAATGATGTGACGAAGTTGTACTATTAATGATAAACAAAACGAATGTCAATTTGTTGTTTTTAACAAGCTAAAAATAGAGATGTTTTAGAAATCAATGTAGGGAGTAATTCTCTTGATGTCTTCAGCGGTGAATTCGTCCAGCATTGCTAATTGACGAATGGAAGTAATATTTCCTGTGCGTCTGCGCAAATTTACAATTGCTTTAGTTTGCTCATAATCTATGTAAGGATGGGCCAGTATCTCTTTGAATTCAAGCTTGTTTACATTCAGTTTCACACAGTGTTCCAACCCTATATCGTCCTCACTAATAAAAGGAGCTATATTTTCAAACAGTTCATCTGTAACACCATACACCTCTTTTAATTGATTAATAGAGATAAAACCACCCAAGACATCTCGATATTTTACAATACGAGCAGCATAAGTACTGCCAATACCTGGCACTTTCTTCCACTGGGCTGTATCAGTTTCATTTAAACTTATGGACCCTGCTTCTATAAACTTTTCTTGTTTTATATATTGAGGCTTTTCTGAATAATTTTTAGTGCGATTATCTTCACTCAATGTAGCTGACTCTTTACGAGGGATAATAGTATTAGACTTTGTGTTGGGTTTGTNNCACCAAGATTAAAACAGCAATTTTCTCTGCGAGAGAGTAATAAACAAAGTATTTTCTTTGCATACCGATAATGTTAACGTAGATGATAAAGATAGAAATAATTCTTTTATCCCACCAATTAAAACTGTAACTTTGGCCTAATATTTCGTTACAAATGAGTATTTGTAACTGACAACTATCTTTTCTTTAAGGTATGGTTTTAAATTATATTTGGATTGGCTTTTTTCTTATAGCTTTTGTGGTAGCTCTCATCAAACTCGTTTTCCTGGGTGATGCAGGTATTTTTACAGAAATAATGAACTCTACTTTCGATACAGCGAAGCTAGGATTTGAAATTTCATTGGGCTTAACTGGCGTTTTATCTCTCTGGCTTGGTATTATGAAAATTGGTGAGCGCAGCGGAATGATTAAAGTTTTTTCTCGTGCTGCTGCTCCTCTTTTCTCAAAACTATTCCCCGATATTCCGAAAGGACACCCAGCGTCTGCTTCAATCTTGATGAATATTTCGGCCAACATGTTGGGACTCGACAATGCTGCAACTCCTTTTGGATTGAAAGCAATGGACGAACTTCAAAAAATAAACCCAAACAAGAACGAGGCATCCAATCCAATGATTATGTTTCTGGTTTTGAATGCTTCTGGTCTTACACTCATTCCGATAAGTGTGATGGTATATAGGGCACAAATGGGTGCTGCCAATCCTTCCGACATTTTTATTCCTATCATGATGGCTACTTTTGTTGCAACAATGGTTGGAACACTGGCTGTTTGCATCAAACAAAAAATTAATGTATTCAACAAAGCTATTCTTGGTTTCTTTGGTGGATTAGCTGCTATTATTGCTTTAACGGTGGTTGCTTTTCAAAGCTTACCACAAGACCAAGTTAATGTAGTGTCTAGCTTAGTTGCAAACATGATTCTCTTTTGCATCATCGTTGCCTTTTTAATAAAGGGATTGCAGAGTAAGATCAATGTATTCGAAGCTTTTATTGACGGTGCTAAAGAAGGATTTCAGACTGCTGTCAGAATTATCCCGTATCTCATTGCACTATTAGTTGGTATTGGTGTATTTAGGGCTTCGGGAGCAATGGATTTCTTGATGGATGGGATGAAGGCAGTAGTTGGAATATTTGGTGGCGACACACAATGGGTCGACGGAATGCCAACCGCCTTGATGAAACCTCTCAGCGGCAGTGGCGCAAGAGGAATGATGATTGACACCATGAGAGAGTTTGGTGCAGACTCGTTTGCGGGAAGACTTTCTTCAGTTTTACAAGGTGCTACAGACACTACCTTCTATATTGTTGCCATTTACTACGGTGCCATCAACGTTAAAAACTCTCGATATACCGTTTCCTATGCCCTTTTGGCCGATTTGGCAGGTGTTATAGCTGCAATATTTATTAGCTACTTATTCTTTGCATAGTTATAGCTTAAAGAAATAGACTTAAACCAACACAAATTAATTAAATGGAGATAACTTTTCAATCGGAGGGTGTAAGGCACCCACAGATAAACGAAAACAAACTATCGCAGTGGATAGAAAGTGTAGCAAATAAACACGATAGAGAGATAGGAGAAATATCATATCTGTTTTGTGACGACGAAAAAATACTGGAAGTTAATCAAGAATATCTCAACCATGATTTCTTTANNATCATCACTTTCGACTATTCTGAAGAGAACACAATATCGGGAGATATAATTATTAGTTTACAAACGGTCGAATCAAATTCACAAATGTATAAAACAGAATACACCGAGGAGCTGCATCGGGTGATAATTCATGGTATTCTCCACTTGTGTGGATTGAATGATTTAACTGATGACGAGGAAAAAACAATGCGAGAAGCTGAAGATGAAGCTTTGGAAATGCTCTCAAATCCTCTTTTATAACAAGCCTGTTACTAACTGAATAGTGTTTTTTTACAGAAGAGAACCATTTAAAAACACATGAAAATAGCCTGACTTATTTTAATACATTTTTAAGCTACAAATAAGAAATAAAAAAGACAAGATAAATATCGCGATTC
>DENY01000272.1:8521-10758 GCA_002359825.1 Bacteroidales bacterium UBA2632
TAGGGGTGATACACATTTCTGTTTTCTTTTTGTTATTCAGTATTAACAGTAAGTGCAATACCTAAAGTTTTCTTTTTTAGTATCTTTGTTCTTTTCTTAGTAAATTATGAAATTCAATTACGACATTATAATAGTAGGTGCTGGCCACGCTGGATGTGAAGCGGGAGTTGCTGCAGCAAACTTAGGATCAAAAACTCTTTTGATTACTATGGACATGAACAAGATTGCACAAATGAGTTGCAATCCCGCCGTGGGTGGCATTGCCAAAGGTCAAATAGTGAGAGAGATTGATGCCCTAGGTGGACAAATGGGAATAGTGAGTGACAAAACAGCTATTCAATTTCGCATGCTCAATCGATCTAAAGGACCTGCCATGTGGAGTCCTCGTGTACAGAGCGACAGGGAGAAATTTATCTATGCATGGAGAAACATCATAGAGAATACCCCTAACCTTTATCTTTGGCAAGATGCGGTAACGCAACTAATCCTGAAAAATGGAGAGGCTGTGGGCGTGAAGACACAAATGGGTGTAGAGTTTTATGCTAAAGCTGTAATTCTAACCAATGGAACATTTCTAAACGGTATAATACATGTTGGAGATGTTCAATTTGGAGGAGGTAGAGTTTCCGAACCATCTTCATTTGGGATTACCGAACAATTAGCAGATGCGGGGTTCACTACAGATAGGATGAAAACAGGAACTCCTCCTCGGATTGATGGAAGGAGTGTTGATTTCTCTTTGATGGAAGAACAAGCAGGAGATGATGATTTCCATAAATTCTCTTACCTTGAAACTGCTCATAGAGAATTAAAACAACGCAGCTGTTGGGTTACCTTTACAAATGAACACGTTCACGAATCACTTCGAAAAGGCTTGGAATTCTCTCCTCTTTATAATGGTCAAATCAAAAGTATTGGGCCACGCTATTGTCCCAGCATTGAAACAAAGATGGTGACTTTTGCCGAGAAAACAAGTCATCAATTATTTCGAGAACCCGAAGGCGAAACGACGCATGAATATTATTTGAATGGCTTCTCTTCTTCCCTACCCTTACATACTCAAATAGAAGCTCTGCAACGTGTACCCGCATTTCGCGATGTTCATATATTCCGTCCTGGTTATGCAATTGAGTATGACTTTTTCGATCCCACTCAACTAGAGGCAACTCTCGAAACAAAACGAGTAAAAAACCTCTTCTTTGCTGGTCAAATAAACGGAACAACAGGCTATGAAGAAGCCGCGGCGCAAGGAATGATGGCTGCAATTAATGCACATATTAAATGTAACGGTGGCGAACCTTTTGTTCTGCGTCGAGACGAGGCATACATCGGAGTTTTAATAGACGATCTTATAACAAAGGGAGTAGACGAACCCTATCGCATGTTTACATCTAGGGCTGAATATCGCATTCTTTTGAGACAAGACAACGCTGACGAAAGATTAACAGAAAAATCTGCAGCAATTGGTTTAGCTTCAAAAGAAAGAGTAGATCTTTTAAATGAAAAGACAAATGAGGTAAATAGAATTATAGAATTTAGCAAGGACTACTCTTTGAAGCCTGATAAAATAAACAGTTTCTTAGAGACCGTTGACACATCCCCCTTGAAACAAGGCATCAAATTAATCGATTTATTAGCACGTCCTCAAATCTCGATTGAAACTTTAATGGAGGCTATACCAGCATTGAAAGAACAAATTGAAATGGTGCCTACTAGGAAAGAAGAGATAATCGAATCAGCTAATATCAAAATAAAATATGAAGGTTATATCAAAAGAGAACGCGTTATAGCAGACAAAATAACACGCTTGGAAGATATTAAGATTCAAGACAAATTCAACTATAATGCCATTCAATCTTTGTCAACCGAAGCCCGTCAAAAACTGACTTCAATTAACCCTCAAACAATAGCCCAAGCGAGCAGGATACCTGGAGTATCTCCTAACGATATATCTGTTTTGCTTGTTCTGCTTGGCAGATAAAAAACAATTGTTCCACGTGAAACAATTAAATATATAATCACAAATAAATAATAAAATGAGTATTCAAAGCTTGAAGGATGTTGTAAGAAACATCTCTAATTTTCCTATTGATGGAATAGAATTTAAAGACATCACAACACTATTCCAATCACCAGAAAGCTTGCAAGAGCTGTCTGATATCATGTATGAGAAATACAAAGACAAAGGCATTACAATGGTGGTAGGGATTGAATCGAGAGGTTTCTTTATGGGTCCA
>DENY01000272.1:10822-12467 GCA_002359825.1 Bacteroidales bacterium UBA2632
GTTACACAAAAGAATACGGAGAAGACGCAATCCAAATACATGCCGATGCATTAACAAAAGATGATGTTGTGCTCCTTCACGATGATCTATTAGCCACAGGAGGCACAATGCTTGCAGCATACAAACTAGTAAAGAAGATGGGTGTCAAAAAAATATATCTCAACTTTCTAATTGAATTGGAAAGTCTAGAAGCAAGAAAACTATTCCCTGAAGACGTTGAAGTAGATTCAATATTGAAATTTGATATTTAGCACAGAGAACAGCCTATGAACGACGATATAAAATCAACTCTTTCTGTTATACCCCATCAACCTGGTTGTTATCAGTTTTTTGATGAGGCAGATACTGTTATTTATATTGGCAAAGCAAAAGACTTAAAAAATAGAGTGTCGTCTTATTTCAACCAAGAACACGACAGTCCTAAAACACGCATACTTGTTCGCAAGATNNTGTTGTAAACACAGAAGAGGACACTTTTTTGCTTGAAAACAATCTCATTAAGCAATATCAACCTCGCTACAATGTGCTTCTTAAAGATGACAAAACATATCCATCTATCGTTGTAAAGAAAGAATTCTTCCCTCGTGTTTTCCAAACTCGAAACATACAACGTGATGGATCTCGTTACTTTGGCCCCTACACATCAAGTGCCTCTGTGAGAGCATTATTGGAAACAATACGGAAAGTTTATAAAGTAAGAACTTGTCGGTTAAATCTGACTCCTGAAAACATAGCAGCAGGCAAGTTCAAAGTGTGTTTGCAATATCACATCAAACGCTGCGAGGGTCCCTGTGAAGGACTGCAAACTCTAGATGACTACAACAAAAACATTCAAGAGATACTCGAAATACTAAAAGGCAATGTTGGAATTATTAGTAAAAAGATCTATGAAGAGATGCAACGCTGTGCCGAAGAGTTCAAATTTGAAGAGGCACAAGAGTTGAAAGAAAAATATCTTATGATCGAAAACTTCAAAGAACGTTCTACAGTTGTTAGCAATTTTGGATATAATATAGATGTGTTTTTCTGTTCAGATGACGAACAATCTGCCTATATTAATTACCTCCATGTTGTAAATGGATCAATTATTCAAGCATATACTTTTGAGTACAGAAAGAAATTGGATGAGACAAAAGAAGAACTGCTTGCCATGGGTATTGTTGAAATGAGACAACGTTACAAAAGTAAATCAAAGGAAATTATTGTACCATTTATACCCGACATCGAATTAACAAATGTAGAATTCACAATTCCTCAACGAGGAGATAAAAGAAAGTTGTTGGCACTATCGGAGCAAAATGTAAAACAATATAGAGTGGATAAACTAAAGAAATCAGAAATCTTAAATCCAGAACAACGCTCTACCCGACTTTTAAAAAACGTGCAAAAAGATTTACATTTGAAAGAATTGCCAATACATATTGAGTGTTTTGACAACTCAAATATTCAAGGTTCAAATCCGGTTGCTGCATGTGTTGTTTTCAAAAAAGGCAAACCTTCTAAAAAAGAATATCGACATTTCTCAATTAAAACCGTTGTAGGAGCCAATGATTACGCATCGATGCAGGAGGTAATTCAAAGACGCTACTCTCGCTTAGTTAACGAAGGCGAAAACCTACCACAACTCATTGTAGTTGACGGCGGT
>DENY01000266.1:0-2620 GCA_002359825.1 Bacteroidales bacterium UBA2632
TTACAAAGAAAGAGTCTGCTAGAAGTCATAAGGAGGATATGTTTAATTCTTTTCTATCGATCCTACGATTAGAAAATATGTTACATACAGACACACTCTGTAAGCTACCCCTTTTTAGGACAGTCTTTGATTAGACTGCTAAATTAGTTATTTATGTATACAATGTTATGATGTCGGACAGATTTTTGATAAGCCACTCCCAATACTAGACGATACAGCGGACAAGACTGCCCGCCAGGGCACTCGTCTTGGCCTTGACCGCTGTAGCGGCTAGTGTTACCTTTGCTTGTCAAAATATCTGTCATACTGCTTCCTTTCGTTTTATCAGTTCTTCCCTATACTCAAAGGGTGTCATGTTGCCCAACGCCTCATGGGGTCGTTCTTCGTTGTAGTCATTCCGCCAGGCTTCTGTCAGTTCCCTGACTTCAGACAAGTTTCGGAAAATATATCTGTCAAGTACAGCCCTTCTGTAGCTTCCGTTGAAGCGTTCAATGTAGCCGTTCTGGGTGGGTTTACCAGGCTGAGTATACATAATGTTTATCTCATTGCCTTTACACCAATCTTTGAACACCTGGGCGATAAACTCAGGACCATTGTCGCAGCGTATGTTCTCCGGTTTGCCATTAAGCCNNATGTTCTTTGGTTTGCCATTAAGCCATATGACCTTTTCCAGAACTTTGATGACACGCATTGCCGGCATGGACATCGATATCTCCTGTGCCACGGCAATCTTGCAGGTAAACGTTTCTTCAAACGGCTTCGCTTCTCATAGTGCATTGACATGTAGACCCTGTAAGCCTTCTTGTGGTTCCATGTCTTACCCTCACGTCTCAGCCTTGAATAAATCTTCCAGAAGCCATCACCGAAGTTGGCGGCAGCACGGATTGCGTCTTCAACTTCAGTGTCATCTTTCTTGTCAGTATAATAGAAGTAGGAGCGATGGATGTCCATCAGCTTGCACGCCCGAGAGATGCTTACACCATATTCTTCCACTATTTCTCCTGCCAATTCCTTCTTTACCTCGGGCTCTAGAGTTTTTTTTCGATGACCTCCTTCAGTATCTTGTTGTCAAGTGCAAGGTCAGCATACATCTGTTTCAACGTGCGGTTCTCATCTTCAAGCTCTTTGAGACGTTTAACCTGACTGATCTCCATTCCACTATACTTGGACTTCCAATTATAAAGGGTAGCCCTGGATATATTGTAGTCACGCGCTACAACTGCGGCATCCACCCCACTTTCAAGTTGATGGACTGCCTTTACCTTCTCTGACTCACTGTGTACTTTTTTTTTCATTTTATTTCCTATGCCAAACAAAGTTAATAATTTTGTCCAACTCGGAACTGTCCTACAAATAGGGAAGGCTACACAAGGGCGAAAACGCCCGAAAGAAATTTTTTCTTCATTTTGTTTATTATTAAATTAAACTTAATCCCTCTTCGTGAAAGATCTATTTTATGTGCCTCTTATATTTATTTTAAGAGGGCTGTTTCTATATTTCTATAGATGTAAACTGATTTAGTGTAAGCTTGGTTTCCTAGCACAACTTCTGTACATCACTTTAGCGAAAGTGTTTATTATTCATTTTTGCTTGTTAGAACCGATTGTAAAACGACTCGTGGGAGTAGTGTTTTAACTTGTTAATTTCTTTTCTATCTCTTTTATGGTAAATATTTGATAATCTTTATCATCGTCTAAGCCTAAACAATATAAGGTGTCATCGGATTTATTATATGCTATAGCAAGAACTTCTTTATCTAATTCTAATAAAACTATTGGTAGTCCATTCCAATCATAAACTAAAATATTTTTCGAATTAAAAATGTCTTTCCTTAAAGTTAAAGCATCTCTAAGAAAATTATTAGAATATAATGCAAAAATATAATTTTCACTCGAAGATAGAGAGTTAATACCAAGCTTTGTATCCATATCCATTGCACCGCTTTCATCAAAGATTGGTAAATTAATAACAATTTCTTTGACCAATTTTATATCGTTTGAATTATCATAGTTATAGATTTGGAAAACTTCTCCATAAACGGAAAACCAAGCTAATTTTTTTATTGGAGTGTTCGTTACTGCTATTGGTCCTTGCAATACCTGTGTTATAATGTTTGGTTCAACATGTGAAATTTTAATTCGGGATCCAAATCGTTTTTCTTCTTCGTTATTTTTTAAAAAAACAAAAGGTTTAGATTGCCCAACGATTGAAAAAATCCAATTGTTCATATCTCTTGTGAATGTAGCAAATGAAAAGTTGATTTTTTTTTGTTCTAACAGATTGAAGTTCTGGGTTGAAAAAATATTCAACTTATTTTGTGCTACATCATTACAATAAAAAATATCTTGTTGACCGTCAAATAAAATAGTCTGTAGGGAGATAGCTTCACCAGGTCCATTTCCTTTGGCTAAAAGTTCTTTTTTTTTTGTTTTATTTTTTAAATCAAAAACAGTTAGCAATTTTTCTCCTTGAGGTTCATAAATAACGCATAAGCTATCTTTTACAGCTATATTTTCTGGAGATAACAAATCATCTTTATTGATAAAAGATACGTTTTCTAATATTACTTTTTTTCTATGCTTGAACATGGAGTCAAATGATTGATTGTCATTAGTACAAG
>DENY01000266.1:2654-2923 GCA_002359825.1 Bacteroidales bacterium UBA2632
CATATAAAAAAATTTGAAAAGAGGGAAAAGAGACTGAATAATAGAATTTAATAAAATATAAGCTCCTATTCACTCTCTTAATAAAAATTTTAATTAAAATGTGCCTTTAGCGTAAGGTGCTTTAACACCATCAATGCATGATCCCCACAAAGCTAAGCATACTTCGACAGTACTTTCACCTGTAGCCAACGCTTCCACATTACTCAATGCCAAATCACTCAGGCCAGCATCATTACTCATACTCTTGTTTACTCCCCAACCAGCGGTTG
>DENY01000268.1:0-3506 GCA_002359825.1 Bacteroidales bacterium UBA2632
TTAATCACTTCAATATAAAAAAAGGCCAACAATAAAACTGTCGACCTTTTTCTATAAACATAAACTTACAATAACTTTTTTACTTGATAATGAACTTAATATCCACTCTCCGTGCATTGCTTTCTGAAGAGGTTTTGTCTTCACCATAAAAGACAGAAGATATCTGATCGGGGAATACTCCATAATCGATCAACATTCGTTTCACAGCTTCATTGCGGCGCATCGATAAGTCATAGTTGTATTTCGGATTTCCCACAGGACTTGCAAAGCCTTTCAATACAACTCCGAGTTGTAGATTTTTCTTTAATAGAGTAGCTGCCCTCTCAACCTCTTCATGATAACGAGGAGCAACATCCGAAACATCGTTATCAAAAAACACTTGCATTTCCGATGTTCCATAACGCTTCACTATTTCTTTTGCTTCGGGCGTTAATGCTGATGAAGCAATAAGCGAATCTTGCGCTTGATCTATTTCACGATTCAAACGGAGTATCTCGTCTTTCTTCTCTAAAGGTGTAAAAGAATCGGTGGTAGTTAAATAATTTACTTGTCGTTGCAATGAATCAATTTTCCATCTCAACTCACCATTATTACTCCCTGATGCTGAAAACGGCAAACCACTTACAACGCCTCCTTGAGTTTGATAGGGATAATAGCCACTCCCTTGTGAATTGCCGGGAGTTGTTAGAAAAGTGGTTGAATTACCGCCTCCATAACCTGACATATAATTTAAACGTGAATTAAGCATTTCAATTTCTCGTAACAAATCATTGCGAGACATACTCTCCAAAGGAATATTGGATCTCAATGGTGCTCTCACTAAAGGTGAATAAGCAGCATTGTTTACTCCATAGATACTTCGTGTGTATTGTTGTGAGTTTTCTAAATCAGTTTGCAGCATCTCTTTTTTAGCTTCTGCTATTTTTTCAAGAAAACTAATTAGCTCTGATTTAGACATTACAATTTCGCCTTGTTTAGCAGTAGAAAAAGATGATACAATAGAGTCCGTTTGAGCACTAAGCCCAAACGTACAAATTAGTAAAATGCTTATACACAGAGTTATTTTAATTTTTTGATACATAATATATAGTTATTATTTCTGTGTCTAAAAATCAAACCTGTAGCCTAATGAAAGTTGATTGTTTCTAAAGAATCTTCTTGAGGTATATTCAACAAAGAGACTTCCGTTTCCAACATCCAAATAAGACCCTACAATAAAATTGATCCCGAAATTAAAATTGTCAATCTTATTTAGTCCCAAGCCTATTCCTACATAAGGGGTAAATAAAGAGTAATTATTTACAAACAACGGGTATGTTACATTAGCATTTATACCGTAAGCAACTTTCCCACCAACTCCAAAGTATAAATCGGGAGAGAAAACAAAGTCAGTACTTGAAAAACCATAATTAGCTTTTATACCGAAAAGAGCTGATGTAGCTTCACCAAAGTTCATTGCTAAGAATGGAGATAGTCCTTTATATAGTACCCATGAAGTAGCTCTATCTTGAGATTGATTGGTTCTCACATTTTGACGTGTTCCATCAGGAGAAACTATTATATTATCTCTTCCCATTGGAGGTGGTCCGTAAGGTGTTTGATTTCCTCCTGGAGAAACAATAAATGTTTTATCAGAGCCAGACTGTTGTTGTCTATAAGCATTGTCTATTTTCCTAGAGTTTTCTTCAATTCTTTCACTAATCCGTTTCATTTCATTCAAGAGTTCTTGATTGCTGTTGTCAATACTTTGAGTTGAATAAGGTTCTTGTGATTGTATAGCTTTGGAATCTGGTTGAGTTCCTACAGGCTGTTGTATATAGGTTGCTGGTTGTTGATTATAAGTGGTTGGAGCTCCACCCAATATAATTCTCTCTAATCTATCAATTCGCTCTTCGGGCGTTTCTTCTTTTAGAGTAGGTTTTCCTACACCTTTCACCACTTGATCTACCAATGACTCAAGCTCTTGAGGTGTAAGTCTTATCATTGTGTTACCACCATACACAGTAGCTGGAGAAGCAGTTGTCGTCATCACACGTTGATTATCGGCAGATAACACCATTTCGGTTTCCAATCTACGTTTCTCATCAATTAATCGTGATGCTTTCACTGAATCGTTTTCCTCATAAGCCTTGTCTAATTCTTTTTTCAATTCATTTATACGTTGTTCATACATAAGAGTTCTATCATCTACACGTTCATCAACATAAGTATTCAAAGCTTTATCAGCGTTAGCGGCTTTACCTAAATTGAATTTTAATCCAGCATTAAACATGGTGTGCTTTTTCAAATCCTCAGTAGATTCTAAGTCAGCTGGATCTTCTTTATCGGTTGTAAACATTAAATTAGCGGCTCCAAAAATCTCGAAATAACGAGAAACAGGTATAGAAAGACCTAAACCTCCTTTTGCAAAGTAACCTGAACTGGTTGGAAGAAGTGGCGCTTCACCTACATAACTGTTATACACATTCATATATCCACCACCCACACTTATATAGGGAACAACACCACGTGAAACATTAAGCCTTGCAATAAAATCACCACCATATAGTGCTAATTTATCAAAGTCTGTAGATAATTTTTCATCTACTGTAGATCGATAATAAAATCCACGTATTCCTACATAATCATTCAAATCAAAACCTACAGCACCACCCAATAAATAAGTATCTCGCAGGTTGGTATCTCCATCAAAATTGATGTATGCACCACCCGGTTCAATCACAAATCGTGGACCAGTAAAGCCGTTTGAATATTGTCTTTCCAATGCTCTATCAAGCGCAGTATAACTATTCGGATTTTTACCCCCCAAATAGAATTGAATACCTACATTCAACGACCAGTTCATCATCCGCTCATTGCTAATGTTATTATCAATCCAGTCATTGAAAGAATCTCCCGTTGGATCATCCACTCTTAAAATACTTGAGGGATCTAAGTTAAAAGCATGTAGTTTACCTTCTAAATTAAGGGTGACCCGGTCACCCAAATTAAATTTAGTTCCTAATCCAGCGCTCAAATAGATTTGTTCTTGCTTGATTTCTTCAAATTTAAGTTTTTGAACACCAGTTCCTAATGTTAGATAAGGTGCAATGGACCCTCCAGTTGGTATATTTGCTTTAAACTCTCCACCCCAACGTGTAACATCTACTTCTCGAGAGTTAAATTTATCAACAATATTGTCTGGAACTTTAAGATCGTTAAGAGTACTTTTAAGATCTAGCGAACGTTCATATATACCTCTCAATTCAAGATTACGACCGAGTCCAATCCCAATCATACCGCCAACCATAGGGCCGTTTTCTATAAATAGTTGGTTATCCCACCAAGTATAATTTGCAGTTGGAGTTAAGTTGAGACTTATATTATTAACTTGTCCTCTAACATGTATTGACACAATCAATAAGAGGCTTAAATAGATCAGTTTTTTCATTTTATTAATTACTAAGTAAAAAAATCATTTTTGACGTACTTACAACACCAAAATAAACATTTAGTTTACGATTTTT
>DENY01000268.1:3603-5052 GCA_002359825.1 Bacteroidales bacterium UBA2632
CCATCCATGTGATTTCGCTATCGCGATACACACCTTGATAAAATTGTACAAGCTATTTTTCTTCCTTAAATACTAAACGCGCATTCCTGCTAAAACTTTGACATCAGTCTCCAATTCTTTCATTTTGGCTAATAAAGGATTGATAGCCATCTTTTTCAATCTTCTTTGCTTAACAGCTTCCAACATTTTAGCTTCTAAATCTGATAATGAAGCAAGAGTAGCTTCTAATGACTCTAANNAGATTCTAATGTTTCCAATAGTTCTTCGTCTTCTCTTTTTTGAGCTCTCACAATTTGGCTTTGAAGTGCCAATGACAGTGTCTTTACCTGTTCTGTATCCTCAGATTTTTTATCTTCAGGTAATTGGTCTATTAATGCATGTATTTCTGTTGATAAATTCAAGCTATCTTGTAATAATTTTCGTCTCATGTAATAATTTGTTCTGTTTAATAAAAGTAGTAAGTGAATAAAAAGCAGTAAGTCGCAAGTGACAAATGTTGAAATAGCAAATAAGATATTTACTGCAGATTTCTAAAAAAAGGTCAAGAATTATCCTGACCTTCTTTTTTTCTATAGAAAAAAAATTGACTCCTTATGCAGGATGTATTGCTTCTGTAGGACATACTTCTGCGCATGTTCCACAATCTGTGCAAATCTCAGGGTCGATGTGATAGATATCTCCTTCTGAAATTGCATCTACAGGACATTCGTCAATACATGTACCGCATGCAATGCAATCTTCATTTATTACGTAAGCCATAATGAATAGTTTTTTTAATTAGTATAATAGTTTGTGATTGATTCCGTATGAAACAACCCTGCAAAATTACAATTTTTTTATTATAACCGAAACTTTTGTGGGTTAATTAATACTTAAAGGGGACAAAAGAGGTTGAAAAAGACAATTTGAATTCTCGCTATCAAAGCGTTAAAAGAGAGGAAAGACATATTCAATAGAGGGGCGAGTATCAAAATCAAAAAAGATTGTAATGATATTCTCATCAATATTTCATCATTTTTGTTCGTCTGCACTCAATTCATATTTCTTAATTCCCCAAAAGTCTTTTTCTTTTTCAGATAAAACGCATACAAAATAGAACCTCTATATTGTTGCGGTATATTCTTTTGAATAGTTTTTTGCAAATTCTCTTTGCGTTTGTATTTAAAGTTAGACCTCATCTTGATAAAGTCGGAATAGGCATTCAGAACTGCTTCTGCATGACTCCATTTTCTCTGCACCACAAAGTGAGCAGCTGCTGCTATGTCCAATACTGTCCGCACAAATAATACCTCAACCAGTTTGACCAAAGGTGTATTCTTATATATCATCAACAAATTGTTGCGAAAATTGAGATGCACTTTACGTGGACTCTCACTATCCAATGAGGCTCCGCCAACATGATAAACGGTGGATTGAGGCAAGCACATAATCTTTTTGCCACGTGCTAAC
>DENY01000236.1:0-4067 GCA_002359825.1 Bacteroidales bacterium UBA2632
GCAACAGCCAATCTTGGCGCTTATCTGGGAACTGCATTTGGTGGTGCAACACAACTGGCAGAACTTACTGAGCAATATGACAAAACTCAAAAAGAAATGGATGAGGTAAAGCGTATAATGTATGAAGTTTGTGGTAGAGATGAGGTCAATTCTCAAAAAGAGCCTGATGATGATAAAGGGGACAAACAAGCCAAAGAAGAATCTGAGAAGCAACCCAAAAATGATACGAAAAAGAACGACCCAAAATCAAATCAAAAAAATCAGACCGAAGCAAAAGATATGCCTGCAAATCAACCTGAACCGAGATCTTCAAAAACAGAAAATGATGCGCCAGATAAAGCTTCTTCAGAGCCACAAGATCATACACCAAAAACTGATAATTCTTCGTCAGATCCTAAGACCTATTCAGTGGGTGTGGATATTGATTCTGAAGGAAAGTGTGACTGTGCTCCCAACATAGATTCCACAATTATGCTAAGTCCTGAAAACAGCAAGGATACTGATGAAGTCTTAAGATTAATAAGGAGTATTAATGATGTGTATCAATCTTACGAATTTTTTTTACAAACTACCCTCCAACCCATCATTGAGAGCTTGAAACCACTGGAAGCATTTTATGCAAAAGCTGATTCATTATCAAATTTAAAACGTGACGAACTTGAAAAAGAAATAGAAGGTTTGAAGTTCTTTTATTGGAGATAAAACCCGATAAAATGCAACAACAACAAATTTTTCAAATAGAAGAATTCAGATATACATCAGGGGGTTGTGCTGGTCAATTAAAAAAACAAGATAAACTCAAAGTTCGTAGCAAAATAAATTGTCAATCACTAGTTAAGTTATAAAACTATTACCTCAATATATACACAATGAAAAAAGTATTCTTTATTATTATCATAACAGTTTTACTTTCCACTCACACCCATGGGCAGCAGCCTGTTTTTTTGCCCTTTTCCAGTAGTTCTCTCTCCATTCTGGATAATGTTGCAGCTAGTAATAAGGACAATATTAGCGTATTGGCTCAAAGATACATAGATGCATATTACGACAAGCTCGAGCTTGATGAAAAGAGATATCTTGAGACAGAAAAAGTGAAATTAAATGCCAAAGTAATAGATGCTCGGAAGTTATCAGCAACTGCAGTGGTTATTTCTGCCACAGCATCATCAGAGTTTCTTCCCATTGTTATGTCTGCCATAGCCGCACTTTCAGACCCTGAGGATGCTTTGCTTGTAAACAATTTTGGAGCAATGGTGCGAACTCTATATGGCGAAGATTCGGTAAAAATTAATGGGTGGAATGACGATGCCATAAATGCACTCCTTTATGCTAAAACCTTGCAGCCCGATTCCCCATTAATCTTAACCAATCTTGGCAATTCGTACATCGACAAAAAGATGTTTGCCGAAGCTGAGCAGTGTTATAAAGAGGCTCTTAAATACGATAGGGATTTTGGTCCTGCCCATGAAGGAATGGCGAGAATCTATAACCATAAAAAAGATGGCAAAAGAGCCATAGACGAACTTATCAAGGCTGGCAAGTTTGGTTTTTCAGCTTCGATGCGTAAGGGATATTTAGAAGCAAAAAAAATGGAGGATTTGTTGATTCTTCATTTTGGGAGGACAGCCAATCCGATGATCAAAACGATGATGATAATAAACGAGAAGATGATAAATTAGTATTACCCGATTTCCCGAAATGGGGAAGTCGTGATGCATTTTTCTATGCATCACCTAATCTTATTATTTTTGCGCAAACTGTTATTGAAAAAGGCATGATGGGTGGTTTAAATTTTGCTGCTAAATACCATGCCGATGAGCTGATGGAGTCTTTTGAAAATATGGAGTTTGATTCTCAATCAAATGAAGAAGAATCAGGTGAGGATGCAGATGAAGAGATGGAAGAGACAGATTCGCAATGGGATGCTGATGACGATAACTCAGATTTAGGTGATTTAGAAAGTGTAGAGATTATGCCATCCTATGGGCAACAATTATTTATGTTAGAACTTGTGAATGATTATTACGTTCATAAAATTGAAGTTGAATACAATAAAAATATTGGAAAGAGAAAAGAAATTGATGAGACCTTAAAAAAAGTATTGCTTGAATTGAAAGAAGATCCTCGATTTCAAAAAGTGATGGATAAGATTTTAGTTTCAGGCTATAATGGAGCAAAAATAGTTGGCAAAGGATTGCATGACGAGGTATGTCGCAAGGCTGATGCCCATTTTAATGCGTGGAGAGATATGACACTTGGAACTTATGGAGAAATAAAGTCTTTACTTTATGAATATTGGAAAACTGCTTACCAAGTGACCGGAGATATTTATGATGAGGATGTTATAAATTATTTTAATGACATACGAGAGTTAACCGTTTATGCAAGCTTGGTACCAATAGCTTTAGATTTTACTTTACTTCCTACATCTTATATAGTAGTTGATCAAATTGTTCCAACAATAGCGCCTGGTGAAGACGTAAGAACAAAAAAACCAGAACCTGTTTCAGACATAGAGATGTCAGAAAAAGATAAAAAAGAATGTGCAATAAAAGGAAAAAAAATCAGCTTTGGTATTGGTCCAGTCGGATTTGGGGTAACCTGTGATACTTGGGAGCTGGAAGTTTTAGAAGGCGTTGGTGGATCGTATAAACGAAACTTTAAAACAGGAGAATCTGAAGTTACTGTTTTGGTAGGGGTTTCTAAAAAAGTAGGAGCGGTAGAACTTGGTGCAAAGCAGGGCGTAACTTTTAAGTTTAACAAGGGTAATTTCACCGGATGGTCTTAGAAATCTGATGCTGGTGCAAAAATGGGTATCGGGCCCATTACGGTGAGTCAAAACCTAGAGTATTCAAGCGATATTGGCATGATTACTTCTCCCCGTGCATCTATCACTGTAGGAGGAATAGGATATGGAAGAAATTAAATCACCAAACATACAAGCAATATGAAAAAGATCTATTTTATTATCATAGCAGTGTTTTTTACCGCTACTACTCATGGACAAAAGAATGATTACGTGACAATCTTGAAAAGACTTCCTGCTGTTGCTGATAATGTGTTAGCCACAGAAAAGGAAAAGGAGATGTATCGTGAAAAACTTTCTGATATAAGGGTAGTCCTCTCAGAATATCAAAGCAAGTTCCAAAATATAGAAGAGAGAAAATACTCCCCCTCAGAATTTAATTCGTTAGAATATGTTTTACAGGAATATGAATCTATTAATGAAAATCATATTAACAAAGTTCTTGAAAATATGTTGGGTAAATGGTCTGATATCTATAATAATAACATGGTTCTAATGGCAGAATTGGATAAAGCAAATCAGCCATACTATGAGCAAATAAGAGCGTTGATTAGTAAACCAAAGAGTGCTGAAAACGACAAGCTAATTAGAAATTTGCGAAGAAAAGTTTATGATAGCAAATTACAACTTTACCCAAAATTGCAAAATGAATCAAATGATTTTCTCAAGCAATCGTTTACAGAGCTGACTAGCATATCGCTATATGTAAATAAGCTTGACAGCATGTTGCTCACTGTAATTAAACAACCAAGTGCGGGAGTTGGTCCTATTTTGTTAGATAACTATGTAGGGATACTGGATGAAACATTCTTTTTATACCATCTTGGTTCGTTTGAGGAATACTTGAAAGATGGTTGGAATCCTGATTATATCTTTATTGGAATGCCTAGATAAATAATTAACAATGGACGAGGGACAGTTGACAATGCCGCTGAAAGGTAATCCGTACACTTTCAATGCTTTGCGTCTCATACAAACACCTAATCCTTCAAAAGCCGAATTCCGAAAGGATTACAAGATTTATAGCCCTCGATGCAAATAAAAGATACGACCACAAAATGGTTGAATGGGGCTTATTATTTCACTTGTAATTCAGAAAGATTGCTTTTGGGCGATGCTTAGTTCCTCAGAAAATTGGTTGATGAAATCATTTCAAAGAGCGCAAATTCTACCGTCAAAAAATAGAATAGTGCGATACAAACAAGAAGTTTTTCAAAACATTTTCATCGTCATGAAAATATTGAAAACAGTTGAAAATCGC
>DENY01000236.1:4188-4487 GCA_002359825.1 Bacteroidales bacterium UBA2632
CAAAACATTTTCATCGTCGTGAATTCAATTTTCATGTGATGTTTGTCCAATCCACCGCTGTGGAAATGTTTTTCACAAAATAAAGAGCACTTTTTCTCTCCCTTTATAGCGTGACAAAAGTAGATATAGTTATAAAAGCAATCAAATAATTGATGGATTTAAGTTTTTTTTATTTTAAAAAATCGCTGCCGCAAGCCTTCCCAGTTGATAAAGAGAAAGATATTTAAACATACGATATACTGAAGCGGCCATCTTATGTTTTATCAACGAAAAAAATAATAAGTCATTTTACAAATCTA
>DENY01000236.1:4508-5673 GCA_002359825.1 Bacteroidales bacterium UBA2632
TTTTCTTTTCTTTGTTGGGTGTTGTTGAATTTTGTTGAACACTTGTTGGATTTTATTCAGCACTTGTTGAGTTTTGTTCAACATAAGTTGACTTGGAGAATCATCATTTATGTCTCATCTCAAAATATAACAACAAACATTTTATATTAATCTACTCTCTCACGTTGAATGCTCGTCTTTCAACGTAAAATACGGTAGTATTTGTTATTTCCTTTGTATTAGAGTTACTATAGCCACCCCATACTGTTGAGATAACCAGTTCCAATAGCTGTGACTGTTCTCAATGATTTTTTAGGTATATGTTATGCAGATTGTGTGTTCAAAACTTTAGTTGCAATTGATGAATTCTTTATCCATTTTTGCTTTAACCTATCGAAAAAAAATGTTTATATTTGTAGTTGCAAATAAAAGATACTGTTACCCTGATTTTTAAACATGTAAAACCACGAAAAGTAATTGGTAAATCCTATGTGAAACTAAAATCAGATAGAGAGAGAGGCGTAGATGAACATAATCAAGTAATGAAGAGAATCGAGCACATCATTGGTTCAGACAATTGAATTGAGGTAGGAGAAAACTTCAATCCAAAAAATCGAACACAATATCATTCGTCATCACATGAATGACTCTAAAATCCTTAATAGCTGTGATTTGATGTTCAATTTCGGATGGCACTATAAAGCTATCTCCTTGTTTTAAAGTATGATGAATACCTGCCAACTCGATAGAACATTCGCCCTCCATTACAATCAAGACAGACTCGATANNCATTTTATTGGTAGTTAAGGTTGTATTACGATTTGCTTTCATAAGTTGAAACAATAATAATGCAAATATGTTTTATTGTATGAAGTTGGACATGTAACAAATCACTTTATGAAGTCACGATTAAATTATCAGAAAGTAGCTCCCCAAGCTCTGAAAGGAATGATGGAACTCGAAAAATATGTCCATAATTCAGGTCTTGAACGTTCTCTTTACGAATTGGTGAAAACAAGAGCATCGCAAATAAACGGATGCGCCTATTGCCTTGATATGCATACAAAAGATGCCCGAGCGGAGGGTGAAACAGAGCAACGCTTATATGGCTTGAGTGCTTGGCGCGAAGCGCCTTTCTATACAGAAAGAGAACGAGCCGCCTTGTCATGGACCGAAGCTTTAACCA
>DENY01000086.1:0-12288 GCA_002359825.1 Bacteroidales bacterium UBA2632
AAAGCACCTAAAGTTTATACTTTAACCCCATTTGCACGCACAAAAGCACCTAAAGTTTATACTTTAGCCCCATTTCACTTGCAAAAGCATATAAAGTTTTTACTTTAACCCTATTTGCACGTGCAAAAGCACTTAAAGTTTATACTTTAACCTCATTTCACTTGCAAAAGCATATAAAGTTTTTACTTTCATCCCATTTGCACGTGCAAAAGTAATATTTCGAATTAAATACGTGCAAACTTGCTGATTAATGATGCTCAAAACTTGCCACTTTAAAATCAGTTCACTACAAGCACTCTTGTTCATTATCAATCTTAACGCTAATTGGAACAATGTCATTTTCAATTGTCAAAAATTTATTACCTTTGCATTCTATTTTATATAAGGTATAAATTGATTGAAAATGAGTAATAAGTTTCCCGAATATAACGAATTTGATTTATCTGCGATAAACAAAGAGATGCTTGAAAAGTGGGACACGCTAGATGTGTTTCAAAAAAGTTTGTCAACCCGCAAAGGGCAACCCGAATTTGTTTTTTACGAAGGCCCCCCTTCGGCAAATGGTATGCCTGGCATTCACCACGTGATTGCGCGTTCCATTAAAGATATATTTTGCAGGTACAAAACGATGAAAGGCTTTTTGGTAAACCGAAAGGCTGGATGGGATACTCATGGATTGCCTGTAGAACTGAGCGTTGAGAAATCGCTTGGTATTACCAAAGAAGATATCGGAACTAAAATATCAGTTGACGAATATAACCAAGCCTGCCGTGTTGAGGTGATGAAATACACCAAAGAGTGGGAGGAGTTGACACGCATTATGGGATATTGGGTAGATATGTCTGACCCTTATGTAACTTATGATAATCGTTATATCGAGACACTTTGGTATCTACTCAAAGAGTTGTATAAAAAAGATCTTCTATACAAAGGATATAGCATTCAACCCTACTCGCCTGCTGCTGGAACAGGTCTTAGCACACACGAGTTGAATCAACCGGGTTGCTATAGGGATGTTACTGATACTACTTGTACTGCTCAATTTAAAATAAAGAATCCTTTTGATGAGCTTACTCAATTTGGAGAGCCATTCCTATTAGCATGGACAACTACTCCATGGACACTACCTTCCAACATGTTGTTGGCAGTTGGTCCGAACATAGAGTACGTGGCAGTTCAAACATATAATCAATACACCAGCAAACCAATGACTGCCTTGCTAGCAAAGAGCTTGCTCCATACATATTTCCCCGAAAAGAACGCTTCACTATCACTCGAAGATTATAAAGAAGGCGATAAAAAAGTACCTTACCGTGTGTTAGATAAAGTGTGGAAAGGCTCTGACCTTGCAGGATTGCAATATGAGCAATTGATTCCTTGGGTGAAAGTTACAGACAATGCTTTCAAAGTTATTACTGCCGATTTTGTAACCATCGAAGATGGTACGGGTATTGTGCACATTGCTCCAACTTTTGGTGCTGATGATGCTCGTGTAGGTAAAGAACACGATGTCCCCGGGCTTACATTTCTTGATAAAGATGGCAACATACGCCCAATGGTTGATTTGAGTGGTAAGTATTTTAAATTGGATGATCTAGATACTGCATTTGTGGCAGATAATATAAATACAGAGCTGTATGGCGAATATGCTGGTAGGTTTGTAAAGAATGCCTATGATGAAACACTCACTGAAAAAGATGCAACACTAGATGTTGATTTGTCGGTGATGTTGAAATTGCAAAACAGAGCATTTCGTATCGAAAGACAAGTTCACAACTATCCTCACTGCTGGCGTACAGACAAGCCTGTGCTTTATTATCCTTTGGATAGTTGGTTCATTAGAACTACTGCTTGTAAAGAGCGCATGATGGAACTCAATGAAACCATTAATTGGAAACCTCAATCTACTGGAACTGGTCGTTTTGGTAAATGGTTGGAGAATCTTCAAGACTGGAATTTGAGTCGAAGCAGGTACTGGGGAACTCCTCTACCAATATGGCGCACGGAAGACGGAAAAGAAGAAAAATGTATCGGCTCGGTTGAAGAACTTTGCAACGAAATGAAGCTTGCGCTTGATGCTGGTGTGATGACCAAATTGCCTTGGCCAAACTTGAATCTAGATGATTGCAAGAAACTCGATTACGACCAGTTAGACCTTCATCGTCCTTATGCCGATGATATTATACTTGTGTCCGAAAACGGTAAACCTATGAAGCGCGAACTGGATCTTATCGACGTTTGGTTTGATTCGGGTGCTATGCCCTTTGCACAAGTTTTTTATCCTCATATTTCTGAAGAAGATTTCAATAAAGTATATCCAGCAGATTTCATTGCCGAGGGTGTTGACCAAACTCGTGGATGGTTTTTCACCTTGCATGCCATTTCTACAATGATAAAAGATAGTGTGGCATTCAAAAATGTAATATCCAATGGATTGGTGTTAGACAAGAATGGAAACAAAATGTCTAAACGATTGGGTAATGCTGTTGACCCGTTTGAAGCTATCGACAAGCATGGTTCCGACCCATTGAGATGGTATATGATAACAAATGCTGCTCCATGGGACAATCTTAAATTTGATATAGAAGGAGTAGAAGAAGCTCGTCGTAAGTTTTTTGGAACACTCTACAATACCTACTCTTTCTTTACACTCTATGCCAATGTTGATAATTTTTCTGGCGCGGAAGTCGATATTAACCTTGAGAATAGACCTGAGATAGATCGATGGATTATTTCATTGTTGAACTCATTGGTGAAAGAAGTAGATGAAGCTTATACAAATTATGAACCAAACAAAGCAGGACGTGCTATTGCTAGCTTTGTTAATGACAATTTGAGTAACTGGTATGTACGACTGAACAGAAAACGCTTTTGGGGTGGAGGTATGACTGATGATAAACTGTCGGCCTATCAAACACTTTATAAATGTTTGCTTACCGTGTCAAAACTAATGGCACCCATTGCTCCTTTTTATGCTGATAAACTCTATTTAGATTTAATTTCCGTTACTGGTGTAGAAGATTTTGAATCGGTACATTTGGCCGATTTCCCAACTGCCAACGAGGCAGTGATAGACAAAACGTTGGAACAACAAATGTATTTGGCACAAACCGCATCGTCAATTGTGTTGGCATTGCGCCGCAAAGTAAATATCAAAGTGCGTCAACCCCTGTCTCAGATAATGATTCCTTTTACAGATGAGGAACAGAAGCAAAACATTGAAGCTATACAATCACTTATTCTGAACGAAGTGAATGTAAAGGATCTTAACTTTGTTGATTCAACAAATGCTATGTTGGTGAAACGCATTAAACCAGATTTCAATAAACTTGGGCCTCGATACGGAAAAATAATGAAGCAACTAGCAGTTGCTGTAGAAGAGATGTCTCAAACAGATATTGCAATGCTGGAAAAAGAAGGCTCATTCAACTTAATTGTGAACGGTGAAGATGTAACTATTGAATTGTCTGACACTGAAATTATCTCTGAAGATATTCCAGGATGGTTGGTTGCCAATCAAGACAAATTAACTGTTGCGCTAGATATAGAAATCACAGATGATTTACATAAAGAAGNNAAGGATACAGAATTTGCGCAAATCTCAAGATTTTGAGATAACAGACAGAATAGATATTGCCATTTCATCAAATGAGAAGTTAGATGCAGCAATCAATCAATTTTCAGATTATATCAAATCTCAAGTCTTAGCAGATAAATTAATTGTTGCTGAAAAGACCTATAGCACACAGATTGATGTTGACGATGAGATAATAACTATCGAAGTGAAAAAGATTTAATGTTAATGGTGCTAATTATAACACGCTTATTGCTAATTTTGCACTATATTCAAATACTATTATTATAAGAACCCAAAAAGGTAGTAATGCATTTTTTATTACGCTATAAAAAGTCAAGATTATGAACGAAAAGACAAGATATTCGGATGCTGAACTCGAAGAGTTTAAAGCTATTATTATNNCGTGCCGCTGTTACTAATGCTGATGGGAATGATACATCAGATACTTCACCTACCTTTAAAAATATGGAGGAGGGTGCGTCAACGCTTTCAAAAGAAGATGCAGGACGTTTGGCTCAGCGCCAGATGAAGTTTATTCAAAACTTGCAAGCTGCGCTCATCCGTATCGAAAATAAAACATATGGTGTATGTCGCGAAACAGGTATGCTAATACCTAAAGAACGTTTAAGAGCAGTCCCTCACGCAACACTTAGTATTGAAGCAAAAGAAGGTCAAACAAGAAGATAGATATTATCAGAACTTTTAGAAACTTATGAGAGAAAAAATCCCTAAGGGACTTGTTGCTGTTCTTGTAATAATTTTGATTTTGTTGTTAGACCAAATTTCTAAGATTTGGGTCAAGACAAACATGGCCTTATATGATTCAATTGAGATAACAAAGTGGTTTAAAATCTATTTTGTTGAAAATAATGGTATGGCTTTTGGTATTGAAGCTATAGGCAAAATATTCCTTTCCATATTTAGAATTATAGCAGTTGTTTTTATTGGAATATATCTGGCTAAAATAATAAGAAAAGATTACAAGCTTGGATTTATCATTTGTATATCTATGGTTTTGGCGGGTGCTTTTGGCAATATTCTCGATAGTGTATTTTATGGTGAGATATTCACTGCGAGTTATCCTGGTCATGTAGCACAATTTGTACCTATCGGCGAAGGATATTCATCTTGGCTTCATGGAAAAGTCGTAGATATGCTCTATTTCCCCCTCATAGAAACAACTTTACCTAATTGGGTCCCTTTTTGGGGAGGAACTGAAATATTGTTTTTCCGCTTTATTTTTAATTTGGCCGATGCATCTATCTCAGTAGGAGTGGTATTGTTACTTCTGTTTTATCGAAAGACATTGTCACATTCCTTGCAAACAGAGAAAGATAAACAAAAGGCAATAAGCAAAATGAATGGATAAACTATTCAAATATCTTTTTTTGTTGTTTCTTACAATGATAGCTTTTTCTTGTCAGAATCGACCAAGTGAAGTTCTCTCACGGAAAAAGATGGAGAGCGTAATGTATGATATGTATATTGCGGAGGCAATCATTGACAATGATTATCAAAAGTTTGCCGAATCTCAAAATAAAGAAGCATTAATTGAGCAAGTCCTTGAAAAACACAAAATATCTGAAGCTCGATGGGACACTTCGCTATCGTGGTATTCTGATAATATCGATATTTATCTGCGGATAAACGATTCTGTTAAATCTCGTTTACAACGCAACCAAAGTGCAGTTGAACAATTGAGTTTGGCTGAATCATCTAAAGGATATGAAGACGAAATGAGATCTTCCGATTACATTCCTCCTCATTTCCGTATTGCGGGTATTGGCTGTAGTCGTAGCTTTAAATTTGAGCTAGACTCTACACAGCTCGCCGATCGTTTTGCAGACTCTGACAGCATTTACTTCAAATTTAAAACACTGGGAGTTTTTCCACTAGATACATATTCACTAAAGACTATGCTTAGAATTGAATATGCTGATACCATTATTTTTCAAGGTGAAAAGCTAGAAGAAAACAAATCATATTCTTATAATATACCTAGACAAATAGAAAAGGATACTATAGTTTCCTTGAATGGATTTATAAATTTAAGCGGTAATTTCCCACCTATACCTATCCAAATTTATGAGATATCTTTAGGCAATATTGAAGTCAATGATTCAACACTCCTACTGAATGATTCCATGCAATTAACTAAAGATTCTACTAGATCTCTTCAAGACTCTATTCACTTAATGGATCAAGAGACCAATAGTAGGGAGTTGTTACAAAAAAATGAAAATGACAGTCTAAATTAAGTTAGAAAAATACTCAAAAGGGAAATTCATAAAATTAGATTAACTAATCATCAAATCTATAATTAATAAAAACAACGATGAATAAAAAAAGAGTTTACAATTTCGGAAATGGAATTGCCGAAGGTAGAGCAGACATGAAGAGCCTGCTTGGAGGGAAAGGAGCAAACCTTGCTGAGATGAATTTAATTGGAGTACCCGTACCTCCTGGATTTACAATTACTACTGATGTGAGTGCGGAATATAACAAATTAGGACTAGATGCTGTTATCGATCTTTTGAAAGATGAGGTTGAGAAATCTATGGAATTTGTTGAAAACCTCACTGGAACGAAATTTGGGGATAAAGAAAACCCCTGTTTAGTATCAGTTCGTTCTGGTGCTCGTGTTTCTATGCCAGGAATGATGGATACAGTTTTGAATCTTGGTTTAAATGACGACGCAGTACAAGGAATTGCCAAGAAGTCAGGCAATGAATGGTTTGCTTGGGATTCTTATCGTAGGTTTATTCAAATGTATGGTGGTGTTGTTTTGGGTATGAAACCAGAAAACAAAGACGACAGAGATCCATTTGAAGAAATAATGGAAAAAACAAAAGATAAAAAAGGGATTGAATTGGATACTGATTTAACAGTAGAAGATTTGAAAGTTATGATAAAAGACTTCAAACAAGCTGTTAAAAAACAAACAGGACACGATTTTCCTGAATCTCCTTGGGAACAACTCTGGGGTGCTATTTGCGCTGTGTTTGATAGCTGGATGAATGATAGAGCCATCTTATACCGCAAAATGAATAATTTCCCTGACGAATGGGGCACTGCAGTAAATGTTCAAGCCATGGTATATGGCAATATGGGCAATACATCGGCTACTGGTGTTGCGTTTACGCGTGATGCTGCAACGGGAGAAGATATCTTTAATGGTGAATATTTAATTAATGCACAGGGTGAAGACGTAGTTGCAGGTGTACGTACTCCTCAAGAAATTACAATCGAAGGATCAAAAAGATGGGCGAAGTTGCAAGGTGTTGATGAAGCGACAAGAGCAGCAAAATATCCTTCTTTAGAGGAAGTGCTACCTGATTGTGCTGCCGAGTTGATTGAGACACAACAAAAGCTTGAAAATTATTTCAAAGACATGCAAGATCTTGAATTTACCATACAAGATGGTAAATTGTGGATTTTACAAACACGAAATGGCAAACGTACAGGTGCTGCAATGATAAAGATTGCAATGGACATGTATCATCAGGGATATATCACAGAAACAGACGTGATAAAGCGTTGTGAAGCTGAAAAACTAGACGAGTTGCTGCATCCTGTATTTGATAAAAAAGCATTGGCAACTGCTGATCGTTTAACTAATGGACTACCTGCTTCTCCAGGTGCCGCAACAGGACAAATTGTATTTCATGCTGATGAAGCAGAAGAGTGGGCGAGTGAAGGAAAGCAAGTCATACTTTGTAGAGTTGAGACATCTCCCGAAGATTTGCGCGGTATGAACGTAGCAAGAGGCATTCTAACCACACGCGGAGGAATGACATCACACGCTGCGGTAGTAGCTAGAGGAATGGGTAAATGCTGTGTGTCTGCAGCTAATAACACAACTATTGATTACAGATCTCGCACCATGAAAATAAATGGTGTTGTTCTGAACGAAGGAGATTGGATTTCATTGAATGGTACAACAGGGAACATTTATAAAGGTAAAATTAAGACGGAAGATGCCGAGATAGGCGATGACTTCAACGAGTTGATGAGAATTGCAGATAAATATATGAAGTTAGATGTTCGCACCAATGCTGACACACCTCATGATGCAGTAACTGCGCGTAATTTTGGAGCTACCGGTATTGGCTTGTGCCGAACAGAACATATGTTCTTTGAAGATGATAAGATATTGTCGATGCGCGAAATGATTCTTGCAAAAGATGAAAATGGTCGTCGCGATGCACTCTCAAAACTATTACCATTACAAAAGAAAGATTTTAAAGGAATTTTCTCAGCAATGAAAGATTTGCCTGTGACTGTTCGCTTGCTTGACCCACCATTACACGAGTTTGTTCCTCACGATGAAAAGGGACAAGAAGAGATGGCCAGAGTGATGGGCGTATCTTTTGAAGAGATCAAAGAAAGAATTAATGGCTTAATTGAATCAAACCCAATGTTGGGCTTGCGTGGTTGTCGTCTAGGTAATTTGTATCCTGAAATAACTGAAATGCAAACCCGTGCTATTATTGAAGCAGTAGTAGAATTGAAACAAGAAGGCATTACAGCAATTCCTGAGATAATGGTTCCTCTTACAGGAATACTGTATGAGTTTCTTGCACAAAAAACAATTATAGACGAAACTGCAGCAAAGGTTTTTAAAGAAAAAGGTGTAACAGTTGAATACAAAGTGGGAACAATGATTGAAATTCCTCGTGCTGCACTTACTGCATATAAAATTGCAACAGCAGCTGATTTCTTTTCATTTGGAACGAATGACTTGACTCAATTAACCTTTGGTTATAGTCGCGATGATGTTGCTAAATTCCTACCAATGTATATCAATAAGGGATTTCTTAAACATGATCCTTTTGCGGTGCTCGATCAAAATGGAGTTGGGCAATTAGTGAAAATGGCAACTGAAGGTGGTCGCTCAGTAAAGCATGACTTAAAATGCGGTATTTGTGGAGAACATGGTGGTGAACCTTCCTCTGTGAAGTTCTGTCATCAAGTAGGTCTTAACTATGTTTCTTGTTCACCATTCCGGGTGCCAATTGCAAGATTGGCAGCAGCACAAGCAGCTTTGGAAGATTTGAACTAAAGAGAAAATGCAAGTCTAAATTTAAAAAAAAGTGGGAACCTACAAGGTTTCCACTTTTTTCATATCTAAGAGGCAGTTGTTATTCTACATTTTAATATATTGCTTTTAATAATGTTTTTATAGCTCCAGCTTTTTTGAGAAATACATAATAACAGCCAAAATACAGAACAATCCGATGCTTCCAACAAGCAAAGCATAACTCTCCATTTGTATCAAGATAAATACAAAGAGATACAGAAACGTTAGCAATGCACCAATAAACAATCCCAAGTTTCTATTTTTAAGAATGCTCGACATATGTACAACAATTAAGACAGTAGTCATTATTGCTGCAACAATATAGGCTAAATTAAAGCCCCATATCTCCGATAAGGATAAAAGGAGAGAGTAGAACAATACCAAAGCCAATCCTATTAATAAATATTGAAAGGGGTTTACAGCTTTCTTTTTCAACACTTCTATAAAAAACACAACAACAAACGTAAGCAATATGATAAGAATAGCATATTTTGCACTGCGTTCATTTTGTTGATATTGGTCGACAGATTGGATAAACTTGACTCCAAAAGCCGAAGTAGCCATTTGATTAATGGCAGTTGCATTTTCTGCATTTACGGTTTGTCCAAAGCTCCTATTCAAGTCAATTATTTTCCAATTAGCTGTAAATCCTTCGTCTGTTACATTATGATTTGCAGGAAGAAAATCACCACCAAAACTGGGTGTTGGCCAATCAGACTCTACTTTTGCAGTAGTTGTTTTTCCAATTGGAACTATGAATAATCCTTGCGAACCATTTAGATACAAATTGATAGTAAATGGAAGAGTTCCTTGTGCCAAGTCTTTCATTGCTATTGAATCGATTTTTACATTCAGACCAGCACTGAATATTCCAGTCGAAAGATTGGGTGAGGTAACTTGTAAATCTCTTTCATAAAAGGACTTACCTCCAATGGGATCAGTATCTGTGTGCAAGTTTTCAACTGGGATTCCAGGCTCAAAATCATAATTTTGCGCACCTAACTGCATTACCACTCCTTCCCTAATTCCTTTCAAATCGGATATACCCATTATCACACGAGCCTGATTCAATTGCATGTCTTCTGGTTTTATTCCAGTTTTCGCAATTTCATCCATGTTTAAAGTGCCTGTCAATAGCAATTCAGAACTATAGAGAGATACATCATAAATGCCCCGCTTACGCTTTTCTACTTTAGCATCCACCGTCACATTCATTTCGTTGGGAAGAAGCAGTAAGTTTTTACGTACAAGCTCTTGTTTGTCTTTCTGTTTAATTTCCTGAGTGTATGGAATTACTATGCAAGGACCCGTAATAATTTGTTCGCCACTCCATTTTGAAGTTATTTCTAGCTCTGCATTTCTTTTCGTATCCAGTCGCTCATAGATAAGGCTGCTTATCATGCTTAATGGAATAAGCAACAAAAGTGTTAGTATTCCTACAACTATTACTTTTAGAGTAGTTGTATGTCGAGACACAAAACCTTTCCTGGGTGTTGGAGGTGTATTAGTATTATTCTTTTCAAACTCTTCCATAAGAAATTAATTTGTTGTAAGTTATAAGAGTGGCGTATGTTTTTAAATTTGATAGAATAGAAACAATCAAAGCACTCTTTTGTTATTTGAATAAGATACTGACACAAATTCAAGTGCTACTTCACGAAAGCATCATTCAGTGCTATCACAGCATCTTCATAGCAATCTCTTTTTATTACAAATTGCATATTCACCTGATTCAAAGACTGCCCAAAACTCTCGATATTGATCCCTTTTTCGTACAATGCTTTGCTTGCTTTATATAAGAAACCTGGCATAGCTATATTTGTCCCCAGAACACTGACTATAGCACTTGGCAAAGTGGTTACACGATAGTAGTTTGAAGTTAATTCTTGAATTAGATTCTTTGCGTTTTCGTTTTCCCAAATAACTGTGGTTATAGAGTTTGCATTGGTTGATTTCAAAATATAACTCACCTTATGCTTATGGAAATACTGCATTATCCCTAAGTCAAAACCTACTTCACCCACCATCATGGGGTCATGTACTTCCAAGGCAATCACTTTTCGTGATCCAGTCACTATTTCGGCACGTGCATGAGGTGATATATAATCCTTTGAAATGAGAGTACCTGGATGTTCGGGTTCAAATGTGTTTTTTATACGGATATTGATATTGGCCAATTCAAGAGGTTTTGCTGCCTTCGGATGAATTGCCTCCATGCCAATATCTGCTAATTGGTCGGCTATTATGAAATTGGTGTAACCAACAGGAATTGAGTTTTCTATGCCAACTATTTTAGGGTCGGCACTCGACAAATGGTACTCCTTATGAATCACCGCTTCATCTGCTTTCACTTCAACAGCAATTTTACTAAAAGTTACCTCAGAATATCCTCTATCAAATGCGCGCATAATACCTTCAGTCCCTTTGGTGTAACCAGTGGCAACACACAGCACTTTTTCAAAATCAATATCAGAAAATTCTCTGTGAATGCGCTCATCAATGGTGAGAGGAACATTGTCGTTAAATCCACATAAATCTATAAACCTTGCATTGATGCCATTGTTGTTGAGAATGTTGACAGAGTTCCATCCCGAATGTGCTTCACCTATAGAAGCGAGTATTTCTCTTGCTGCAAGAGAAATATCAACCATGTTCACATAGCCCGATGCCATTACTTTATTCAAGCTATACAGTAGAGTTTTTGCTTGATCTACACGGAAGCGTATAAAATCGCTAGCTTCTTTTAAATCCAAACCAATATCTGCAAAGCCATCATTTATCAATAATAGTCGTTTGCAAAAAGAATCGAGGGCGCTACTGAAATCTTCGCCATTCAGAAACTTATTGTAAATGCCAGGTTCATCTGTCTTTTTATGTTCCAAAAGCCAGTTGGTAACATTGTTATATGCCGAAACAACAAAGATACGGTTATATAAATCATCGTTTTTACGTGTTCCTTTTATTATGTTTTTGAGAACATCTTGAAATTGTGACATGGATGTTCCACCAATTTTTTCTACTGTAAGCATAGGGTTTAAATTTCTTTTGTATTTGAAGTCTGATTTCTGAAAAATTAAAAGCTTATCAACTCTCTGTATAAGCGCTGAATGGGTAGTCCCATTATATTGAAGTATGAACCATTGATTTGTTTCACACCTATATAGCCAATCCATTCTTGAACACCATAGGAGCCTGCTTTGTCAAAAGGAGAATAGCGTTCTATATAATATTCAATCTCTTCAACAGTCAATTGTTCAAATTCAACATCAGAAGCAACTGAGAAAGATGTTTGTTTCGTTATCGATGTTAAGCATACTCCAGAAATGACACGGTGTGTTCTACCCGATAAGCTGCGCAACATTTCTGCTGCATCTTTCTTATTGATAGGTTTCCCATAAATTGTTCCATCTAGAACGACTACCGTGTCAGCGGTAATCAACAATTCATCTTCTTTGAGAATGCTGATATAAGATTTGGCTTTAATTTGTGCTACAAATTCAGCCACTTCTTCCACAGGTAAATCTAAAGGGTATGATTCGTCAATATTTGGTAGCACCTTAATTTCAAAATCAATATCGATTCCTCTCAGCAATTCTTCTCTACGAGGAGAGTTGGATGCCAGCAATATTTT
>DENY01000086.1:12308-12787 GCA_002359825.1 Bacteroidales bacterium UBA2632
TCAAGTTTTGTCAGTAACGCTTCCAATTGGTCAAGTGGCAACATATTAGCACCATCTGATTTTGCAGTGGTGGGAGTAGGATGAGTCTCTATGAAAATGCCATCTACACCAACAGCAATAGCAGCTTTTGAAATGATCTCAATCAATTCAGGCTGACCGCCTGTAATTCCTGATGCTTGGTTGGGCTGTTGCAAACTGTGTGTAACATCCATCACAACAGGGAACCCAAACTTTTTCATAGTAGGAATGCCTCGATAATCGACAATTAGATCGTTGTAACCAAAAGACGAACCTCTTTCTGTGAGCATCACATTATTGTTGCCCGAGTCTACTACTTTTTGCGCTGCAAATTGCATGCTCTCGGCCGAAAGAAATTGTCCTTTCTTGATGTTCACAATTTTACCTGTTTTGGCTGCAGCAATCAACAATTCTGTTTGACGACACAAGAAAGCTGGTATCTGAAGTACATCAGCATACTC
>DENY01000018.1:0-170 GCA_002359825.1 Bacteroidales bacterium UBA2632
TTACTGCAATGTGGGTTAAGTGTTCAATAAGCTGAATAATTGTTTTGGGGGTCACCCAAGTAAATAAGACAAGAAGTGTGAATGTAATGTCAGTTGAATTCTGCAATTGCAATTCCCAATATTTAACATTCCCAGATTTCATTCTTGCACATCTTGAACGTTTACATAAA
>DENY01000018.1:326-773 GCA_002359825.1 Bacteroidales bacterium UBA2632
TAAAACTTTCCACTAATAAATCCCATGGTTCTATATTATTTTTCCACTTTGAAATTTCCACATTTAAACTTTCGGAAATCAAATTTGTGAATTTCTTAACAGATTCATCAATCTCGTCTTTTACTATGAATGTATTAATAAATTTTAGTTGATTAATATCTTGTGGATAGTTTCTTACTCTTTGAGAAACTGAATTTAAAAAAGGAATATTAGAATTATCACTATTCAATATATTAATCAATAAATATGGGTGAAGTATAATAGTCAAGAACTGTAAACTATGATTAGAATACTTTCTTTGATGTACTGAAATATTACTTTGAAGTATTCCGTTTAAAACTATTTTTTTTAAATCAAGGTCTGTATCAATTACATCAAGTTTGTTTCCATCAATTAAAATTTGTAATCGAATCTCCCTTTGTTTAAAATCACCTTCTTTAATTATAT
>DENY01000018.1:795-7989 GCA_002359825.1 Bacteroidales bacterium UBA2632
CCAAAGCTTCATGTTGTCAATTTTGTGAATAATCTCTAAGAGATAAGCATATTCAAACCACTTAGTGAGATTTTCATCATTTAGATTTTTTAAATTACTTAACCAAAGCTCTAATGTTTGATAAGGATTATTCCTTACTATACCAATTAGTTCATGAGCGTAATCTTTCTTTGGAAATTTCTTTAACTGCTCAAAACATTCATTTATTAATTCTAAACGACCACAATTATTAGGTAATAGAATAGGTTCGTTATGACCACTACGACCTTCTTGATTTATAATATTTCCAATATTAATTCCATCAACAATAATCTTAACAACATCCTTCAGAAGTAAAGGATATTGTGTAAAGACCCAATCTGAAAGGATTTGTGATGTTAATAATCTAGGATAATTTGTATTTCTCAATAGCACATCATCTTGTAATTCTCTTAATTTTTGAATTAACATTGGCAATTCACCCTTATCAAAACATCCAGCAAAAAATCGTACTACATTATGCCAATAGAAGTTTCGAGCAATTGCATTAAATCTTTCAGGTTTTGTACCTGTTTTTTCAGAACCAACAGGTGAATATGGAGATGTATTGTATAAAAATTTTGCACAGAAATATTCTCTCAATGGTTGAACTTCAAATTCATAAGTTCCTTGAACTCTGGAAACCAAAGCACATACTCTTTCTTCCATTACGTGAAATAACTTATCAGCAATATCTGTCTCATGTCCTTCCTTAGTTAGATAAGACTTTAATCTTAATTGCAAATCCTCGATACTTATGCTACCACTATTGTTATGGAGTTCTGCTTCCGAGTGCAAGACCCAAGCTAAATATTGGTGAATATCAATTATTAAATCTCTATGGTCTCTTATTGTGAAATTTTTCTCTGATTCACGATTAAAAAAAAGTTCAATATAGCTATCATATAAAGCTGTTCTTTTATTTGGTAAAGATTCCCCTCTTGTTCTCAAAAGACTAATAAAAATTGCAAGTTGCATTGGGCTTTTTGCCAAATCTTTTAAATGGGGAAGTTGTAGTTTCTCCTCAACTAACCTTTTTATTTCTTTGCCTTCTTTATCGTCTAATCTACTTGCTTTTATCCATCTATCTACATATTCCTTAGTAATTGAAGGTGTAATATCAGTTAACTCAAAATGAGGATATAAATCTGTTGAAAAGCCAATAGTATCGGAAAAAGCTGCTGGTCGGCTTGTAATTATAATTTGTAACGATTTAGAGTTTTCTGTTATTCTAATAATTCCCTTGTTAATAAAATCGATAACCTCTTCTCTTATTTTAATGTCGGCAATTTCATCGAACCCATCAAAAACTAGCAATATAGAGATTANNAAAATCAAATCGGTGGAGTTAAAATCATCGATTTGAGAATGATAAATTATGTGACCTACTAAAAAAGATTCTAAAGAATTTCTCCAAATACTTTTAAAGTATTCTTCATTTATTCTTCCTTGATATGGGTTTTTATTTTCAACCCATGACGCAATATGTCTTAAATCAATTTTAAATGGTAATCGTATCGGAGTATTTTTAACGTGTTCAGGTAGTAATACCAAATCGTTGATTTTGTTTAATAGACGTGCTCGATGAACTTGACATATATATTGTGATATTGTTGATTTACCTTGTCCAGGACCACCTTCAAGTAGAATTCTTTCAACTTCATTTTGAATTTTCGGATGCAAAAGAAAACTTGCTGCACCAACATTTTCACGTTCTTCAATAAGGAAATGATCATCAAAGTTGATTATCTTTTTTTGATAATTATCAAAATGATTTAATGTCCTTTTTAGACTTTTATTTTTATCATTATACTTTCGAATCTGTATCGGAACGTCAGTGAATAAATCGAATAGTTTATTTTCTAAATCAATCTGTCTAAACTTAACTTTACTATCAGTTGAATATTGGTCAGCTAAATATGCCTTCATTACGCTTTCTCTTCTATCTTTATTCTCATTTATATTTTGAAAAAGAATTGAATTTAAAATATCTTGTCCATTTAAAATTTCAGGAAAAGACCACTTAAATATCGGGTCTTTTTCAAACAGTCTTGATAAATCATCTCGCCACCAACATACCGAAGGTATTTTAATACTCGATTCTAGAATTTTATTCACCTTATCCTTAGAACCAACATCCAAATGAGCTGTACCTCTTACATTGGTTAAAAGATAGAATTTTTTCGCACCTTTAGGAATAAGTTTGTCTATTTTAGGAGCTTCATCATTTATAATTTCAGTCAACCACTTATGTGTATCGGGAATAGAGTTGGGATTGCGGACAAATTTAACTTGAAAAACAATAAATTCCTTTTTTGTTGAATTCATGAAATATACTAAAGAGTCCCTGCCTCCATCTGGTTGTCCTACAGGGAATGATTGAGAATCGGGAAATTCCTTCGCTACCAGGCAATTGCAAAACTCTTGAAATCTTTCGTCGCCTAAATTTTCATATAAATAATCCATAGTTTGTATGTTTTCTCGCCTATATGCAATAAACGTTTAACTAACGTTTAGTATGAGCATTAAATAAACAACATTGTCAACACCCACTTTTATCCATAGCGTATACCCTTCCTTTAAAAATGCTATAGAAAATATTTAAAAACCTATTCATTATGCGTCTTGTTGATATTATTCCTAAATTGTAAATTTTGTGCATATACGAATGTACCTCTTTACTAATATCGATTTCTGCTCTACCATTAGAGATGAAATGAACTTAATTACATCCAGGCTTATTAAATTATGCCCTAAAACTACAACATCTTTTTGTAAAAAGCTAAATATTGCAACAAAAAACTCATTATTGAAAAATTGTGTTAGAATTCATGTAAAACAAACCTTGGATTAGCCTATTCTCACCACCCTCCACTTCTCCCCCCACCCCCTCCGCCACCCACAGAGCCGCCTCCAAATGAACCACTACTCCAATTACCAGAGCTTTTGGGAGAAGTTGCACTTTGTTGGATATTGCTGGTGAGGGACTGGCGCAGATTGTTAGAAAAGCTTCTTGGACGCATTGCTGTACCATAATACCAAATGGGTGCATAGGAGTCTGCGGATTGCATGGATTGGAGAAGGGTGTTTTCGAACTTGTCGCCCCATACTTTTTCGGTTTTCAAGGCAATAGCATAAGGAAGTAGTCGCTCAAACACATCTGGCGTGACTTTAGGAGGATTGAAATATTGCATTTGTTTCTCTTCGGCCAAGCTAATGTACATCTTCAAGCCCTCTATATCTGCTTGCATTTTCAGTTTTTCCTTGCCAGGTCTAACTATCAAATATAAATAGAGCAAATGGCCTATTATTACAAATATAGCTCCTATAAATATAGCTACAGCTGTTTCGGTTAGGAGGTGGTTGGGAGAGTTATAAAATACTCCCATGACGCCCACTATTATAGCCAAGCTTACAGAGATGGCGTTCAGGTATTCCTGTTTTCTTTTGCGGATGAGAGCAATTATAGCCAATACTAATGTCACCACCACATAAGTAGGAATACTGAATGCGGCAAAAGTTAAGAATAGATCCGGTGATACTTTACTGCCAAAGTAGATCAAGAGTATGAGATAAAGAATCAATACAAACCATGGAAGAATTTTAAATTTAAGGTTTTGTCCTTCTTTCAATGTTTTCTTGTGTTGGATTTGCAAATCCTTCTGATAACTAAGCATCATTGTTTGCACATTACTGTTATACTTGCTTCCCAAAGTGATTTCATTGCTTTTAGCAAAAAGTTGATTCAGTATGATTGCTTCTTCAGAGGGTAAGTTGCTTTCAACTTCTTTTAGCTTTATAAGTTTGTAATCTTTTGCTCCAAAAGAGAATACACCTTTGCGTTCGACTTCCTCGATGCGCAAGAAACCTTTTACGGCAAGATTGATAATGGAGGTGGAAATGAGACTAAAATCGAAAACTTCATCATGAATCATGCCAACGCTCGCAGGAGACATATTATTGGGAGGAGTAAACTGTGGTATGGCAATGGGTTGAGGATAATCTTTGCCATGTTTGCGCCAAGTGGCNNATGTAATAAAAATAGAGTGGAACAATGATGATTAAATTTATAAACCAAAGGCCCATCTTATCAAGCCATAAGAGAAAACGCGACAGTGCCGTCTCTTTAACTACGGGCTGATGCACAATGCCTTTTTCAAAACCCACATAAATGGTCATCATTTCATTGGGCTGTAGGTTGATAGTGGAAGCACTGAAAACATTATCAGTATCGCTTTCCGATGTGCAATCACTCTCACTTGTTGAACCAAAAACTCCCGTGTAGCATCTATGGCTTATGATGGTTGCATTGTGGGGCAGATGCACTTCGCAACTTACCAAATCGACTGTTCTATCGGACTCCCCATTTACATTCCAGCCCAATTCATCGAATTCATCGAAAAATCCTATTTGACCTGCACTCTCATATATTATTTCATAGTCGTAATATCCAGGTGACAACATTTTATTCTTATTGCCTACATAAATCACCAAATCGCCACCTTCTCTATCTGTGAAATATGACTCTTTCTCACCATTCTTATACACATTGAGAATGGTATAATCTATTTTTATGTTGTTGCCATCTACATCTTTACGTGTAATGGGAAGAGCTCTTGTTATACCTCGTTTAAATAGATCGCCATTGGCATAAATTCTTATTTTCTCGCTAACTCTGATAATCCCCGTAGTATCTACTACAATATCGGAATGATGGGTATATATTCTCTCTTCCTGCGATAAGAGTACCACAGGAAAAATGGCAATGAGTAGTATAACAAATAAGCGACGCATTAGAATTTAATTTGCGGAACAGCCTTTTCGGCCTCACTGTCAAGTTCGAAGAAGGGCGATTTACTGAAGCTGAACATATTGGCTACCATATTGCTTGGGAAAGTATCTATCGCAATGTTCTTTTGTCGCACAGCTCCGTTGTAGTATCTTCTCGACTTCTCAATATCAGTTTCAATTATGCCCAATTGTTCCTGTAGTTGCATAAAATTTTGATTTGCCTTGAGTTCAGGATATCGCTCCGATATTGCCATCAATCGCATCAAAGCTCCGCTCAATTGATTTTCTGCAACCTCCTGTGTCTTCACATCTTGTGCCTGAATAGCAGAGGTGCGAGCTCGGGTAACACTTTCAAATGTTTCTCGCTCATGAGTTGCATATCCTCTTACAGTTTCCATTAGATTGGGAATTAAATCGTGACGTTTCTTCAACTGCACATTAATTCCACTCCATGCCTCTTCAACGAGAGTTCTAAATCTCACCAACTTGTTGTAAACACCAACACCGTACAATACAACAATGGCAACTATAACCAATACAATAATTAATCCCATAAGTAACTGTTTTTAATTGATTTATATTTAATACTTTCCAATGAACCACACGACACAAACGTGCAAGAGGGGGAGAGTAAATTCGATCCCGCTTGTAAGAATGCAAATGTTAGCCGATGTGTTACTTACAATTTAATATTTATCAGCCTTTGTTTTTACCTCAGGAAAGTCTTCATTTTCAATGCTTAAAGTTCCATCATTATTGATAATGACTTTAGTATTATACTTCCTATATAAAGCAAAAACAGGAAGTAAGCTAATAAGGTTTGCAATACTCAATTTACTATTGGTGGTTTCAGCAATTAAACCTGGTATCATTCCCGGTAAATGTCCTTTACTACTTATTTTTTGGTCATCAAAACTATATAATCTTCCTTTTTTCATTGCAGATTTTATAATTTTCGTTCTTAACGCTTTATCTTTAACTTTGATCGATGGTTGATTAGTTTTCAGTGCTTTTTTTAATTCGCTTAAATTTTTTACATACATAGTTTTAAATTTTACGGTGATGAGTTAGTTATATCTCTTTTCTTCTTTATAAAGGATTATTAAAGTAACAAAAAATAGAATGGAATTGTTTTGTTGTAAAGAAGAGGATGAGAGATTTTATTTGGTTAGCTGATATAAAAACATACTCAACACCACTCCACCTGAAACTCCACCCCCAAAGAGTTCCCTGTCTCATCCACCACAGTTACTCGATGTTTGCCTCTGCTGGGTGAAAGTTCCATTTGATGTACATCGGAAGTTACGCCCACATAGTCTTCGTCCAAATGCCAATAGACCGTCTTTGAAGGATCCTGGTGTGCCAATTCAAAAATTGTTTTACCGATTGAACCATCCAATTGTTTGGTCAGCTTGATAGTTGCATTGTAATAAGGATAGATAAATTGCATGGGTTGACCTGATCCTCCCGACAGGCACTCGGGATAAGAAGGGTGGCATCGATCTGCATCTGTTTGTTATAAACAGGCTTATTTTAATAATTGAATTTTTGAATCAAAATATGTATTAATATAATACCTGTAATTTTTCTCATCTCTTAACTTGCCCAACTTCTCCAACTCTTCAACCAGCAGAGTGGACATTTCAGATAAGGTAATATGCCTCATTCCTAATAGCTCATTATAGTAATGAACCTTAGGAGCTCTTGCAATCGAAATAAGAAAAGTATCGTTATATAAATCCGTAATCCTTTCCATTAATAATAATCCTAAATTATATTTGCGATACTTACTATCAATCCACAAAGTCGAGCGTTCATATATAAAATACTTTTTAAATTGGTGCTTGTGAATAAATATGTGTCCATAAATATGTTCATCTTTCATTAATATAAAACACCCATTCTTTATACGCTTCTTCAGCATATCAACACTTGCGTAATATAGGGTGGAAACTTCATTAGTTCTCTTTGAGATAACTTCTAATAGACTATCAGGTAACTCATATATGAGTTTTATTTCTATGCCCTCTTCAGCACAAAAAGCCTCAGCTTCTTTTAGAATGATTTTGGTGTCAATATCTAATGTAATTCCCATTTTTGTCCAAATTCTTAATTGTTTTTATCAAAACCACAAATGTATGGATATAAGTAAAAATAGGATTTAAAGTTCAAATTGAGCAGATTAATGTTACTTAAAAAGAAGCTGTAAATCATGTTGTCAACAAATGTAGAATTGGTGCGCTTATAAGAGAAATGATAGTCACTTCTTAAATCGATTTAATAGTAATTTTTCTCTCTCGTTGGTAATGAAACATATTTAAAACTAATCACTGTAAACCATACATCTTTCTTGATATCACGCAAGTATTCCGCTATAGCGAATTG
>DENY01000057.1:0-197 GCA_002359825.1 Bacteroidales bacterium UBA2632
TTGTGCAACAATCCGAAAAAGGCATAGCTACTAATCTGTGATATTCCCATCAGAAATGAGTTGGCAGTTTTTGTGGCAATCAACTCTTCCTTTTCCAATCCGTAATTTAGATAAAAAGGATTGAGAACGGGTCCCAAAGCACCTATCACTGTACCCAACACAGATACCAACAAGCCAATGGGTACAAAATACCATGG
>DENY01000057.1:329-5785 GCA_002359825.1 Bacteroidales bacterium UBA2632
TGTGTTTCCAGAAAATGATTAAGCGAGCCGGGCGACCCAAGAAGGAGCCTAAGTTGAGTACTGGAGCAGTTTGACTCACGCCAATTAGCCAATTGAGAACTGGCACCAAAACCAACCCACCTCCCCCACCCGATATGGTGGAGAGGATGAATGCTACAATACCCAAAACGAATATCAGTGCAACAATCAAGATGTCTGCTTGGGCAAAAAGAGAACTTAATATATCCATTTTCTCCTAAATCTGAATGTGTAATGCTCAATTAAATGGAAGCTAGACTTTCTTATACCAAATTAAAAGCTTTTGTGCTCGATCTTTCAGACAGGGGGTGTGAAACAAGAAATTGTTTCATTGCTTCTACTGCGTGAATATCCATGTCCACTCTATTGCGACCTATATTGGGAGGTACTCCTTGCGATGTAACATAGCTAACTTTATAATATGTATCGAGCTCTAAATGTTTGTCATCAAAATAAATTTCTTGAATACGATGATTCTTTGGATTCTCAATTCTTAAGTTTACTCGAAGCCCCACACACCTCTTGATGTATCCTCCCATTTGATCAAGCGGATTTGAAGAAAATGTTCGTTCTAAATTCTCTTCCAACATCTCTTTAATCTCTTTTCCTGTTAATTCCACAGTTGATACAACTGGGTTCATGGGTATAATATTATACAAATCCATTTCGGTGATATCACCTTTCGCAATAGGTACTCCATATCGCCACCCATTTGAAAAGGCTATTCTGGTATTACTTACATGTCTAATAGCAGACAATAAAAAATCGTCCATCGAGGAATTCAATGTATTATAACGGTGTAAAATATGATTGGTAGCACCCACAACCTTCTTTTTCGATTCCTCGTAAGTTTTCATTGCGTTGCTCACCAACTCTGCAATTTCTTTGTCTGGTTGTATTTCATCATCCATCTTACGTAAATCATACACATGAGACTTAATTTCCTTGTCTTGAATATCCAATCGAAGATGTCCTAAAAAAGAACCGTGACAACCACTTTGAATAACAATTGTGTTATTTACAACAATACTTTCGTACAATCTATTGAGTGTATGTGCACTCAAGCACACATCTACACCATCAACTTGATTGAGAATATGAACATCTTGCGGGAAACCATTGTGAGAAAGGAGGATTATGAGGTGGGCACCCTCATTTCTCATTTTTTCTATGTAATGAGGCAACTCATCCAATCCACTTGTAATATTCAATCCTTCACTAAAATGTTTGGGCATTGTTTTATCAATTATATTGGAGCAAATTCCCATTACCCCCACTTTTATTTCTGCTACTGAAAACATTGTGTAAGGTTTCAAAAATAGAGTCCCATCTGTGCGAAACACATTGATACCCAACATGGGATAGTTAAATTGAGACAAAATACTTTTTAATTGTTCGGGGCCATAACCAAAATCCCAATGACCGACCATTGCTTGAAAGTCAAACTTGTTGAGTATAGGAATTAAAGCCTCACCTTTGGATTCCACCAATGCCAATGTCCCATGAAAGGTATCACCTCCATCAAAAAGTAATGTGTTTGAATTGTTTTGTCTCAATTCTTTAATCAAGGAAGCAATGCGAGCATATCCACCAACTTCTTCTAAATATTCCTTTTCGTTGTTATAAAACAACTCAGCGTGTGGCTCTAAATAGCCATGAACATCATTCAAGAAAAGTAAATCGAGTGTCATAGTTTTCGTATTATTGGGTTATTTATTCTATTGCTAAGAGAAAGATGTGCAAGTATCTACATTCTNNCAAATGAATGCGTATTTTGTTCAATTGAATAAGTGGTCAAATACTTTGTACACATTTTTACGCAAAAAAGACCCAGAGGCGGGTGCCTTTTATGCTTTTTGTCGTTCAAATGGATAAAAGCCATGTGGCATTTCTGCTTTTTCAAGCTAAAATGGACAAAAGGCGGGTGGATATTATGCATTTTATCGTTGAAAAGGACAAAAGGCGGGTGGCATTAGGGCATTTTGTCGTTGGAATGGATAAAAGGCGAGTGACTTTATGCATTTTAACGCTAAAAAGGCCATAATCCAATCAATTAGCATAGCATTTTGTGACAAAATTACACATCCTGATATAAACCTATCTCGCTCGCACTTATTTGCAATGCGTGTGCGCTACTTTTACGAAATATGTTTCTTCAACCATCGCATATATCAGCATATTAAAGTATATTTGCATCAATAGAAAAATAACAAATATAAATCCCTTTTATGCAATACACTACAACAACTCTTTCCCTGCTTTTTTCTCTCGTGCTATTGGCAGGATGCACCCTACATTCTGAAAATAAATCGAACAAAAAAAGAGACATATCGGACACACTTGCCTCAACTGAAATCAAAACTGACAGTCTCAATGAAAGTAAAGCTACAAAAAAAACAAAATTTGTGGACTCTAGGGAGTATGACAAGATGATGACGCACATGGTAAATGGTGATACAACTGGATTGTGGCCCGTTGCCAATGATGAGTATCCACTGGAAGGAGCCATATTTCCATTCAAACGGATTGTGTGCTATTATGGCAATCTGTACTCCAAAAACATGGGAGCATTGGGTGAATATCCTCCCAAAGAGATGTGGCGCATGTTGAAAGATGAAGTTGCGGCATGGCAAGCGGCTGATCCAGAAACTCCAGTAATTCCGGCAATACACTACATTGCTGCCACAGCACAAATTGGTGCAATGAAAGACAACACTTATAGATTGCGTATGCCCGATAGTCAAATTGATTCTGCATTGGCTATTGCAAAAATGGAGGATGCCTTGTTATTTTTAGACGTCCAAGTAGGTCATAGCTCAGTACTGAAGGAGGCGCAAGCATTGGAGAAGTACTTGAAAATGTCACACGTGCATTTTGGTATAGATCCTGAATTTTCGATGAAAGAGGGACATGTACCAGGAAAGAAAATTGGCACTTTCGATGCTGAAGACATCAATGCAGTTACAAACTATTTAGCTCAATTGGTGCGGGATAACAACTTACCACCAAAAATATTAATCGTTCACCGCTTTACGCAAGGAATGGTGACCAATTATAAAAACATAAAAAGACATCCTGAAGTGCAAATTGTAATGGATATGGATGGTTGGGGTGGACCTCAATTGAAATATAGCACTTACGAAAGATATATCAGAAAAGAACCTGTTCAGTTCACAGGATTTAAAATATTTTACAAAAATGATATTAAGCCAGCTCCTCATCGCTTGCTGAAACCCGAAGAGGTGATGAAACTGAAACCACGACCCATCTACATTCAATATCAGTAATAACTTGCAAAACATCTGTCATAATGGATTACAAGAAAATATTTGAAGAGATACATGCTGAGCTTTCTAAGATAGAAGACCGGGGGCATGTCGCCGATTATATTCCCGAGCTTTCTAAAGTAAATCCCAATAACTTTGGGGTACAACTTACCACCATCGAAGGGGAAATGTTCGCCTTTGGTGATTCAGAAGTTAGGTTTTCAATTCAGAGTATTGCAAAAGTGTTTTCGTATGTATTGGCTTATTCTCGCATCAAAAGCGAATTGTGGGAACGAGTGGGTGTAGAACCAAGTGGAACAGCGTTCAACTCCTTGGTGCAGTTGGAAAGTGATAAAGGTATTCCGCGCAATCCATTCATTAATGCGGGTGCTATTGTGATTTGCGATATATTGGTGAGCGAACTGGCATCGCCCAAAGAAGAAACACTTGCTTTCATTCGAGAACTGTCGGGAATTGATAGTATCAACTTCAACTATCGTGTTGCGGAGTCTGAAAGAGCCAGTGGATATATCAATATGGCGTTGGTCAACTTCATGAAATCATTTGGCAACATCCACAACAATATTGAAGAAGTGATGGACCTCTACTTTCATATCTGCTCCATTGAGATGAGTTGTGAGGAATTGTCCAAAAGTTTTCTCTTCTTGGCAAACAATGGAGTTGTCCCCTACTCTGGCAAAAGGGTTCTGTCGCCCAGTCGCACAAAACGCGCCAATGCATTGATGCAATCGTGCGGATTTTATGACGAGTCGGGGCAGTTTACATTCAAAGTGGGCTTGCCAGGCAAAAGCGGTATTGGTGGAGGCATTGTGGCCATTCACCCACAACGGTATTGTATCACAGTATGGAGCCCGCGCCTCAATCCGAAAGGAAATTCTTACAAAGGGATGCTCTTTTTGGAAGAATTTACGACACACACCGAGTTGTCTATATTTTAGGATGCGTTTTGGTTGCAAAGTGAATACAAAAACTTGCAAACCATTAAGAATGCTTGAAACAAAGCGTTCTATTTTGATTTAATTGTAAAAACTACTACTTTTGTCTTCAATTTTTATAAGGTATGAAACTAGATTTTAAAGATAGAACCGCTCAACTCATTGCAATAATCGTAGTGATGGCACTTGCTCTTGGCATTACTGCTTATTTTGTTTTCAGCAAAGATAAGCAGATTACCGAAATGCAGGAACAATACACGATTGACAAAGCAGAATTGGAAGACGAGTACGAAAGCATCTCGATGCAGTACGAGGGCTTTAAGTTTAGTGTAGAAAACGATTCGTTACTCTATAAATTGGAAAACGAACAAGCCAAAGTACAACGTTTGATGGAAGAGCTGAAGGTGACCAAAGCAACAGATCAAGCGGAAATACGTCGACTGAAAGATGAACTTGGCACCCTGCGCAAGATATTGAAATCGTATATTCAGCAAATAGACTCATTGCACCGCTTGAATGAAGAGCTGAAAGCTGACAATGTACAAATAAGCAAAAGGATGAAAGAGACAACTCGTACCCTAAACGTGGTGTCGGAAGAGAAAAAACAGTTGACCGAGAAGGTTTCTCTAGCGGCCAAATTGGTTGCTACCAATGTGTCAATAAAAGCCGTAGATGCCCGAGGACGCACACAAAAAAGACTACGAAAGAGTGAGCAATTCCTTATTTCATTCACTATTTCGCGCAACATTACTGCCGAACCAGGCGAACGCACCATTTATGCTCGCATCATGCAACCCGATGGTAGTGTATTGACAAAGAACCCGAACTATAGATTCCCTTTCGAAAACAAAGAGATTGCCTATTCAAGCATGCGCATCACAGAGTATGGTGGTGAGGAAACTGGTGTGGCTTTATACTATGACATCGATGAATTCTTGATGCCAGGAACATATAAAGTGGATATCTTTGCTGATGGCAGTCATATTGGGTCATCTACTTTGCAAATGGAGGACTAAAAGAGTTAAAAGTTAACAGTTCAAAATTAAAATGACTTGTCTACCGCTCGTGTCGATTTGTAATCTGTGTGTTGCTTAGCAAAAGAACACCCATCTTTGATTACATGCATTTAATCTTCTGAGCAATCTGTGATTGAAATATCAATTGCTGTGCACCTCGGCATGTGCACAATACCTCAAGAAAAAAGTTTCTTGCCTTA
>DENY01000249.1:0-122 GCA_002359825.1 Bacteroidales bacterium UBA2632
GCATAAAAGGCACGCAACATGCACTCTCAACAACGATAAAAAGGGTGTAAAGTGCTTTACAAGAATGGTTTTCTAACGTTTGTGCACTGCTTTTGATTATCAGACAGTTGTAATTATGGCTT
>DENY01000249.1:320-1856 GCA_002359825.1 Bacteroidales bacterium UBA2632
AGCAAAAGAAGTAAAAAGAAGCTTTTCGCTAAAGCGACACACGCATTGCAAATGCGCGCGAGCGGATTTCATAATGATGTCATTTGATAGCATCAAAGGTAGGGTAAAACTATATATAATTCACTTTTTCAATCCTTAATTCTTAAACACATCATACTATAAACCTTTTTTCTTTGTCATGCAATGTGTCCGATATCGAACGCCACTGTTCATTATCGGACACTTTTATTTTAAGGTGCTTTTGATTATCAGATAGTTGTAATTGTGGCACGAGGTTTGTATATTAGATATCAAGCATCTTTATTATGTTTATGATATTCCACATACCTTTCTTGAAATATAACATAATAAAACTTTGGGCAAGTTAACATTGTTTAGTGAAACGGGGGGGGGTGATTTAACTAAAATGTTTATGTTTGTGTTTCAACACTTTAATAGCTATCTATAAATTGTTTTCTTTAAAAATTTAAATTCGTACAGGTGTAATTTATGTGGTAAGAATCTCATAATATTAGTATTAATACTTATCTTTGATAAAATAGCCAGTTCATACCATAGGGATAGATAACACGTTAGCAAATAACAGAATAGTCATCATTATAATAACTTCACTCTACAAAAGACTATTGATATGAAACGATTTAATTGCAACATTCTGAAATTGCTTTTACTTATAAGCTTGATAAGCTTGTGTTTCCCTTCAAGCATAAATGCTCAAGAGATAACGAAGGATTCTTTAGAGATTCGTGCATTATTGCAGCATAAAAATTCATATGATATGAAAGATAAGTTCAGGCAAGACCTTTTGAATAGCCCTATGGAGTATAAGCTGAGATTGCAAACACCCAAAACGATTAACTTACCACCTAAGTATGAGATGCCCACACATAATCTTAATCTGAAAGCAACAACTGATTTAAGTATTCTCCCATCAAATGCATATTCAATAGGCGACTACAGTAGATTGTATTTGAATTATGGACAAAACAATGTTCCTGGAATATCTACAGTAAATACAGCTTCAGCAACCTTCAGAATTCAACCCACTGAAGATTGGTTTATAAATATTGGTAGCACGGCATCTAAATATAGAGATCACAGCGGCTTTTACAACAACCTTACTATTGATGCATCCACCTATATCCCTATAGCTGAAAATTTCGGGCTGAACGTTTACGGAAGTTACTCAACTAACGTTCAAAATAATGCTAATGCTGGAACAATCATGCATTCGCCCTTTGCCCCTAGCTCTTATTACGGAGGAAGTGTTGAAATTAGAATAACAGAAAGGTTTGGTATTGAAGCGGGTATGATACGCGAGTTTAATATGTGGACACGTAAGTGGGAAAATGTCTATTTTGCTACTCCCAAGTTTTATAAAAAAAAATAAATTGAAATAGCACGCATTTCTTTAAATGCGTTAAGCTAGCGAAATAGAATTTGCACTACAACACAAACTGATTGATAATAACAAATTAAGAGTCAATATGAAACACAAACTACCTCTTCTTCTAATTGTTTTGATGACAGTTGCCG
>DENY01000249.1:1867-2058 GCA_002359825.1 Bacteroidales bacterium UBA2632
ATTGAAAACACCTTTCTGCAAATATCCATGTTGGGATACGAATCGCAACGCGTGAGAACGCAGGCTTTCCAAAACATTGTTTTGCAACCATCAACGGAATATTTGGATGAAGTGGTGATTGAAGGTGAGCGTCCACCCCTAAAAGTAGATCAGGGCAAACTTATCTATCATGTGCCATCGTTGCTGAGAAA
>DENY01000249.1:2093-2864 GCA_002359825.1 Bacteroidales bacterium UBA2632
CCAGGTGTAGTGGAGCAGGGCGAAAACCTGATGCTTATTGGGTCAAGTGGCATGACAGTATTGCTCAATGGACAAAAAACATCGATGAGCTATCAGCAATTGATGAACCTGCTGAGAAGCATACCCCTCTCACGCATCGAAGATGTAGAAATAATGCACAGTGCTCCGCCTCAATACAACATTAGGGGTGCTGCCATCAATGTGGTGCTGAAACAAACCGCCGACAAAGAGACCGAGAATATGTGGCAAGGAGAAATTGCGGGTGAATATCAACAACGCACTTATGCAAGTGGAAATGGGCGTGTTAGTTTATTGTATCTGGGTAAAAACATCACTTTTGATGCACTCTTAGCAGACCGATATACAAAAGGCGTAAATCGTGAATATAAAACCAACGATCATACCGTAGATAATGAGCTACATCACATTATAGAACAAAACAAGGGCATCCACAGAAACAATTCGCACAATGTGCGCACAGCATTGGGTGCTACGCTTGCCAACAAAGACAGAATAGAAGTGGCATATACGGGAATGTTTGATAATTCCAAAGGATATCGCATGGCAGAAATTGCTATTGATGATAGAGACATTCGCAGCGATACCCACACCTCGGGCCCATCAAGATTGAACAACCTGAAAGCTGATTACGCATCGCATTTCGGACTATCGGCAGGCATAGATTATACCAACTATGATGATAAATCGCAACAAGACTTAACCAACAAACCATCTTTAGAGACAGAACCGCAGGAGAGGTATATAGCCGAT
>DENY01000249.1:2967-3502 GCA_002359825.1 Bacteroidales bacterium UBA2632
AAATCCTTTTCACAACAATTCTCAATGCAAGCATCGCTGGCAGTAGAGTTTTATAAAACTGAGGAGGAATCGGATAATAAGCGAGAAACATTGTGGGATGGCACAGCCTTTTTCCCTACCATCAGCTCAACCTATATGCCCTCTATGAAGCACATCTTTCAGTTTTCACTTTCGTCCGACAAGCAATATCCGCCCTATTGGGCACTAAATTCAATGGTGTCTCCTCTCAATGCGTACAGCGAGGTTCATGGTAATCCACAACTAAAACCTGCGCGTATTTACAACACCCGACTTAACTACATTTTCAAACGTAAATATGTACTGATGGCATATCTGAATTATCTGCCCGATCATTTTACACAAATCATTTATCAGCGACCCGACGAATTAAAATCGGTAATCAAATACCAGAATATGAATTACCAGCGAATGATAGGTATGGCTGCAATTATGCCTTTTAAGGTAGGAAAGACTTTGGACTCTAAACTTACCATGAACGGAATACACATGACGCACAAAATGGATGATTTTTACG
>DENY01000248.1:0-3109 GCA_002359825.1 Bacteroidales bacterium UBA2632
CGGTGGTAGCATTGCAAAATACATTCTCAGTTTGGGGGGAAACAGTGAATGGGCTGCATACAAATTTGATAAAAAAAGTCCGTATGCGTCCAATGTAGGTTACAATACTTATAATTTCCGTACCAACCTTGACATCAACTTAACTAAAACTACTACTGTTTATGTTGGTAGCGATGGGTTTTTATCAATTAACAATCAACCTGGAACGGCTAATACAGATTATATTTGGATGGCGCAATCGCAACTAAATCCTTTGTATTTACCTACAATATATTCCAATGGTATGTATCCAGCTGCAGGTGAAGGTGCGGATTCTTCTCCTTATGTGATGATAAACCAGACTGGAAGAAAAACGAATGAGAACTATAAAGGGAAAGTTACTCTTGCACTTAATCAGGATCTATCTGTTTTGTTAGATGGTCTGAAGATTAGAGCACAAGGTGCTTACGATGTTCACAACTATTTTTACGAGAGACGCTATATTCAGCCACCTCTTTATATGGCTTTGGAAAGAAGAACGGATGGTTCGCTCGTAATGCGAGAGATGGTAAAACCCACTCCTGCATCGTATTACAACTCAACCAATCAATTTCGTAAATACCACTTCGAAACTACTCTTAACTACGACAATGTTTTTGGAGAAGATCATCGTGCATCAGGTCTTGTTTATTATTACTTAAGTGATCAGAAGCACACGGAAGATGCCACGAATAATATGACTGCCATTCCTGTTAGATATCAGGGTGTTTCAAGTCGTTTCACCTATAGTTTCAAAGATACTTATATGGTTGACGTCAACTTTGGTATTACGGGATCAGAAAACTTTCAACCTGGTCGCCAGTATGGTTTCTTTCCATCTGCAGCAATAGGTTGGGTTCCATCTAGCTACCAATGGGTGAAAGACAACTTGGAATGGGTAAGTATGTTCAAGATAAGAGCATCACATGGTTCGGTAGGTAATGACCGGTTGGCAGGCGACACAAGATTTCCCTACATGACTAAGGCAATCTTAAGTAATAGTTCTGTTTATGAATCCATGAGCAATGTGGAAATCCTGAGGGAATCACGGGTTGGTGCTGATAATTTGGAATGGGAAAAATCTCAGAAAACGGATATAGGAATTGAAGGAAGTTTTTTTAAAGAGAACTTCTCTTTTGTATTAGATTTTTTCAACGACCAACGTGACGGGATTTTTCAGCCTCGTGCACAGGTTCCCGAATATGTAGGTTTAACAAATATGCCTTATGGTAATGTTGGACGCATGAGAAGTTTTGGTTCAGATGGTAATATTTCATACACACACAAGGTTAATAATAAGATGAATTTTACCTTACGGGGTAACTATACTTTTAGTGATACCGAAGTTCAAAACTGGGAACAATCCTATCTTGAATATCCATATCTGTTTTATGCAGGTTTCCCCAACAGTGTTCATCGTGGATACCAAGCTATTGGGTTATTTAAAAATGAGGATGACATTAAACAAAGTCCTATCCAAACCTTTGGTGTTTACATGCCAGGTGACATAAAATACAAAGACGTAAACGGAGATGGAAAAATTGATGCAACCGACATGGTTCCCTTGTCACGTAGCACCTATCCAATACTAATGTACGGATTGGGAGGGGAAATCAAATATAAAAACTTGAGGGTTGGTGTGTTGCTTAAAGGCACTGGAAGAACTGACTACTACAGTGTAGGGCAAAATGTCAAACATAACAACCTGTCTTATTCCAACGGAATGGGATATGTTCCTTTCTACGGCGGTGTAACGGGCAACGTATTGACAATGGCCAATGATCCGAAAAACCGTTGGATCCCTATGGATTATGCACTGGCACATGGAATTGATCCTGCTTTGGCAGAAAATCCAAACGCCATTTTTCCAAGATTGCAATATGGACGAAACAATAATAACTCTCAAAAATCCGACTTTTGGCAAGGAGATGGGAGCAATTTACGTTTACAAGAAATTACTGTAAACTATAACCTAAAGACTGATGGTATGCGCAAACTTGGAATTGCTTCCGTCGACATTCAGTTGATTGGAACAAACCTGCATGTATGGTCGAAAGAGAAAATCTTCGATCCAGAACAAGCAAGATATAACGGAAGAGTTTATCCTATTCCGTCTGTTTATTCCTTGCAATTATATATTAACTTATAAAAAAAATGAAGATGCAAAAGTTATTTTTATATCCTATCAGTCTTGTAAAAGCTGTTTCCTTAGGTATCATTATCTTGGTGCTTTTAGGATTAGGTTCATGCAAGGATTTCTTAAATGTTGACGACTATTTTGATGATGAATTCAAAATGGATTCTACTTTTACTCAGAAGAGGTATATCGAAGCATATATGTGGGGAGCTGCAACAATGTTCCCAGATGAAGCTTATACGCTCAGACAAAATTATACTCCTGGGCCTTATGCAACCGATGAAGGTACAAACAACTTCCGTGAGGGCAACAATGTCTATGAAGGGACAAATTTCGCCCAAGGATTTACTACACCAGACAATCTCGGAAAGATGAATGTGTGGGGAACCTATTATCAAATTATACGAAAGTGTAATACCATCCTGATTCATATGGATGAAGCAAGAGATATGACACCTTCCGACCGACGTTTTATTGAAGGTTACACTCGCTTTTGGCGTGCTTATGCCTATTATAATATCTTGGTTGATTTCGGCCCTCCCATTTTGTTGGGAGAAGAGATTGTTGAGAACAATGAATCTCTAGATTATTACGATCGTGCGCGCAGTACTTACGACGAAGCTGCTGAATATATCAGTAGTGAGTTTGAAATGGCTGGCATGAACATGCCTGCATCAGTTGCTACAATGGACTTTGGTAGACCATCACGCGGTGCAGCTTATGCATTAGCAGCTCGGGTTAGACTGATTCATGCCAGTCCAGCTTTTAATGGAGGCCAAATTGCACGAAGGTATTTCAGTGATTGGAAACGTAAAACGGATGGTGTACATTACATTTCACAGACTCCAGACGAATATCGTTGGGCTTTGGCAGCAGCTGCAGCAAAACGTGTCATTGATCAACCTTCGGATTCAGGATCTAAGTACGAACTTTACACAGTTCCAGCCGATGACG
>DENY01000248.1:3143-14980 GCA_002359825.1 Bacteroidales bacterium UBA2632
CCAATTGGCCAGAGGGTGCAGCTGGAATTGACCATTATCGATCTTATGACGAGCTCTTTAGTGGGGAATGTGCAGCTCCAACAGTTGACGAGTTTATTTGGGCACGTAAGTCAGATCAAATAAAATACCTAATCAGAGGTCCACACCCGATTTCACTTGGTGGTTGGGGCAGATTTTCTGTAACTCAAAAAATGGTAGATGCCTACCGAATGAACGATGGACGGACAATTAATGAAGCTGCCTCCGATGGTTATTATTCTGAATCAGGTTATACAGGTGCGGTTAAAACATTTTCAGGTTATCGTCTCAATGCAGGCGTATTTAACATGTACGTAAACAGAGAAATGCGCTTTTATGCTTGTGTTGGTTTCAATGAAGCTTTTTGGCCTTGTTTGTCAACAACAGATGCCACTGTGCGTGAGCATACTGCAAAATATTATGCGTATGACGAAGATGGACGAGGTACTTCTAATGAGCCATTAAACTATGCCATGACAGGATATGTACTTCGAAAATGGTATCATCCAATGGATGCCATGAAAGGGGCTTCAGCACGTGTGATGGATAAAGTATATCCAATCCTTCGTTATGCCGAAGTACTTTTGAATTACGCAGAAGCACTTAACAATCTGACCACAAGTCACACAGTAGAAATGGATGGAAAGAGCATGTCCTTTAGCCGTGATGTTGCTGAGATTAAGTGGGCTTTTAATCAGGTTCGCCATCGTGCAGGATTACCAGGGTTAACGGATGACGAATTGAGCAATTCTAAAGTTATTCAGAAGTTAATTGAACAGGAACGTATGGTTGAGTTTATGCATGAAAACAGGAGATATTATGACGTTCGACGTTGGGGAATCTATGAAGAAACAGAACGTGAACCTGTTATGGGAATGAATACAGATGCGTCTGATAAGAATGCTTTTTATCAGCGAGTAATGCCAGGTTCTGCAGCTATTCACGGACGTACAGTAGATAGAAAACTAATGTTTGTTCCAATTCCTCGTAATGAACTTCGTCGTTTGCCTTCGTTAGATCAAAACCCGGGATGGAATTAATCACACATAAATAAACAGATCATATGAAAAAATATATTTGGATGATGGCATTTGTTATGCTAGGCTTATCGGCCTGTAATACAAATGATATTTTCGAGCAGGAATTATATAAAAAAGTGGTTGCGTTGATATGCAGCGACAATTATAATATCCTTGAGGACGTGCAGGAATTAACAGGGGATGAAAATGCGACCTTTATCGCAGTGTCCTCGGGTGGAACCGAGGCTGTGGGAGCTGATGTTAGGGTAACAATGATACCAGACAATGCCCCTTTGAATGCTTTTAATGTTGGGATGTTTGATGTAGATGTTCAGCAGTATGCCAAACTCCTACCTGAAAGTAATTATGATATCAACGATTATCATATTATTATTCCCAAAGGAGAGAGAACAGGCAAACTTGATATTAAGATTAGACCAGATGGATTGTCACCGGACTCGGTTTATTTCATACCTCTCTCTATTGGTGCTTTGTCTTCTTATGAAATCAATCCTAAAAAAAGCTCTATTCTCTATCGCGTATTAATCAAGAATTTTTATGCTGAACAAAAATCAGCAGGATATACTTTTTACGCCATGAGAGGACTCCGAAACGATGTTGTAACACAAGGCAATAAGCAGGTGCAACCTATTAGTAAGAATAAAGTTAGGATGATGGCTGGAACGATTTCTTTCGATGCCGATGAAGAATTATTTGCGAAAAGCTCGGTCATACTCGAAGTTTTACCCAATAATAAGGTGATTGTTTCGGGCTATAAAAACTTGGTAGTAACTATGGATAACGACCCAGCCTTTCCGAATTTCTTTAGAACCGAAAAGGATGATTGGGATAGAAAGCATAAAGTCTTTCTGTTAGCATATTCTTATAAAGATGGAAACAATTGGGTTAAGATGAGAGAAGAGCTCCGACTACAATATACAGAAGATTAGAGTTTAGACTAAAAACCAGAAGACTATGTTTGTCTTCTGGTTATAAAATAGCTTGAATGAAGAAATTATTGATATATATATTGAGTGTATTAACGTTTGTCGCATGTAGTGCCGAGCAGGATGAGGTTTTTCTCCTTGTAGATAAAATAAATGTGACTTTTTTATCTGCTTCTGGAATAGAAATGATTCCAGTAAGCACAAGCAGTAAATATACGGCAACTTCATCTAGTGAATGGTGTACAGTATCTTCATCAGGTGATCTGCTAAAAGTTACGGTGACTGAAAATGTTGGCACTCAAGAACGTACTGCATTTATTACGATTTCTGCTGAGGGTGCTCCAAACGTCAAAGTTGATGTGAAACAAGCAGGAACAGATTCTTTTTTCAGCATCAATTCGGACCTGAAAGCACAACAGTTTGGCAGTAACAATGAGTCTCGTTCGCTAAAAATTGATGCTAATNNAATCCAACCAAATTTGGTGTAAGACCGAGATACTCAGCGATGCTGCACGTAACCTACGGATAACGGTTGACGAAAACGGAATTATCACTCCCCGAAAAGCGGAAATTGTTCTTTCTGCAAAAGGTTTTGAAGATCTGATTATTTTAGTGAGTCAAGATGGATCCCTAGGAAACAAACAAGGAATGATGCTGAAAGGTTGGGTTTCTTGTAGCAAAGTAGGAGTACCTGATGTGGTTGTTTCCGATGGTTATGAAGTAACCGTTACGGATGAAAATGGGGTGTATTACTTGCCTTCGGATAAGAAAAATAAGTATGTATTTATTTCTGTTCCTGGTAACTACGAAGTAGCTAATAAAGTAAGGTCACCGCAGTTTTTCAAAAAACTGACCGAAGCAGTTAATGTTGTTGAGCGTCATGATTTCGAATTGACCGCTGTTGATAATAACAATCACGTTGTGTTGACATTGGCCGACATTCATTTGGCAAAGCGTACTGATGACCTTGTGCAATACGATAAGTTTGTTGTTGATATTAATGAGGTCATTGCCGATTATAAAGCAGCAGGAACTAAGCCCTATATACTGACGCTCGGAGACCTTTCTTGGGACTCCTATTGGTACAGCAGTAATTTTACGATTGAACACTATGTTCCGTATATGAATAAAATCAATGCTTCAGTTTTTAATACCATGGGAAACCATGACAACAATCCACAAGCTGCTGGAGACTGGGCGGCGCAACAACTTTTTCGTGATGTGCTTTGTCCAAGTTATTATTCATTTAATCTCGGGAAAGTTCATTATGTTGTACTTGATGATATCGAGTATATTAATAACGGTGGAGCACCTGGAGTAATGGGAGACCGATTTTACAATAATGTCATCACGTCGGAGCAAATTGCATGGTTAAAAAAAGATTTGGAAAAGGTGAAAGACAAAAGTGCTCCCTTGATTATTGCTATGCATATACCAATATTTTCAGCACCCGATGTCAATAATTCGTCAACTAGCCGACTGAACAGTATTAATCATAATGAATTTCACGGTAGTCTTTCTGAGTTTTCCAATGTACATGTCATCACAGGGCATTCACATACCAATAGTAATTATGTACATTCAAATGCAATGATGGAACATGTCACTGCTGCTGTATGTGCTACATGGTGGTGGACTGGAAATAGTGGATATGCTGGTAATCATATCTGTAAGGACGGATCAGTAGGAGGATATGGTGTATGGGAGATGAACAATACATCCGTAAAATGGCATTACAAAAGCATGGGTTACGACCGCCATTATCAGTTCAGAACTTATGATCTTAATAACATTGAAATGACGGCGACAAAATACGCCCCGTATGCCAATGCAACTTATGCAGCCAAAGTAGTAGATTATGCAGATGTTTATTCAACTACTAGCACTGCCAATGAGGTGCTTATCAATGTGTGGGGGTATGACAAAGATTGGACTATTATAGTAAAAGAAGGAGAGTCTATATTACCCGTTACTCGGGTTTCGGCAAAGGACCCATTGCATATTATTTCATATGCAATGGCAAGGCTGAACCGCAACGCTGAGCCTTCATCGAGTTTCTTGACATCCAATACCACGCATCTGTTTAAAGTAAAGGCTTCAAGTCCTGTTTCAACCCTTAATATACAAGTGACCGACAGGTTCGGACGTACTTATACCGAAACCATGAACCGGCCTAAAGATTTAACAACTAATATGAGATAATAATGATGAAAACAAATTCAATAAAATTATGTTTGATTTTTGTCCTGTTGGCTTCTTTCCTGTTATCATGTGAAGACAACGTGGATAATGCCTATTTGACAGTTTCACCAGATGAATTAATTCAGGTGAACAATGATGGGGGCACAGCTACTGTGACAGTTGCAACTAATGTAGATGACTGGACATGGAAAGTGGAAAACGGAGAATGGATGACAGTAGTAGCAACTTCGTCAGGGCTTACCCTGGAAGCGGAAGCAAATCAAAGTGATGGAAGACGTGCTATCCTCCACATCGCTTCTTCCAAATACCCTATAGTAAACAAAACGCTGTCAATCATTCAAGGAGCGACTTTTATGGAAGTTAGCCCTCTATTTCTCGAAGCTTCAGGAGAAGGCGCAGTGATGGATGTTACTGTTAATACCTCTGCTGACGATTGGACCTATTCTATTGAAAACGGAGCATGGGCGAGTGNNTTCCTGGGCGAGTATTGAGAAAACAGAAACTGGTCTGAGACTCACAATTCGTGCTAATAATTCACCACGAACACGTACAGCTTCCTTACACATTACTTCTGCTAAATTTCCTGTTGTTGACAAAGAAATTTCAATTAATCAGATTAGCGGAGTTATTTTAGAAGTTGATCCGAAAGCTGCTACACTTCCTTCAAGTGGAGGTGAAACCATGATTAATGTTACCACTAATGCAGACGATTGGGGATATAGTTTAATAGGGAATTGGCTGACTGCTGAAAAAACGAAAGTAGGCCTTAAGTTGAAAGCAAATCCCAATCTCGGAAACAGTAATTTATCAGCTGTTCTGACCATTTACTCAACAGAATATCCAGATGATATTTGGAAGAAGGTTGAAATTAGCCAGTACTCCTCTCTTATTTTTCAAGATAACTTCGATTGGTTAGGGGCAGGGGCTTCAGATATTATGTTTACATCAACAGGTGAAAAACGTTTTGATTCTTGGGTCTCATCTTATGGTACTGTTAATGGATGGACGAGTACACCCTCTGCAGACAAAGGTGGAGTGGAGCAACCTTATGTTTATAGTCGATTAGGTTTTCCCAAGTTTGGTAAAACGGATGTGAATGGTGATTTGATCACTCCAAAACTTGTGGCTATAGATGGCACACAAGATATTATTGTTTCATTTAAGGCTGTTCAATATATGTCGGCAAGTGCGGGAGCTATAGATGGTAACGACTTTAACGTTGAAGTGATTGGTCCTGGAACTATTACAGAGATACTAAGTGTTGGTTCTCAACTGAGGACCCCAGAAGGCAGGAATCCAAGTAGTGGTGTGTTGACCGAAGCAGGTGCTCTCTTTATGATTGGTAATTACCACAACACAAGTGGTCCTTCAACTAGCCACGAGGAATGGTTGGGCTACGATTACAATCCGTGGGCACCAGAGCTTGCCGAACGTAGTTTTGTTGTTAGTGGTGCCACAAAGGAGACTCAAATCAGGTTTATTTCTGGACCACATATTGGGGTGACTTTAGGGATATCTTACCGTGCTGGTTTTGATGATGTCAAGATTGTTCTTAAATAGTTTTATCGATAAGTAAAAAGTAAGCTTATTATTTAAAAAGACGTACATGTAGAGAATTATCTGCTTGTGCGTCTTTTTTCAATGGTCAATTATTTATCTTTGATAAAATGCAAGTTGTGAACTGCCGGATTATAACCAAAAAAAGCCAATATGATTCACTCACATCGATTTACTAATGAAGTTATCTCATCAAATTTAAACAGTTTCCATTGAGGCCTTACCCACTTGTTCAATTATTTCCATTCCTTTCAAAATAGCTTTTTCGTTCATCGGTAAAAGGTGGTGATGACGTTCAGGGAGTGTCTTCTTCAATCCCAAAATAACGTTTTCAAGTTGCACCATGGGTGATACTTTGAGTAAACCACCCAAAACTATCATATTAAAGACTTGGGTATTATTCATTTTCATCGATGTATCCATTGCTTCGATGTTAAATACGTTTATATCAGTACGCGTTGGAGGAGTTTGAATACCATATGTGTCGTAAATTAGACTGCCACCGGGTTTCACCATTTTTTCAAACTTATCAAGCGATGGTTGATTTAGAATAATAGCTACGTCGTAAAGATTAAGAACTGGTGAGCTAATACGGTTGTCGCTCAAGATCACAGTTACATTGGCTGTTCCTCCTCTCTGTTCGGGACCATAGGCAGGAAACCACGAAACTTCTTTGTCTTCCATAATTCCAGAGTAAGCCAATATTTTACCCATCGATAATACTCCTTGACCTCCAAAACCAGCAATCACTATTTCTTGTATCATATCTTTTGTTTTAATCGTACTAATTTACACGTTCTTTATATCGCCCATTGGATACATCGGAAACATATTTTCTACCATCCAACTATTGGCTTTCTCTGGAGTCATTTTCCAACCCGCATTGCATGTTGATACTACTTCGACAATAGATGTTCCTTTGTTAGCCATAGCATTTTCGAAAGCTTTACGAATCATTCGCTTGGTTTTTTTAACTGCTGCAGCTGTGTGCACACTCTGACGTGTAGCTAAACAAACTCCATCTAACAATGCTACCATGTCTAATATCTTTAGAGGGTTTCCCATTGTTGCCGTATCACGTCCTTCGGGACTGGTTGCAGTCTTCATGTTGGGCAATGTAGTGGGAGCCATTTGACCTCCTGTCATTCCATAGATACCATTATTTATAAAAATGATGGCAATGTTTTCACCTCTGTTGGCAGCATGAATGGTTTCTGCAGTTCCAATGGCAGCAAGGTCACCATCTCCTTGATAAGTGAAAACCATTTTATCGGGCAACAAGCGTTTTGTGGCAGTTGCTAAAGCCGGTGCACGCCCGTGAGCAGCCTCTTGCCAGTCAATATCGATATAGTTATACGCAAACACGGCACAACCAACTGGCGCAATGCCAATGGTTATCTCTTGAATGCCCATATCTTTGATGACCTCTGCAATTAATTTGTGTACTACACCGTGTGAACAACCAGGACAATAATGCATGTGGTTCTCATTCATTAATGTAGGTTTAGCATATACCAAATTTTCGGGACTTATAATTGATTCGTTACTCATTGTAATTAAATTTTTTAATGCACATTTTAATCTTGGGACTCTAAGAATTGTAGATTGTTATTGTACAGATTACTTAGAAAATCGATACATTATGTAGAACATACCAGCAATACCTCCTGCTATCCAAGTAGAAGTGATGTCTTTATTAGTAATAAAGTAGACAGTAACCGTTGCAATAACGGAAATTAGAAATAAAATCAGTATTGCTTTTCTTACGTTTGGACTCATCTTTTACTAATTGGTTGTTTTTTGAATGTAATTATTGTTGAACTACTTTTTCCTTCAGTGCTTCAAACACTTTGTCAGGAGTAGGAACTATACCTCCTAAGCGACCGTAAAACTCTACTTTGACTTTTCCATTAACAGCTAAACGAACATCTTCCACCATTTGGCCGGCATTCATTTCCACTGTCAATATTCCTTTCACTTTGTTAGCGTAGCTGTTCAATACTTTACTCNNACTGGGGAAAGGCCACAGTGTTATGGGACGTAGTAGCCCCACTTTAATTCCTTCTTCGCGGGCAAGGTCAATAGTTTTAAGACAAATGCGTGCAGTCGATCCAAATGCTACCAACAGATAGTCAGCGTCTTCGCAATTTGTTTCTTCAAAACGAACTTCATTCTTCTCTATTTCTGCGTATTTTGCTTGAAAGCGAAGATTGTTTTTCTCCATCCTTTCAGCATCTAACTCAAGTGATGTTATAATATTTGGTTTGCGCGATGCAGGTTTTCCCAAGGTTGCCCAAGGACATTGTTCAGCNNTTGGACCAATTACTCCATCAGAAAGAATAATAGCAGGATTGCGGTATTTAAAAGCTAACTCAAAACCAAGTGCAACAAAATCGGCCATCTCTTGAACGGAATTGGGTGCTAATGTTATCAGTTTGTAATCGCCATGACCTCCACCTTTCACTGTCTGAAAATAGTCTGATTGTGATGGTTGAATCGTTCCCAATCCAGGACCTCCACGCATAACATTAACGAGTAAACAAGGCAATTCGGCTCCAGCTAAATAAGATATGCCTTCTTGTTTAAGGCTCATTCCTGGACTTGATGATGATGTCATAGATGCTTTTCCACATGCAGCTCCGCCATACACCATATTAATTGCGGCGACTTCGCTTTCAGCTTGCAGAACAATCATTCCGGTAGTTTTCCAGGGAGCTTCGTCCATCAAGGTTTCCAAAATTTCAGATTGGGGAGTAATGGGGTAACCAAAATAGCCATCGGTTCCATATCTAATAGCAGCATGGGCAATGGCCTCGTTGCCTTTCATCAAAGTAATTTCTTCTGACATAATTTATTGTGTGGTTTTTAGTTTTGAATAAAATGTAAGATAAAGAGAACTTTATTCTTCTCCTTTCTTACGATATACTGTCAGTACGCCATCTGGACATACAAATCCGCAATTAGCACAACCGATGCAATCGTCAGGATTCTTCATATAAACGTAGTGATATCCTCGCACATTCACTTCCCTAGGTAGCAAACTGAGGACACTTGGAGGACAAGATACAACGCATAAGCTGCATCCTTTACAGCGTTCTAAATTTACAACTACGTGACCTTTTATTTTTGCCATTATCTAATTATGTTTAAATATTTGATTACAAAATAACGTTTCTTTCTCTACAATTCAAACTTTATTGTGTTAATAATTCGAGTTGTTAAAATGTGCTGAATGCTTGATGTGTAATGATTTGAATCTCTTTTTAATCTTTCAATTATAAAGTCGAATTAATCTACTGCAAATAGAAAGTTTGTAACGCTTTTATGTGTGAATTTGATTAAAAGTTTAAAACTCAATTAAATTGTGTCAGAAATGGTTTACCAGCCAAAAGCTTCTCCATGCATCCAATTTCCTTGTGCTCGCAAAACTTGCTCTATAATATCTCTTGCTACTCCATACCCCCCTTTACGAGGTGATATGTACTTGGAAATTTCTTTAATTTCGGGAGCTGCATCAGCAGGGGCAACTGGCAGTGCCACTTGTTGCATTACTTCATAATCGGGAATGTCGTCGCCTACATACACCATTTCTTCGGGTTTATAGTCCGTATTTTCTATGAGATGAGTGAAGTCTTTCATTTTCAAACTCGATTTCATGTAAATGTGTTTCACTCCCAAAGCTGCGTATCTCACCCTCACGGCTTCGGAGTTTCCTCCTGTTATGATGGCAATACCATATCCACTCCTTATTGCCAAGTTGATGGCATATCCATCGTGAATGTTTGCTGTGCGTAGAGGTTCACCTTCACTTGATAGCGGAATTGTTTGTGACGAAAGCACTCCGTCTATATCAAATACAAAAGTTTTGATTTTTGTAAGATCAAAATTTATGCTGCTCATTTTTATATTGTTTCTAATTTTATTTATTTCTATCTGAGTTTTGCAAAAAACATCAGCGTGATTCCTGCTAACATCACCATAATTGGAAAAGCGTATAGAGTAAGTCCATCAGACCATCGGAAGGCAATGTTTGAATATCCAATCACGCCAATTCCTGTAAGGATGTATCCAAAAGATTTTTCACGCTTTAACCACAGTGAGATAGCTCCTGCTATAAAAAAAAATGTTGCAGGGGTGTTTATGTATGATTTCCAAAACCAATGGTCGGTTATCCTCAATTGAACTAGTAGGAATAGAAATCCGAATATTAGTAAGATCAATCCATTGGCCATCTTATCGGCTTGTTTGGCACGTAACTTAACCATATTGTTTTGGAACTAAGACTTGAAGGAGCCAATGTGAACATTTTCCCAAAATAAAGTCTCCATATCGTTTGGCTTTCGCTCTTTTAGTTTTTTACCAAAAGCAATAATTGAGAGCACTTCATAGGGCATTGGTATCTCTAATAAATCACGCACATAGTCGGCAGACGTTAAGTGTTCGTTAAAATCTCGTTCTCTCACTTGAGCCCAACAACTACCAATTCCTATATCTTCTGCTTGTAGTTGCATTGCAAAGCTGGCAATTGAAGCATCCTCAATCCAAACATCACTCACCAAAGGATTGCCTAAAACAACAACTGCCAATGCTGCATCAGCAATAAATTTGGCTGATTGCGGTTTGCAGTTGGAGAGTTTTTGCAGTATCTCTTTGTCTTCTACCGCTACAAATTGCCACGAATGGCTATTCTTTGAAGTGGGTGAGAGTAGTGCTGCTTTTAAAATTTTCTCTGTCTCTTCCGGTTGTAGTAAATCATCTTTGTATTTTCGGAAACTACGTCGTTGTACCAATAAGTTTAGGAAATTACTCATGTTTAGTTTGTTACTTCTTTATATATACTTTGTTTATTTTCGCATCGTTGCTTGGTCTGTCATTGCCATCAACTTCTAGATTGGCAATTTTATCAATCACTTCAANNCTTCAAGTCCTTCAATCACTTCACCATAAGCAGTATATTCCATGTTGAGATGGTGTGCACCGCCTACAGTTCTGTATGCCTCTTTCTCTTCTGGGTCGAAAAGAAACTTATTTGGAGATGCATTGAATGCAGAATCAATTTGGAACATAATTTCATCCAGTCGATCGTTGAAGCCTTGTGGGTCATTTGCTTTCAATTCGGCAAGTTGTTCTTTGAATGGGATATAATATTTGCGAGTAGCATCATTTTTGATGGGTACGTTCACTGCCATTTCCAAAGAGTCGAGTCTGCCTTCAGATAGCACTTTGCCATGCACAATGAATATTTGTGACATATCTGATTTCTTTTTGGGGTTTTCATTGNNTGTGAAAATACTTTTCGTTAAACTCGGGTAGTATCTCCATAGAAGTATTGCCACCTCCCACTCTTGCACCAGGGCGTGCATTCCGAGTATCCTGTGCTCCACCTTGAATCATGAATTCCTTTATAACTCTTTGGAAAAGTGTGCCATCGAAATATCCCTTCTTCACCAAATCTAAGAAATACTCGGCATGACGGGGTGTTTCGTCATATAGCATCACTATCATATCTCCATAATTGGTGGAAATCACTACATTTGGATATTTTGTTTGAGCTGTTGCAAATGTACAGCTCAATAAGAATACGAATAATATGTTTGTTACTTTCATAAGTCTTTTGTTCTTTTTATTAAGTTGATTGTGACACGCCTCTTACATCATCTTACCTTCGTTGCAAAGTTTATAGCACTTCAAAAAGTGTGCGCTTTATGCTACATTCAGCCAATCGCAAAGTGAGTATATTTAGTCTGTAGAAACAGACTGTTGACACTTTTATTACAATGCTTTAGTTGGGTGCTTTTGTATATATAAACATTGCAATAAAAGAAAAAAGTATATTGGGAATCCACGCAGCAATCATCGGACTCACCAAGCCCGACACGGCAAAGGTTGCACTAATGGTCATAAACAAGATATAACCCATACTCAATGCGAGACCAATTCCGATATTTAAGCCCATTCCCCCTTTCACTTTTCGAGCCGAAAGGGAAGCTCCAATAATTGTAAGTATAAATGCAGACATAATGGATGCGAATCTGCTGTGATATTCAATTTCAAAAGCTTGCATGTTGCCAATGCCTCTTTGTTTTTGACTTTT
>DENY01000248.1:15011-15329 GCA_002359825.1 Bacteroidales bacterium UBA2632
GCGTGGCGTGATATACAATGTTGTATCAATGGTTTCTCCCGAAGTGATGGTCTCTTCCAATCCTTCGAAATTCCTAATTTGATAGTTTTGTATTGTCCAATTAAAGGCCGAATCATAAAGAATTTTGTCAGCTGTAAGTCTTGACTCAAGTCTGTTATCATCAAATTCATCCAACGAAAAGCTATAACCCGTTTTGCTTGTTGCGTCGTAACTGCCAAAATAAGCAATAACTCCAGGTGCAGCTTGCATCTGAATTTTGGAACCATAGTCCACGCTCTTTTTTCTCACATATTTGTTTTCAAAATCAACTCGCTTCAC
>DENY01000251.1 GCA_002359825.1 Bacteroidales bacterium UBA2632
AACTTTAAGTGCTTTTGCACGAGCAAATGGGTATAAAGTTCAAACTTTAGGTGCTTTTGCACGTGAAATGGGGGTAAAGTTGAAACATTTAGTGCTTTTGCACGAGCAAATGGGTATAAAGTTCAAACTTTTGGTCTCCTCGACGTAAAAATGGAGCAAATGCGGTCGCATTTTATGCTTTTGAGCGTGAAGTTGCAATAAATGTGGTCGCACTGTTTGAATTTCTGCATAAAAATGCACCTAAATTAAGTTGTTCGGAGGTTTTGTGAGAAACCTGAGTTACATTACTCACCGCTATAAACTAACTCATGACAAAAATGTTAGACTCTAGAGAACAGATTGACTAAAGAATGAATAACGAAAACATACAATCAAAACCAATAGAAGAGAAAGCCCGATTATTCGGCATTCTCGTTCCTTACAAGGGAAGGGTGGCTTTGCTGGTCATAATTACCATGATTGGGAGTAGCATCAATTTGGTTATCCCAAAAATTATAGCCTCAGCTATTGATGCTTTCTCGGCCAACAACTTTGATGCCCGTAAGGTAATCATCCAATTCATGGTTGCTACAAGTGGTATATTTATTTTCACGCTATTGCAAGGGGTACTACAAGCTTTTACAGCAGAGAGGGTCGCATTCGATTTGCGCGAAAAGATTGTTCACAAATTATCTGTCCAAAGCTTTTCATTTATTCAATCAGCCAATCCATCAAGACTGCTTACCAATCTCACCTCCGACATGAATTCGGTAAAAACATTTGTTTCGCAAGCTTTCGTTGCCATCATTTCATCACTATTCATAATTGTGGGCGTAACGGTGTTGATGATAATGATCAACTGGAAGTTAGCGCTTGCCGTACTTGGCATTGTGCCTATAGTTGGGCTTGCCTTTTTCCTTGTATTCAGAAAGGCGAGGGTCATATTCAAGAAAAGCCGCAAAGTGATAGATGCACTCAACAAGATTATCAATGAAAGCATCTTAGGCGCAGCCCTCATCAGGGTGTTGAACTCTCAGCAACACGAAAATCAGAAGTTTCTTGAAAAGAACTTGGAGTCGCGCAACTTGGGCTTGTCTATTGTGCGCCTCTTCTCGATACTCGTTCCCACGATAATGTTTGTATCCAATCTTGCCATTGTCGTGATTCTCGCTTTGGGCGGTCACTATGTGGTGATGGACACCCTCACGATTGGTAATTTTGCAGCTTTCAATAGTTATGTTGTTATGCTCATTTTCCCTGTAATGATGATTGGGTTTATGAGCAATATCATTGCATCGGCTACAGCTTCAAACGACCGAATACAAGCTATTCTATCCACACCTCCTCCCCGTGAAACGGGAACCATAGAGAGTGAAATAAAAGGGAATATTCTTTTGGAAAATGTGTCGCTGTCATACGAAGATAAACCTATTCTCAGGAATGTTTCTTTCTCGGTAAAAGCAGGGAGTAAAACTGCTATCATTGGACCAACAGCGGCAGGCAAAAGTCAGTTGCTTTATCTGTTGACCAATTTAATATCACCCGATTCAGGAACGATGGAGTTGGATGGAGTCCCCATCGATAAATACTCAAGCGAAACGCTTCACAAAGACGTTGGACTCGTGTTTCAAGATAGTGTGATTTTCAATTTGAGTTTACGAGAAAACATTGGGTTCAGTGATTCTGTTGATGCTGATTCTTTGCAAAAAGCAATTGACACAGCTGAACTCTCCAATTATATAGAAACACTCCCCGATGGTCTCGAAACTATTGTTTCAGAAAGAGGGAGCAGTTTGTCGGGCGGACAAAAGCAACGAATAATGTTGGCAAGAGCATTGACATTGAATCCGAGAATACTACTGCTCGATGACTTCACAGCAAGAGTTGACCAGAAAACTGAAGATAAGATTCTCTCTAATATTCAGAACAACTACCCCGACTTGACCCTCATATCCATTACTCAAAAGATTGAACCAGTAAAAGATTTTGATCAAATATTGTTGCTGATGAGTGGGGAGATTATTGCTTCGGGGCAGCACAAGGAGTTAATGAAAACCTCACCCGAATATATTCAGATTTATAAATCACAACAAAGCACCGAACAGTATGAATTATAATCTGAGTAAACCAACCAAGAAAGTGAAGAAAGAACGTGATTTCTTTGCATCGCTTCGCAAGCTGATAAGCATAATCGGTGGAGAGCGTCGCAAATTGACCTTTGCATTTATGGCCATTGTGCTAAATGCAGGACTAAGTCTTCTTGGTCCCTACTTGCTGGGCTACACAATCGACACCCATGTTCAGACTAAGAACTATCAGGGTGTACTTATTTTTGCAGGCATATTATTATTGATATATCTCACTGCCTATTTTGTGAATTATGTCCAAATACGAATGATGGGAGGAATTGGGCAACGATTGCTTTTCCGTCTTCGTAACTCTGTGTTTGAAAAACTGCAAGAACTACCGCTCGACTTCTTCAATCAAAACAAAGCGGGCGATCTCATATCGCGCATCAACAATGATACGGATAAGTT
>DENY01000288.1:0-3797 GCA_002359825.1 Bacteroidales bacterium UBA2632
ATTTATATTCTTGCAGACGTATCAAATACAAACAGATTTAAATTAAAATATTATGAAAAAGAAAATAGTAGTACTTACAGGAGCAGGCATGAGTGCCGAAAGTGGAATTGCAACATTTAGAGATACCGACGGACTGTGGGAAAATCATCGTGTGGAAGACGTGGCAACACCCGAGGGCTTTAGAGTGAACCCCGAACTAGTGCTCGACTTCTATAATGCAAGACGACGTGAGTTGCTCGGCACAAAGCCCAACAAAGGACACCTCGGACTGGTGGATCTTGAAGAAAGGTTCGACGTTTCAATTGTTACTCAAAATGTTGATAACCTACATGAAATAGCAGGTAGCTCACATGTAGTGCACTTACATGGAGAATTGATGAAATCTCGTTCTACACGTGATCCTTCTATTATTTATGAAATGACAGCGGACAATTGTGAAATAAATATGGGCGACAAATGTGAGTTGGGCTCACAGCTCCGCCCCGATATTGTATGGTTTGGCGAAGCAGTACCCATGATTGAAGAGGCGGCCAAACTTGTCGAGCAAGCAGATATAATTGTTATCATTGGAACATCGCTCAATGTTTACCCAGCAGCAGCATTAGTTGATTATGCAAAAGCGGGAACTCCAATCTATCTGATAGACCCAAAAGATGTGAGAGCCAACAGACGGAATATCATCTTTATACAGAAAGGTGCATCAGAAGGTGTGAAAGAACTTAAGAAAATACTACTGAAAGATTGAGAATTATAATCTCTACAACATTTTTTAGAGACAAAAGACGATAGCCCTATCCATTTAACGACTCACTTTATTATCTTTGTAAATTATAATAATAATGAGTCGTTTTTTCATGAACAACATCTTCTAAGTGGAGACTATATTTAAGAGTAATCAAACAGAACTATAAAAATTTTATTATAAATGGCAAAGCCAATCGCAGACACGCCTTTAATGAGACAATACAACGAGATTAAGCAAAAGCATCCCGATGCTATTCTGCTTTTTCGTGTAGGCGATTTTTATGAAACATTCTCTGAAGATGCCATTATAGCATCCCAAATTCTAGGAATTACATTAACCCGCAGAGCAAATGGTGCAGCTCAATACGTAGAGCTGGCAGGTTTTCCTCATCATGCACTTGACACCTATCTACCCAAATTAGTGCGGGCTGGGAAACGTGTAGCTATATGTGATCAACTGGAAGATCCTAAAAAAACAAAGACACTGGTCAAGCGAGGCATCACCGAACTGGTGACACCTGGAGTCTCCATTAATGACAATATACTTAATCACAAAGAGAACAACTTCCTCTGCGCCATACACTTTTCAAAGAACATGTGTGGTATCTCTCTACTCGACATTTCTACAGGCGAATTCCTCACTAGTGAAGGACAGGTAAACGATATAGACAAACTGCTTGCAAGTTTTTCACCCAAAGAGATTTTGATTGAACGAGGAAAGAGAAAAGAATTTGAAGAGAAGTTTGGCAATCACTACTTTCTCTTTGANNTGGGTATTTACAGAAGAGACAGCAAACGACAGACTTCTCAAACACTTTCAAACAAAGAACCTGAAAGGATTTGGTGTTGCACATCTTCCATTAGGAATAATTGCGTCAGGAACTGTTCTCCATTATCTTGATGTAACCCATCACACTCAAATAGACCATATAGTTGCGATAAATCGCATTGAAGAAGACAGATATGTTCGAATTGATAGATTCACTGCTCGCAGCCTTGAGCTAATCTCTACTATGAACGAAGATGGAAAGAGTCTGCTTCACATAATGGATAAAACCATTTCTCCCATGGGATCACGGATGATGCGCCGTTGGATAATGTTTCCTCTAAAAGATTTATTACCCATTGAGAAACGTCTCGACGTTGTGGAAAACTTCTTTCGCGAAACAGAACTCAGGTCATTAGTACAAACACATATTGCACAAATTGGCGATTTAGAGCGTATTATCTCAAAAGCAGCAGTGAGACGTATTACTCCGCGTGAAGTGGCAGCAATCAAAACGGCACTCTTCGCTATTGAACCCCTTAAAGATGCCTTTCTTGCCTCAGTGAACAAAAGTTTGCAAGAGATGGGCGAGAAGCTAAACCCATGCCCACTTATCAGAGAGCGTATCGACAAAGAACTGATTGCTGACCCTCCAGCAATGGTCAATAAAGGAGGATTCGTCAAAAAAGGGGTGAACATTGAGTTGGATGAATTGCGCGATATTGCACACTCTGGCAAAGACTATCTGCTACATATCCAACAGCGAGAAATAGAGAAAACAGGCATAACTTCGCTTAAGATTGGTTTCAACAATGTTTTTGGATACTACATTGAGGTACGACATACCCACAAAGACAAAGTCCCTGCTGAATGGATTAGAAAACAAACCTTGGTGAGTGCCGAAAGATACATCACGCAAGAGTTGAAGGAGTACGAAGAAAAGATATTGGGTGCCGAAGACAAAATATTTGCGCTTGAAATAGAGATTTTTAACTCGCTGGTCGAGAGTTTGATTGAATATATCCCTACCATTCAAATTAACGCCAACATCATTGCACAATGCGATTGCTTATATTCTTTTGCTAGAATAGCGCAAGAGAACAAATATATACGTCCCGAAATAAACACTTCACTCGAACTAGATATCAAAAACGGCAGACACCCTGTAATTGAAATGCAATTGCCACCCGATGAACCGTTTATTGCCAATGATGTATATCTAGACAACGATAGTCAGCAAATTATCATAATCACAGGACCCAACATGTCTGGTAAATCAGCTTTGTTGCGACAAACAGCACTGATAACAATCATGGCGCAGATTGGAAGCTTTGTTCCTGCCGAATCGGCAAAAATAGGGTTGATTGATAAAATATTCACCCGTGTGGGAGCATCAGATAATATCTCTTTGGGAGAATCAACCTTTATGGTAGAGATGAATGAAGCTGCTAACATTATGAATAATATATCAAAACGCAGCCTCATCCTCTTTGACGAATTGGGACGAGGCACAAGCACCTATGACGGAATATCCATTGCTTGGTCTATTGTGGAGTATATTCATGAGCATCCAAAAGCGCGTGCAAAGACACTCTTCGCAACTCACTATCACGAGTTGAACGAGATGGAGAAAACGTTTAAGCGCATCAAGAACTTCAACGTGTCGGTGAAAGAGATTGATAATAAAATCATCTTCTTGCGTAAATTAACTGCTGGTGGTAGTGAACACAGTTTTGGTATTCATGTTGCAAAAATGGCAGGTATGCCACCCAGCATAACCCATCGAGCAGAATCTATTTTGAGTGAAATGGAGCGACACAACAGAAAAGATGGAATAGGTAAACCTCTCTCCGAGATTGTTGAAAACAGAGAAGGCTTTCAATTGAGCTTTTTCCAATTGGATGATCCAATTTTGAGTCAAGTGAGAGACGAAATAATAAACCTGGATGTAAATAATCTTACACCTGTGGATGCTTTGAACAAGTTGAATGAAATAAAGAAAATAATTAAAGGGAAATAATTAAAGGGAAGCACTTCCTTAATCTTCATTATAAATATGATTTACTGCGAGAATACTATAGACAAAATGCACGTGAGAGGCACCATTGAGGTTATTTGTGGATCGATGTTTTCGGGAAAAACCGAAGAGCTTTTGCGTCGATTGAGACGAGCTAAAATAGCCAAACAATCCGTTGAGATATTTAAACCTAAAATTGATGTAAGGTTTTCTACAGAAGAAGTTGTATCACACGACAGAAACTCCATTCACTCTACTCCTGTCGATCAC
>DENY01000288.1:3845-4083 GCA_002359825.1 Bacteroidales bacterium UBA2632
CGAAGCTCAGTTTTTCGATGCAGGTTTGGTAAATGTGTGCCAACAATTGGCCGATCAAGGTGTTAGAGTTATTATTGCGGGACTTGACATGGATTTCAAGCGTGTACCTTTTGGCCCAATGCCAGGATTGTGTGCCATTGCGGACGATGTAACCAAAGTTCATGCTATTTGTGTGGAGTGTGGCAGCTTGGCAAACTATTCTCATCGAATTGTGGCAGGCGATAAACAAGTGATGTTG
>DENY01000288.1:4257-4469 GCA_002359825.1 Bacteroidales bacterium UBA2632
AGATGAAAATTGCATCCATCGCATAGAAATTGTTTGGGAACAAAATATCTTCATTTTATTGCCCTAATTTGAGCCATTTATGGGTTAAAAATCCAATTCTCACTATAGAATTTTATTTTCATCAGGTGATTCTTCAATTTTAAACTGCTTTTTCTTTTTTCACTGCATTTTTCTACAATATTTGCTCCTAAAAGCATCATTATATCTTTTCT
>DENY01000288.1:4517-8008 GCA_002359825.1 Bacteroidales bacterium UBA2632
GATTTGATTTCCACCTGTTTTTCGAAGCATTTTCAATTGAATTGTAAAATACAATGGGCTATTTTTTACAAATTGACACTTGTAGATATTTAAAGTAATGACAGATGAGAAGAGATTGTGTAAAACTCTGTGTGGGACTTTCGATGAGAGATTTTTTTAATTCAAATAGTATGTGAGATACTATTTATCCTTGATAACAAAACAAAAAAAAGAGCAACTCATAATTGAATTGCTCTTTTTTGTTTGCTTGTTCGGATAATATTATTTTCTAATACCAAGATCCTTAATAATGTTTCTATATCTTTCGATATCTACATCTACAAGGTAGTCCAGTAAACGACGACGCTTACCAACTAAAATCTTCAACGAACGCTCTGTGTTATAATCCTTTTTATTTAACTTCAAATGTTCAGTTAAATGCGAAATACGGTATGAGAACAATGCTATCTGCGCCTCAGGTGAGCCGGTATCAGTGTTAGACTTTCCGTATTTTGCAAAGATTTCTTGTTTTTTTTCTGAATCTAAATACATAAAACTTTAAATTTTAATTGTCATTCGAGTGCAAAGATAATATATCTTTCCAATATCAAAAACTATATGTTGAAAAAGATTATTCTCTTCGTTGCAACTTACCACTTAAACGCTTTATAGCATTCGTTATTTCCTTATCTGGTTCAATTACAGTATAATTGCCCCAAAAGTCAGAATCTTGAAAATGCTCCACTTTTTCTGCAATTACATCAGATGAACGAATTCGCTCTTTACGTGGAAACTTCTGTACATTATCTTCATATCTATCTGTTACAGCCATTTCTGAAAAGATTGTATACGTTGATGTGAACAACCCAAAGAATCTGGGCTTCCACCTCACTTTGAACTGCACCTCAGTGCTACTATAATTGAAATACCATTTCCCATTGTTTTCTACATAATCCACCACGTATTTAGCCATCTCTGCAGAAACACGCATTGACGAAGGTTTCTTACGGATGAATACTGCCGCAGCATCTCTCCTACCCTCAACATTCATATTGAATTCCATACGCTTAAAAGCCAATGTCTTGACATCTAAGAATATTTTTCCTCGAAAGAGAATATCTTCTAAACCAGGAAATGGGGCAAAGTTGATAACATAGTGTGGTCTATCATCAATAGAGATAATACTTTCTATATTAAAGGTATATTCCGAGGCATCTTCACCAAAAACAATTTCAGGATGTTTCGCAATATCAAGCAACAAGGCATCACTAATCCCTCCCTGAAACTTCATGAAAATTGTATCTTTAGGATTAATATCCGTTGCCTTTCGCCCAATATAGATACGGGCTTGATCATGATTATACGATTTATAAGATTCCTTGAAAACATCTATTACAGCTTCTACCAAAGAAATATAATTCGAGCCTTTCTTGATTGATTCTCTATAGAAAGCCACCATCATGTTGGGGTCGCTTTCATAGTTATTGGATACCGACCTCAGTGCCTCTTTGACCAACTCAGTACCATCGCCCGATACAATTTCAATTTCGCCCAACCGTATCGAACTTNNTTGTCCTCATTCTAAGTATATTGTCATCTTTGTCAATAAGTATAATCACTGGGATACTGATGTTTTCATATCCCAAATATTGTACTTTCAGTTGATAATTCTTAGCAGAAGAAGGAATACGGATCGAAAAAAAGCCATCTTGATTAGTTACAGTAGAAATATTGGTATTATTGATAGTCACACTCGCATATTCCAAGGGACCTCCTGATTCATCAGCAATCACTCTACCCTTAATAAGTATAGTTGGTTCGGGTGCTTGTTGTGCAACGACTATTTGAGTCTGATAGAGAAGCAAGCAACAAAGAATTAGAAAAAAACATCTGAATTGTTTCATTGTAGTAAGTATGAGTATGTTTGAAAAAGGAATTGCATTATAATAACAAATAAAAGAACAATATGTTTATAAAGCAATAAGATTGTGGCATTTAACTATAATTCCGTCGTTGATTCTGATTCTCATATTAAAACATTGATTTAATACGAGGAATCCTTCGCATTATCTATTTCTGTACTCCAAAATCATGAGAAGAATGGAGTTCATTACTCAGTCTTTGTATGTCGATTTGACCATGTTTTATCCAAATCAGTCTAAAATGAAAAAAAGAAAGAGCCTTTAAATAGACTTTATTGCTTAAATTTGTACGTTTATAAGCAGAACTAAAATGACACACAAATATGATTTTCTTGTAATTGGCTCGGGTATAGCTGGTATGAGCTTTGCACTGAAAGTGGCAGCTCATGGTAAAGTAGCCATTGTTACAAAGAACTTGCTAGAGGATGCAAACACCTTTCATGCGCAAGGAGGTATTGCTACTGTGAGCCAAACATTGGACAATTTCGACAAACACATAACTGACACTTGCATTGCTGGTGCAGGGCTTTGTTACCGACAAGTGGTTGAAAAAGTAATTTGTGAAGCTCCTCAACAAATTAAAGAATTGGTTGATTGGGGTGTCAATTTTGATAAGAATGAAAAAGGAGACTTCGACCTTCACAAAGAAGGAGGACATTCAGAGTCGCGTATCTTACATCACAAAGATAGCACTGGAGCCGAAATTCAAACCAGCCTGATTAGAGCCATCAAGAAGCACCCCAACATAGATGTTTTTGATTATCATTTTGCCATCGAAATTCTTACTCAACATCATCTGGGAGAAATCATAACCCGCAAGACTTCAAGTATTGAGTGTTACGGAGCTTTTATCTTGAATCAGAAAACAAACGAAATAGAGAAGTTTCTCTCTCGTGTTACGATGATGGCTACAGGAGGCATTGGCTCAATATACCAAACCACGACCAATCCATTGGTTGCAACAGGCGATGGAGTAGCTATGGTGGCTCGTGCAAAAGGCAAAATTAAAGACATGGAGTTTGTGCAGTTTCATCCAACTGCATTTTTTCATCCACACGAACGTCCATCATTTCTCATAACAGAAGCATTGAGGGGCTATGGAGGTATCCTCCGAACTATGGACGGAAAGACTTTTATGGAAAAATACGATGAACGTTTGTCACTTGCGCCCCGTGATATTGTTGCCCGTGCCATCGACACAGAAATGAAAACTCGAGGCGACGATCATGTCTATCTGGACATTACCCACAAAGACGCAAAAGAAACAAAAAATAATTTTCCTGCCATCTTTAAGAAATGTCTATCACATGGCATAGATATCACAAAAGACTATATTCCTGTAGCGCCTGCGGCGCATTATAGTTGTGGTGGCATTGAGGTTGATCTCAACGCACAATCGAGCATTAATCGATTGTATGCAAATGGTGAATGTGCTTGCACAGGATTGCATGGTGCCAATAGATTGGCTTCCAATTCGCTGATTGAGGCAGTAGTCTTTGCTGATGCTGCTGCAAAACATGCTCTCAAAGTATTCAACAAATACAGCTACAAAGAAAACATACCCGCTTGGAATGCCGAAGGCACAACGCT
>DENY01000235.1 GCA_002359825.1 Bacteroidales bacterium UBA2632
AATTGGGAAAAGAAATAACTATTGCCACAAGAGATGGTGGCCCCGACCCTGAAACAAATCCTCGTTTGCGTGTGCTCATACAACAGTCTAAGAAGGAGAACATGCCCAAAGAGAATGTTGAGAGAGCCATTAAAAAAGCAACAGACAAGGACTTCACTGACCTAAAAGAAGTTTTGTTTGAAGGCTATGGCCCATATGGAATTGCTATTTTGGTAGAAACTGCTACCGATAACAATATGCGAACTGTGGCCAATGTGCGCAGCTATTTCAACAAGTTGGGAGGTTCATTGGGAACATCTGGTAGTGTTGAGTTTCTATTCGAGCACAAGTGTGTCTTCAAGGTTGAGCCAAAAGAAGGAGTTTCAATAGAAGATTTAGAGTTGGAATTGATTGATTATGGTGTTGACGAAATAGAGATGGACGAAAATGACATTGTTCTCTATGGAGAATTTAAATCTTACTCCGACATACAAAACTATTTGGAGGATAACAAGTACGAGATACATTCAGCCGAATTTGAAAGAATACCCACTGACACAAAAGTGCTAAACGACGAACAGCGTGCTCATATAGAGAAACTTTTGGAGAAGTTTGAAGAAGACGAAGATGTTCAAAACGTTTTCCACAATATGGAAGAAAATACCGAGGACTAAGATTTATAAGAAACAGATAAATAGTCTGTGAAGACTGAAATCGTACACTGAAACAAACTACGATTTGAAAGGCTGACATTAACACAATGTTGGCCTTTCTTTATTTTAGGGCGTGCAATTGGTATTATTTAATAACCCTATTTCTGATTTTTTCTTCTATTCAGTCCAAAAACAGCTTGCAAGAAAAAAATATTTAGATAACTTTGTTTGTTGTAACTATAGAGTTTGATGTTTTTCTTATAGCGAACTCACATTAGTTGCAAAATGGATTTACAACAATTGGAGTCCATTACCATTAAGAATTTCAACCATAACTAATCAATTAAATCAAATGTTTACACGCAATATTTCAACAGTTTTATTACGAACAGGCACTATTGCTCAACTCTTTTTCTTATTTCTATTCCTTTCCTCTTCAACTGGATTTGCACAATCGCCCCAATTCTCAAAAGATTCAATCCCTGTAGTTGACGACGAAGTGGTGTTTTCCACAAAATTCAATTACGAATTAAGTAAGGAGGAGTTTTTTAGAGTGACATCTTTTTATTTGAATGGTAAATTAGATCCATATTCTGGTTCTTTTATCATAAACAATGAAGACTCTGCTATTTTAAGAGTAACGGATTATCTTGATATCGAATCAGGTGCCATAAACACATACGCCATGTATATGACCTACAGCATGCACATGACATATGAAGATGGATATTGCAAAATGCTTATCAAGGATATCACTTACATGGGGAAAGGAGACTTTGAAAGACAGGCGAAAAGCAAACGCAATCTGAACCTATCTGTGTACACTGGAAAAGATATTATGATTGATAAAGATTTTTCTTGGTTGATGAAGAAAGATTCTTCTCTCAAAGTTACACTAGCAACGATAGAAAGATTTAACGAGATTGTCAAAGACTTAGATTTAATCTTTTCTTCTAAAGAAAAAGAGAGTTAATCATCTAATGCGATAAACAATACAGATTAGGGCGCTAGCTCATTATCAATAAGTCGATTGTTATATTGCTGTATCAAAGCTTTTATGCGGCTCACCATATTTTGTTGCACTTCGGGGTGTTTATCCAATAGGTTATTTTTCAGCATTCGGTCTTCTACAACATTGTATAAAGCAACAGGGCGTTCATTCATGTATTGTAGCATCCAATTGCCTTCTATCAATTGATGGGCTCCGTTGTAATAGTTGTAGGCAAAATGAGGAGCGGCAGGATCGAACATATTATTGCCAAAAGCAATAAACTTGTCCTCTACACCCAACATGGAGAGCACGGTGGGCATTATATCTGTTTGTTGCACAACAGTGCTGTCATTGAACCCAACAAAATCACTACCCGGCGCATAGAAGATAACTGGAATAGAAAATGCACCCTGTGCTGTTTTGTATTCTGCCAACTGTCCGTCAACAGCATGATCGGCAGTAATGATAAACAATGTATTGTCGTACCACTCTTGTTGGGATGCCGTAGCAAAGAATTTGCGAAATGCATTGTCTGAATAGCCTACACACTGATGAATGGGGATATCACCTTTTGGGAAGACACCCTCGTATTCAGAGGGGATTTTGAAGGGATGATGTGATGACAATGTAAAGGCTGAAGCCAAGAATGGTTGCTTCAAATCGTTAATTCCATTTGCCATAAACTGCAAAAATGGTTCGTCCCATATACCCCAATGTCCATCGAAATCTTTTTTATTGCCATACTCGGTCATGCCAATATAACTGTCGAATCCAGCTTGTTGCATAAATGCACTAAAACCCATTGAGCCATTGGGTGCACCATGGAAAAAGGCTGAATAATAATGATGGTTCTTTAGAACAGATGCCAAAGAATTTATATTGTTGCCCGAATAATGCGATAACACAAAAGGAGTTTCGGAAGAGGGAATACCCGCAATGATAGAGGGCAATGCATCAATGGATTTGCGTCCATTGGCATAACCTCGCGAAAACACATAACTCTTGTTTATAAGCGAATCTATAAAAGGAGTGTATCCTGTGTAGCCCTCAATATCACGGTTGAGCGATCCCACCCATTCTTTGCCAAAACTTTCCCAAATAAGAAGCACTACATTGCGCCCAGCAAACTTGTTGAAGAGTGTGGTAGAATCGGCTTTGAGTTCGTGTTGGGCATCGAATATCTCTTGAATTTCAGCTGTGTCAAAATACTCTTTGCGCTCCAAACGAGATTTACCAATGGTACGAATAATAGAGAAGGGTGTGTTGAGTACAATAGAACGATGCTCGGGTTTGCGCACATACTCTGCTGCGTTACTCAATGTGATGGGTCGTGTGCCAGCAGTATATCCACCACGCATGGCTCCAACAGTGTAATAGCCAATAATGCCCATCAAGATAAGTCCCAATGGATAATACATATAGTTGCGCAAGCGCATAAAGGACTGTTGAACACGGATTTTCTTATACACTCCAATCATCAATAGCACCAGCGCAATCACAATGAGGGTAATGCCCCAATAGTCCCAAATGAAACTGATGAAGTTGGTAGGGTTTTCGTTTTCAAACTCTTGAAAAACGCCTGTTGTAGTTCGCTTCATTGTGAAACGATAATAGACAACATCAATCATATTGAGGATAATGGCAATGGTGTTGACAATATAGAAGATGAAGGAGACCACCTTTTGATATCCTTTGTTATACCTGAACCTAAAAGGGAGTATGTGCATTAGTATCACCAGCGAATTGGTGTAGGCAATGGCCGAGGCATCAAACTTGAGCCCCCTATACATTAGAGTGGCAAGATACCCTACATCCAGGTCGGCAAAGAGCGACGGGTTTAACACATAAAACAGAAATCGTGTGATGGTGTATATTGCAAATACAAGCAATAGGCGTAAAAACAATACCACATATATATTGGTCCAGAACGAGGGCTTTCTTCTATTTATCATGACAGTTGACACTAACTAATAAAACTGTAATTTAATTGAGCGTGCAAATTTAACCATTTAATTGATTGTAACCACTACCCTATTATTTTTCCTGCAATCGTTCCATCATTTCATCCATTTCTTCGTCCGA
>DENY01000282.1:0-26777 GCA_002359825.1 Bacteroidales bacterium UBA2632
GTTCCCAATCCGCCCGAAGTGACAACACTACGTGATTCTGTAAACTTGAAATAGCGTGTTGCCATCATTTGGTTCTGTCCCACATCCGTTACACAGATAGCTTTATTATGAGTTGCCTCACTCACTTTGTTCACAACTTCTCCCATCTTGATAGGACCCGTTTCAGAATAAAGTTCGTTATTAATAATGCAATCATGCTCTTTTTTATCGAGTTTTCTGAACTCATCCAACCATTCGGGATGTGAATTTTCTTTCACCAACTCAGTCACCATTGGCAATGTGCGTTTAGCATCGCCCAATACTTTGACAGTGGCTATCACATTTTTATCAACCTCTGCTCGGTCAATATCAAAATGAATCACCTTAGCTTGTTTTGCATATCTATTCAAATCGCCCGTTACACGGTCATCAAAACGCATACCAATAGCAATCAACACATCACATTCGTTTGTCAGAATGTTAGGTCCAATATTGCCATGCATTCCCAACATACCGCAATTCAATGGGTGTTCTGTGGGCACAGCCGAAAGACCTAATATGGTCCAGGCGAAAGGAATTTGTGCTTTCTCTAAAAAAGCAATCAACTCTTTCTCTGCATTTCCAAGTATTACACCCTGCCCTATCAAAGCAAAAGGTTTTTTTGCTTGATTGATCAATGTTGCGGCATCAGCAATTTTGTCTTTACAAGGAATTGGCTGTGGTCGGTAACTACGAAGCGAANNCCTCTTTGCAGGGAATGGGCTGAGGTCGGTAACTACGAAGTGCTGTAGTTTTCTCATAGCTATATTCACATGTATTTATTTGTGCATCTTTAGCAATATCCAAAATCACAGGCCCTGGACGACCGCTCGATGCGATATAAAAAGCACGCGACACAGCCCAAGCAATATCTTCGGCACGACGAATCTGGTATGCCCATTTGGTAACGGGCAGAGAAACGCCAATTACATCGGCTTCTTGAAAAGCATCTGTTCCCAATAGTGATGATATAACTTGACCCGAAATGACCACCAACGGTGTACTATCCATCATTGCATCAGTAATACCTGTGATAGCATTGGTTGCTCCAGGGCCCGAAGTCACTAAGGCAACTCCTACTTTTTTAGAAACACGAGCATATCCCTGAGCGGCATGCACCGCACCTTGTTCGTGACGAACAAGAATGTGTTTCATTGTCTCTTTTTTGTCATACAGCGCATCGAATACAGGCATGATGGCACCACCGGGATATCCAAATAAGGTATCTACTCCTTCGTGAATTAATGACTGAATCAGGGCTTCGCTGCCTGTCATCAATGTTGTTTCTTTTTTTGCAATTGTTTCTGCTGTTACTTTATCCATGTCAATAAACTATTTATTGGTAACTACTTTTCATTCCTAAATCCCCTAAAGGGGACTATGGCTGACTGTTTTGTTAATGATTTAATCTTCAATTATTCTTACAGCTCCCAAATCTGCTGAACTTACAAAACGCGCATACACTTGTAGTGCAGGCGATACTTTTCTGTCGCGCTCAGGTTTAAAAGCTTCTTTGCCCTTCTTGTTTTCTGCTACCCTTCGCTCGCTCAATTCTTTATCCGATATTCGAAGATTGATGGTACGGTTGGGGATATCTATGTCTATAATGTCATTGTCTCTAATCAATCCAATAGCACCTCCTGCCGCAGCTTCGGGAGATATATGCCCAATAGAAAGACCCGATGTGCCACCTGAGAAACGACCATCCGTTATCAACGCACATTTCTCGCCTAAATGTTTTGCTTTGATATATGATGTAGGATATAGCATCTCCTGCATTCCTGGTCCACCTTTGGGCCCTTCGTATGCAATCACAACTACATCACCAGCTTTAACTTTGTCCTTTAAAATGGCATCACAAGCATCATCTTGCGAATGAAACACTCGCGCTTTTCCGCTAAACTTCCAAACGCTCTCGTCCACACCTGCTGTTTTCACAACACACCCATCCAATGCAATATTGCCTTTCAGCACACCCAAACCACCATCGGCAGTGTAGGCATGTTCTATTGAGCGAATGCATCCATTTTCTCTGTCCACATCTAGTGTATCAAAAACTTTGTTCTGCGAACCCATTACCAAATTAAACTCATTACCAGGAGCAGATTTATATATTCTCTCCGCTTCTTTATCGATGGTTTCTTTTTCTAAACTATATTTATCTAATGCTTCCGCCAAAGTCAGTCTATCAACTCGATGCACAGAAGTGTCTATCAATCCCCCATCAGCCAACTGTTTTATTATGGACAATATGCCGCCTGCACGATTCACATCCTGAATATGATATTTCGGGCTATTAGGAGCAACCTTGCAAATACATGGAACTTGTGTAGAAAGTATATTGATGTCGTCCATTGTAAAATCTACTTTTGCTTCATGAGCAATTGCCAAAAGGTGTAGAATAGTATTTGTTGAACCACCCATCGCAATATCCACTGTCATAGCATTCATGAATGCTGCTTTTGTGGCAATACTGCGTGGAAGCACTGTTTCATCTTCCTCAAAATAGAAGGCATTCGCATTTTCAACAATCTGCTTTGCAGCATCAACAAAAAGCTGTTTACGATTGGCATGTGTGGCTAAAATTGTACCGTTGCCAGGCAAAGCCAAACCAATGGCTTCATTCAAGCAATTCATTGAGTTGGCGGTGAACATTCCCGAACAAGAACCACAAGTAGGACAAGCCAGTTTCTCTATTTGAGAAAGTCTCTCATCAGATACTGCATCATCCACTCCGCCTACCATTGCATCCACCAAGTCTATTTGCTCTCCATCCATATTCCCAGCTTCCATTGGTCCGCCCGACACAAAAATAGTTGGTATATTCAATCGCATGGATGATAAAATCATTCCTGGTGTAATCTTGTCGCAATTGCTGATACACACCATGGCATCAACTTTGTGCCCATTAATCATGTACTCTATTGAGTCAGCAATCAAATCACGTGAAGGTAGTGAGTAGAGCATACCATCGTGCCCCATGGCAATGCCATCATCAATGGCAATGGTATTGAACTCGGCAGCAAAGCAACCCAACTTTTCAATCTCATGTTTCACCATTTGCCCAATGTTGTGGAGGTGTGCATGACCCGGTACAAATTGAGTAAAGGAATTCACCACGGCAATCAATGGTTTCCCCATTTGCTCGTCTTTCATCCCGTTGGCACGCCAAAGCGCACGAGCACCTGCCATGCGGCGACCAGATGTGCTGGTATGACTGTTGAGTCTTTTTCTTTTATCTCGTTCTTCTCTTTTAGCTTGTAGCTGGTCAGAGGTCTTTATTTTATTCATTGTTGTATCTGTTTCATTACTGGTTGGAGTGTAGCTCCTGCTGCACTTTTTTTCACGAGGAACGGGAGATCCTCGCCCACCAGACTATTTCAAAATATAATTCACAATCCACTCACCCACTTCGCTTGTGGTGCTGGGTGTTTCGCCATTGGAAATGTCGCCCGTTACTATTCCTTCATCCATACTTGCTGCAACAGCTGCACGAATACAAGCTCCCTCTTCGTGTAACTCAAAAGCATACTCAAACATGAGTGCAGCAGAAAGAATGGCTGCCAAAGGATTGGCAATATTTTTGCCAGTGGCTTCGGGATACGAACCATGAATGGGTTCGAATACTGATGTGTGGAGTCCAATAGAAGCTGAGGGAATCATCCCCATCGAGCCAGTTATAACAGATGCCTCATCAGTGAGTATATCTCCAAAAAGATTCTCTGTCACCATCACATCAAAGCTTTTTGGCCATTGGATAATGCGCATAGCAGCATTATCAACAAACATATACTCTGTTTCCACATCAGGATATTGTGGTGCAATCTCTTGTGCTATTTGTCGCCACAGGCGAGATGTTGCAATCACGTTGGCTTTGTCCACCACTGTAACTTTTTTGCGACGTTGCATAGCAAATTTGTAAGCAAGGTGTAAGATGCGTTCTATCTCTTCACGTGTATAAACACACGTATCATAAGCAGTATTGCCATCTTCGCTCCGACCTTGTGGACGACCAAAATACATGCCACCAGTCAATTCGCGAATACACATAAAGTCTGCTCCATCAATAATCTCGGAACGAAGCGGAGACTTGTGAAGCAACGAGGGGAATGTAGTTATCGGACGAATGTTGGCAAACAATCCCAAATCTTTGCGCATCTTCAGCAAACCTTGTTCGGGGCGAACTTTAGCCGAAGGATCATTGTCATATTTGGGTGCACCAATAGCTCCAAATAGCACAGCGTCGGATTGCATACACAAATCATGCGTTTCTTGTGGATATGGATTGCCTGTTTCGTCAATGGCACAAGCTCCCACAATTGCAAAAGAGTGTTCTAATGTGTGGTTAAATTTCTTGCAAATTGCTTTGGTCACAGCCAAAGCTTGCTCTGTTACTTCGGGACCAATACCATCACCAGGTAATACTGCTATTTTTAGTTTCATATTTTCTTTATTGTGTCCTTCCATCGAAGGGTTGTATTCTGTTTTTAGTTTTATATTGTGTGAGTTCAGATTAAAAAATCAACCAAAGTCCTCTTCAGGGGATTTTGGAGTAAAATGAAATCGTTATAAATCAATGTATCTTATGGAAGGAACATTCCCACTTTCCACCATATTCAGCATTTTCATTGTTGCCTTAACGGCGGCAACTGTCTGGTCAACGTCCAATCCACGTGTTTTGAATGTTTTACCCTCAAACTTCCATGTAATAATGGTTTGTACAAAAGCATCGGTTCTTCCTCCTGGAGGAATCACAACTGCATAATCCACCAGTTCGGGAGTTGGTTTATCGAGTAGTCTGTAAATTTTATACATTGCTTTCGAGAAAGCATGATACTGACCATCACCCACTGATGTTTGTTGATACACCTCTCCATTAATCGATATTTTCACCGTTGCAGAAGGTCTTAATCCATCGGTCAATGTAAACGAATAATTCAGCATCTGAATATTATTATCTTCCATACCGTTTTTCAACACATCGGAAATAATATAGGGCAATTCGTCCAACGATACAATCTGCTTTTTGTCTCCCAACTCTATGATTCGAGCGGTAACTTTTGTCATCGACTCATCATCTAATTCAATGCCCAAAGCAATCAAATTATTCATGATATTAGCCTTGCCCGATGTTTTCCCCAATGCGTATTCACGTGCTCTATCAAATCGCTCGGGACTTAAATTGCTGTGATATAATTTATTCTTCTTGTCTCCATCAGCGTGAATACCTGCTACTTGTGTAAAAACATTGTCACCAATGATAGGCATGTTTTTGGAAATGCGCACACCCGAATAGCTTTCAATCACTTTACTCACATAGTAAACATTGTTTTCGTTAATGTTAGTTTCCTGATTCAAATGATCGTGAATGAGTGCTACCACACTTGTCAACGAGGCATTCCCGGCTCGCTCACCCAATCCGTTCATGGTGACATGCACACCTTTTGCGCCAGCTTTTATGGCTTCGTAAACATTGGCAACAGCCAAGTCATAATCGTTGTGGGCATGAAAATCGAAATGAAGTTGTGGGTAACGTGTCACCATTTTGGATACAAACTCTTTTGTTTTATCAGGATTGAGAATGCCCAATGTGTCGGGCAACATGAAACGACGAATGGGTTGATGTTGCAACTTGTCCATCAAATGATATATATATTCTTCAGAATCCTTCATCCCATTCGACCAATCTTCCAAATAAATATTGACAGTTACGCCCATCTCTTCTGCATGGCGGATCACATCTTCTATTTTTTCGAGATGCTCCNNCCTTTAATTGGAACTTGCAATGTTTGAGTGACCCCTTGCATAGCAAGTTGACAACCTTGCAACCCGCACTGACAATCCAGTCCAAAGAGATGCGTCCGTCAACAAACCCCAACACCTCAATTTTATCTATGTGTCCGTTTGCTTCTGCCCACTTTGCAATTTTACGAACTGCCTTGTATTCACCATCCGAGACACGAGCCGATGCCACTTCAAGACGATCTACATGCACTTCTTCGAGCAACAGTCGTGCAATACTCACTTTCTCTTGCACTGCAAAAGAGACCCCCGAAGTTTGCTCGCCGTCACGCAGCGTTGTATCCATTATTTCTATCATACCCAGTTTACTTTGTTTTTTTAGAATAATGCGTTAAATCAATAACTATAAGGTCGTTGTTTTTCGTACGACTCAATTTTTTCTTTGTTAGACAATAGGAAATCTATATCATTCAGACCATTCAGCAGACAATCTTTCTTATAAGAATTGATGTCAAACGACTCGCTTGTATCAGATGCATTGTTGGTCACCTTTTGATTTATTAAATCTACAGTAACCGTAGTTGCAGGATTGCTTTCAATATCTCGGAAAAGTTGTTGCAAGAACCCCTCGCTAATCACAATGGGCAAAATGCCATTATTGAGCGCATTGTTTTGAAATATATCGGCAAAAAAACTCGATATAATCACTTTAAAACCATAGCTACCAATTGCCCAAGCAGCATGCTCACGGCTCGATCCGCTTCCAAAGTTCTTTCCTGCCACCAATACTTCACCAGAATATGTAGGATCGTTCAGTACAAAATCAGTTTTTGGTGAACCGTCTCTATTATAACGCCAGTCGGCAAAAAGATTATCTCCGAACCCTTCTCGGGTAGTGGCTTTTAAAAATCGTGCGGGAATTATTTGGTCGGTGTCCACATTCTCAATGGGAAGTGGCACACAGGTTGATGTTATTTGTTTAAATTTTTCCATATTGATATTGTAATGAATTTAATTATTTTTATTTGTTCCTCCTGGGATGTACGAAGCACCTGCTTCGCACGCGAGGATCGGGATCTCCTCGACCCCAGAGAATTCTGCTTCGTACATTTAAAAGATTTCCCCTTCGGGTAAATGTGCGGAGCGGGAGCTCCACACTTCCCAGGAGCTATTCGACCCCATAAACTTTTTATGCAATCACTGTTTCTAAATCGAACACCTCATTGGGGTTAGTAATTTTTCCTGTCACTGCTACAGCTGCCGCCACCAATGGTCCAGCCAAAATGGTGCGAGAGCCAGGTCCTTGACGACCTTCAAAGTTTCTGTTGGAAGTTGACACTGCATATTTCCCCGCCGGTATTTTATCATCGTTCATGGCCAAACAAGCCGAACATCCCGGTTGACGGAGTTGGAATCCTGCTTCATTCAATATTTTATCTAAGCCTTCGGCTTCTATTTGTTTGCGCACCTTCCAACTTCCTGGAACTAACCATGCTATAATGTTGTCCGCTTTTTTTCTACCTTTCACATATTTAGTAAACAAACGGAAGTCTTCAATACGGCCGTTGGTGCAGCTACCTAAAAACACATAATCAACTTGTTTGCCTTCCAACTTTTCGCCCGATCNNTGTGAAGCCCATATACTTCAAAGAGTTTTGAAATGATTTCTTTCCTGCTTCGTCAATATCGTCCAATTCAGGTATGCTACCATCAATATACATTCCCATTCCCGGATTGGTTCCATATGTGATCATTGGCTTTATTTTCGAAGCATCATAAGTTACTTCTTTGTCAAATTTAGCACCTTCGTCGCTCTTCAATGTTTTCCAATAAGCTAATGCTTTGTCCCAATCTTCGCCTTTGGGAGCAAACTCGCGACCTTCAATATAGTCGAATGTTTTCTGGTCAGGAGCAATCAAACCACCACGTGCACCCATTTCAATACTCAGGTTACACATTGTCATTCTGGCTTCCATCGACAGTTCGCGAATAGCTTCACCAGCATATTCCACAAAATAACCTGTTGCACCACTGGTAGAGAGTTGAGAAATCATGTAGAGTGCCAAATCTTTTGCACCGACCATCGGGTTCAATTTACCCTCGAAGTTCACACGCATCGTTTTGGGACGAGTTTGCAAAATGCATTGAGAAGCCAACACCATCTCCACTTCGCTTGTTCCAATGCCAAATGCAATAGTTCCAAAAGCACCGTGAGTAGATGTATGACTATCGCCACAGACAATGGTCATTCCCGGTTGGGTATATCCATTTTCAGGCCCAATAACATGTACAATACCATTCTTTGAGTGTCCCAGTCCGTAATGTGTAAGGCCAAATTCTTTAGCATTTCGAGCTAACGTATCCACTTGAATACGAGAAATGGCATCCTTGATAGGACTTTCTTGTCCCTCGGTGGGGATATTATGATCGGCTGTCAAAATTGTTTGTTCTGGACGAAACACCTTCAGCCCCCTGTTGCGCAATCCTGAGAAAGCTTGCGGACTGGTCACTTCGTGACACAAATGTCTGTCAATATATAGTTGTGTAGGTCCGTCTTCCACGGAAGTCACAACATGATTGTCCCAAATCTTATCGAATAATGTTTTCATATTTTTCAGTCTGTTTGCCCATTGGCAATTATTATGATTTTATATTATTTCAAATTTTATATTTCCACTTAATCTACAAATTTGTTCACTGCATCCACAAAAGCTTCCACCGATGCCGACACAATATCTGTATTGGCCGAAAAACCATAGTACAAATTGCCTTGGTGTTCTACTTGCATGTGAACCTTGCCCACATCGTCGCTACCGCGATTAATGGCTTGAATCAAAAACTCTTCTATCACTACTTCTCTTCTGATAATCTCTTTCACAGCTTTGATGGCAGCGTCCACAGGGCCATTGCCACTACCCGATGCCTCAAAATGTTCGCCTGCAATTTCCAAACCAATACTAGCTACATTGCGTAATCCAATACCACTTGTTACTTGCAGGTAATCTATTTTTATGCGGCTTTTTGCTGACTCTCTTCCAACCAATTTCAAGACATCTTCGTCTTTAATATCTTTTTTCTTGTCAGCCAAGGCCAGGAACTTGTCATAAACAACATCGAGCTCCTCATTGTTTAGCTTCACGCCCAATAATGCCAATCGACTGTTGAGTGCTGCCCTTCCGCTACGTGCGGTCAATATAATAGAACTATCATCGATTCCAACATCTTTTGGATTGATTATTTCGTATGTTTCTACGTTTTTCAACACCCCATCTTGATGAATACCCGATGAGTGAGCAAAAGCATTCCGGCCCACAATGGCTTTATTTGCTTGTACAGGCATATTCATAAGGCTCGACACTAAACGGCTTGTTGAGTATATCTTCTCTGTGTTTATATTAGTCTCAAATCCCAGATGCTTGTGGCTTTTCAAAGCCATCACCACTTCTTCGAGAGCACTGTTACCTGCTCGTTCTCCAATTCCGTTGATAGTCACTTCCACTTGACGTGCACCATTCATTACACCCGATATGGTATTTGCTGTAGCCATGCCCAAATCTTGGTGGCAATGAGTAGAAAGAATAGCATTTCTCAGATCAACATTGTCCATCAGGTATTTTATCTTTGCACCATATTCATGAGGAAAACAATAACCAGTGGTGTCCGGGATGTTGATAACAGTAGCACCTGCATTTACAACAGCTTGCACCACACGAGCCAAATATTCATTATCAGTACGCCCAGCATCTTCGGCATAAAACTCAACATCATCCACAAAATTACGAGCATAAGTAACGCACTTGATAGCACGTTCTATAATTTCTTCACGATTAGATTTAAATTTATATTTGATGTGAGAGTCAGAAGTGCCAATTCCTGTATGGATGCGTTTGCGCTTTGCAAACTTGAGCGACTCGGCAGCCACCTCAATGTCTTTATCCACAGCACGTGTGAGGGCACAAATCACTGGCCACGTTACGGCTTTAGATATTTCAACAATCGAATTGAAATCTCCGGGACTGGATATCGGGAATCCCGCCTCAATTACATCCACGCCAAGAGCTTCAAGTGCTTTGGCAACTTCAATTTTCTCAATTGTATTCAACTGGCATCCGGGGACCTGCTCTCCGTCGCGCAATGTAGTGTCAAAAACGTAAACTCTTTCCATGTTATTTTGTAAATTTTGTAGTAAAGAAAAAAACCTTCCTCACAAGGTGAGAAAGGTTTTTATTATTTTTTATTCGTTAGCTATAACTTTTTAAATATTCCTATCTCACCTGCTGAGTCCATCCCAGAAGAAGAATAATAGAAATAATAATATTGTTAGAATGATTGTTCATCTTTAAATCTTAATATTGAATCACAAAGAAAAAGTAAATATTCGATATATCAAAGCTTTTTCATGTTTTTCTTTAAAAAAGATTGCATTTTGGTATAAAAAGGGGTTGAGAGGGTGCAAAATGAAAGCAGTGTGATTTAAGAATTAAGAATCTAGGTGGAAAACATTTTCAAAACATTTTCACGGCCGTGGATTACGTTTTAATCTGATGAAAATCCCATCCATGACGTAGGAAATGTTCGATAACAAATTTTTCTCCTATTATTGCCCAAATCTGCTCCTTTTATGCATCAAAAATTCAATTCTCGATGTAGAATTAACTTTTCATCAAATGAATCTTCAATTTTAGACAGGCTTTTCTATTTCCACCCCAGATTCTTTGCATATTTGCGCGAAAAAAGCACCAATTAAGAGTTTCAAAACATTTTCACGACCGTGGATTGCGTTTTCATCTGATGAAAGTCCAATCCATCGCCGTGGATTTAACTTCTACCCGTTTAATGATGCATCATCTATTGAATTGTAAAAATCAGAGGACTATTAATTGCAAATTGACACTTGTGGAAATACAGACCCAGTTAAAACTCGTCATTATAAAAGAAAACACTTCCAAAATCAACGAAAGGGGACAAACATATATGTCCATCCCCTTTACTTTTAGAAACTATCAAACACCAAATTTAAAAACACTAACTTATTATGAATTTAATCTGTAAACGGGAAACTATTTGCCACCTTCTTTTCCGTTATTAATAATGTAATCTATTTTCTGAGCACTAGAATTATTCGGATCATATACTAAAATCTGTTTGTCTTTCAACAAAGTGTTTCTTAGAGTAGTGTAATCCACATTTTGAATATCCACATTTGAGTCAATTGCTAAAGAAGCTGCTGTTGCAGCTGATTGTCCAAGAACCATAAATACGGGTTCCATTCGGATGGATCCAAATGCAATATGAGTGGCACTCACACAAACAGGAACAAGCAAATTATTGCATTCCTCCGCTTTTGGAACAATTGATCGATAGCTAACAGGATAAGGAGGCATTCCCCTAGCTTCTACATTCCCCTCATTTTGAACATATCCATTCACGTCCACATATCTTTTCACTTGATGTGAATCCATGCCATAACCAGCCATACTAATCCCATCTGTTGCTACATCCAAACCCTCGCAGTTTCTCTGCGTCATTACATAGTCACTAACCATGCGTCTTGCTTCACGAATATAAAGTTGCTGTTGCCAGCCATCCTCTCTTTCGTACTCATCTTTGCATGTTCCCCATTGTGAAGCTATTGCTCTCACTTTTTCTGGAGTGCGTGGATGATATGCCAACGTCCACATGAGTCCTTGTTGATAATCTCTGTGTCTTTCTATAATTTTCTCACGCTCTGCATAACTTGCCTCTGGGTAATCATGGTTTTGTCCAATAAAATCGGTTGAAAAACCTTTTTGATTGTTGGTGTCTGTTTTTCTATTGGGCATTGGTGTATTAATCCAAGGCACGACCGATTCACCATAATAATACATATCTTCAAGAGCACCATCAGCAGCTTCATAGTTGCGAAAGAGCAATTCATAGTCAAGCTCATTATAATTATCTGGTTTTTTGAAAGGGATACGATTTTCTGGAACGTCTGTAAGCGTCATCCTAAAACAATATGCTTGAATGCCTTTATCGGCATGTCCATCAATTCCGGGTTTGCCTTTTTCAATAAATGGCAATAAGCCACTTGAGGGATCACCTTTTACAATATAAGGATCGACACCATCTATAAAATTATGATGCAAGTTGTTTCTAGATATCGCTCCTTTCAAAGTAAGCCCCAATTTATTGGCTTGAACTCCATTTAAAGTTTCCCCATATTGTTTGTTAGATTCACGACCATAGGTATATGACACACCAGCAGCAGCCATTAAATCACCTTCATAAGTAGCATCAATAAACATTTTACCTTTAAATTTACGACCGCTTTCCATTTCAATTTCAACAATCTTTTGGCCTTGTTTCTTCACACCGCTTTCACGGTTTAGTCGTTCATTGTAAACAAGATCAATTTTCTCAGGTCGCATCATTTCTTGATAAACTTTCAATGCAGCCGATGGCTCGAAAGTCCACATTGTGTCTTCGTTTTTATCATTCCTTGATTGTTCGTACTCATCTGGATTTTGCCAATTCCAGTTCTCAGGTTTTTCGTAATACTTCTTTATGTTTTGGTAGAACTCTTTCGAAATACCTCCAATAGCCTTTTTATTGCCAATATCGGTTGCACCAAGCCCTCCGGTTGTTAATCCTCCAATGCGGGAAGTTGGCTCTATCAATAATACAGACTTGTTCATGCGAGAACTCTGAATTGCAGCTGTAATTCCAGCCGATGTTCCTCCATAAATAACTATATCGTAACTTTTCTGTTTATTTTGTCCGTTACTTGCAAATAAAAATGCAAATAATAGGAATAAACTTAGGTTGATTTTTTTCATTGTTGTATGAGGTTGAATGGGGTGCGTAAATGATTATCTTACAATTTCCACGGTTTTCGATATTTATAAGACAATAGCTTATTAGCCTCGTTGCTATTTGTGAATCTTTCTTTATTACCATCCCATTCAAGTCTCTGTTTTGTTTGCATGGCAATGGTTCCTAAATGAGCTAAGGTAGTAGAACGATGACCAATCTCAAGTGTAGCCCAAGGCTCTTCTCTTGATTTTACACAATCAAGGAAATTACGTATTAAACTAAAGGCACTACCTTTGTAACTTCCATCAATTAACAATGTGTCATCTTCTCTTATTGAATACTTTTCAGGCTCCATCAGTTTATCCCATTTTTGAAATTGACCTGCTTTGGTAGGGATTATTGTGTAATCATTTTCACCTGTATAGAGCGTCCCTTTTGTGCCTCTAAACTCTAAGAATCCTGAAGGTAGAAAGCTTCCTGAACTTGCTTCTAGAATATTGATGGTAACAATTACTCCAGAGGCGAATTCATAGGTTACGTGCATTGTATCTGGAATGGTGCGATCGTCATCAATTACAAACTTACCACCATGAGCACTTACAGATGTTGGGGCTTCTTCATCAATGAGCCATCTAATTAAATCTAAATAATGTATCCCATTATTTGATATTTGGTTAGCATAATCTTCCCACCATCTAAATCTATAAGGAGCTATATTGTACTGATATGGTCTATAGGCACGAGGCCCTAACCACATATCCCAATCGAAGTCACTTGGTGGTGTTTCAGGACCCATTTTGCCAATGCCATTTGGAAACATATTGCTTACATGACATGCTTGAGCAAAAGTGATTTTACCAATTTTACCAGCGGGTACTTCTTTTGCAAGCTTTTGAAATGTTGGAGCTCCTCTTCTATTCAAGCCAACTGTAATAACTTGCTTGCTATTCTTTCCTACCTCCACCATAGCACGTCCTTCTGCAATAGTTTTAGACAGGGGCTTTTCTACGAATACATCTTTGCCTGCTTTTATAGCATCTATGGTTTGCAGTGCATGCCAATGATCGGGCGTTGCAATACACACAGCGTCGATATCTTTATTATCAAGCATCTTTCGATAATCAGTGTATTGTGTCACTCTTTTAGGAAACTTCTCTCCCATTTTTGGAATTGGCCAACCTGTGTCTCCCAAATCTTTGATATACCGAGGGTTCACTGTAGCGTAGTTTCGAGTAGTATAAGGTTGATAAACATCGCACAAACCGGCAACCTCACAATCGGGTTGACCCATGAATAGATGCATCAGTTGGGTGCCTCTGTTACCAACTCCTATAAACCCAGTGTTAATTCTGTCGTTTGCTCCAATTATTGTTTTGTTTAAATCAATTAGAGGAAAACCTCTTTGAGCTAAAGATAATCCTGCAACTGCCAATGACGATTTTTTGATAAAATCACGTCGTGTTGTTTTATTGTCCATAATGATATTATTTAGTTGTTGAATCTATTTTATTTGCTAAACATTTTTTCATAATGAGGTATAGGTTCGAATATTCCACCACCTTTTTTGAAGTACTCTTTATTTGTATCATAAAATCCTTGGTGAACATCAATCCATGGTGCTTTATTACTAGGATAGTAACTTTTCATTTTTTCCCAATTCGAGTAGTTTTGATGTCCGTTACTTTCTAAAAGTCCTAAACCCTCTAATCCAGGAAACGATTGCAGTCTTGCTGCAACGTTTTTGTTCCATTCTACAAGTATTGGATTAACAGTTAAATCAGCACATAAACAAGGAATGTTATTATCCGTCGCTGCTTTTGCAATTTTCATCGTCATACTTAATGTTTTAGCAATTGGTTTAAGGGCTATAGCTCTATATCCCATTTGAATTCTATCAATCGTATCTGATTCGGTATGTGCACTCTCATCAGACGCTAAACGAAGGGGGATATCAGACACATCAATTCGTAAATCCTCAGGGAATGGCTCCTCTATCAAGACTATTTGGTCTAAAGCTTTGATCTTATCAGCATAATCTATGAATTTCAAGAATGTATCCTTTGACTCGTATCGCTGATTGGCATCAAAATAATAAGGGAGTTTTCCGTTTTCGGTATGTGGTGTTTGAATATTTTTTAAAACTGAATGGATATCATACAATCTTTTTTTGTCCTTTTCGAGCATCTCTTGTTGAGTTCCACCTTGCCCTATTTTAATTTTCATGAAGAAATAACCCAAGTCTGTCTCTTTTCTAATTTCCTCTGCACTTACATTATATGAAATAAGAGGTATTGCAGCTACTTTCTTATGTTTTTCAGAAAAAGTCGATTTATATTCTTGAGGAATCAACTCATCGAAATTAGTAATTCCATTTTCTTTTGCATATAATAGCCACAGAGCATTGTCTACAGATACTAAAGCGTTTAATACAAATGTTTTTGACAAGTTCGGATTATTTGTAATATATTTACCATACTCATGCAGATCAGGCAATAGCTTATCAATCAAATCAATTGGAGATGTAAATATTTTGTTCTTAAGTAACTGAAGTGCTCTTTCTGTTATCGCATACATAAAGGCATTGCCTCCCGACTCTGAGTTTGTTGAAAAAACAGTTGAATCTGACCACAACACACTTTGTGTTCCCAAGCCTATAGAGTGATTCCCAGATGTACTCTCAATATAACTAATAGCTTGCCATAATTCAGACAAATAACCACCCTTAAATCCAAAAGGACTTATCAAAGATTCTCTTTCAAAACGGGAATTAACATTGCCTATCGTTATTTTTTTAGTCCCAATATTTGCATGCATTTTAGAGGCAGATTTATTTAAATTATAAGAATTTAAAGAAGGTATAATTGCAATACTACTCATTGCATAAATACTTTTTTTTATAAAATTACGCCGTGATACCATGATGATTTTCACTAATTCCTGTGATGGGTTAATATATTATTGCATAAATAAAGGTATTTAATCAGATTATTCAGTCTACTTTTACGAAAACATATCCTCAAATAACGTTGCACACACTGATAATTTAGTAATCATTGTTTCACACTTCATTCTTTGAATGAATATTAAACATACAATTTCTTGAAAAACAACAATATTTAATCGCTCAGAAATACTCCTCAAAACCAAGCCATTTTCACTTTTCTCTTTTCATTTTTCACTTGATTTCCCTCTTTCTTTTCCACTTTTTTCTTATCTTTGTATATAAACAAATAAAGAAATCATTATGAAAAAGAATGACATCCCCGAAAGACTTTCGGCCCTTCGAAAATTTATGGAAAGCAAAAACCTCAACGTTTTTGTTATCCCAAGTACCGACCCACATTTAAGTGAATATCCTGCTGCAACTTGGGAGAGCCGCAAATGGATTAGTGGTTTCACTGGTTCGGCAGGAACAATAGTGGTAACGCTAAAAGAAGCTGGCTTATTTACAGACTCTCGCTATTTTTTGCAAGGGAAAACCGAATTGGCTAACACGGGTATCGATTTGTTTAAAGTGGGTTTACCCGAAACTCCCGAAATGATTGATTGGATCATTGATCAAGCTGGAGAAAATGGTAAAGTAGGCATTGACGGACTGGTATATGCTGCAGCTGATGCACAGTTACTTGAAAACAGACTGAAACGCAAGAACATTGAATTGGTTACTCAATTCGACCCGTTTGCAGAAATTTGGAAAGACAGACCCGAAATACCAACCAACGAAATCTTCATTTTGCCCGAAGATGTGACTGGTGAATCGGCAAAAAGCAAAATCAATCGTATTGTTGAGGTTTTGAAAAAAGAAGATGCTGATGGTATGCTCATGGTTACATTAGACGCTATTGCATGGACATTTAACATAAGAGGAAACGATGTAGATTTCAATCCGGTTGCTGTTGCTTATTCCTATATTTCGGAAAAAGAAACAGTTTTGTTTATTAATCCTAAGAAACTTACCAACGAAGTTGCAGATAACCTTAAACAACAAGGTGTGACATTGGCAGCTTATGATAAGATATTTGACTTTGTAAGCAATCTTCCTGCAAACAGTTCAGTATTGGTAACAGGAAGTAAAATTAATCGCCGACTATTGCAAACAATTCCCGCCAACTGTACAGTGATAGATGTACCATCTCCTGCCGATTTGATGAAGAGCAAGAAGAACGAAACCGAACTAAAAGGCTTCCGTAATGCTATGTTGAAAGATGGAATTGCATTAGTTAAGTTTTATATGTGGATGGAGAAAGCTGTTCCAGCGGGTGAAGTAACAGAAGTGACCATTGAAGATAAACTGCGTGAATATCGTTCGCAACAACCTCTCTATTTCGGCGAAAGCTTCAACACAATTGCAGGATATGCAGGAAATGGTGCTATAGTGCATTATCATGCCACACCGGAGAATCATTCAAAAGTTGAACCTAAAGGCANNAATTGACTCTGGAGCTCAGTTTATGGATGGTACAACCGATATTACACGTACATTGGCTGTCGGAGAACTGACGGAGCAAATGAAGAAGGATTATACGAATGTGTTGAAAGGTCATATTCAAATAGCTACCGCAATATATCCACAAGGAACACGTGGTTCGCAACTGGATGTATTGGCTCGCAAAGCTCTTTGGGACAATTGCCTTCACTATTCACACGGAACTGGTCACGGTATTGGCCATTTCTTGAATGTGCACGAAGGACCGCAAAATATTCGCTTGGAAGAAAACTCGGTAACACTACAACCTGGCATGGTAACTTCTAACGAACCTGGATTATACCGCGCTGATGAATATGGTATTCGCATAGAGAACCTAATTGTTACACAAGAGTATAATAAAAATGAATTTGGAACATTCTATAATTTTGAAACAATTACTCTTTGCCCCATCGACACTACTCCAATTGTCAAAGACTTGTTGACTGATAAAGAAATTGAATGGCTCAACAATTATCATACAATGGTGTTTGACAAACTCAACTCACACTTGAATAGTGAAGAGAAGGCTTGGTTGAAAGAAAAAACTAAACACATTTAATAAAAACAACTCTTTTTTTTTGAAAAGAAACAACCGTATAAAGAACAATGGCATTAATTAAATCCGTTAGAGGTTACACCCCACAGATGGGTGACAATATATTTTTAGCTGAAAATGCTACTATCATTGGTGATGTAATCATTGGTAACGACTGTAGTATCTGGTACAACACAGTGTTGCGTGGCGATGTAAACTCCATTCGCATTGGCAACCGAGTGAATGTGCAAGATGGCACTGTAATACATACATTGTACCAAAAATCTGTATCAATAATTGGTGATGATGTTTCTATTGGTCACAATGCCGTGGTTCATGGTGCGAAAATTGAAAATGGAGCACTCATTGGTATGGGCGCTATAGTATTGGATCATGCAGTGGTGGGCGAAGGCGCTATCATTGCAGCCGGATCAGTAGTGCTAAGTGGAACAAAAGTTGAGCCAGGTAGCATCTATGCAGGTGTGCCTGCAAAATTTGTGAAAAAAGTTGATCCTGCTCAATCCAAAGAGATGAATCAAAAAATCGCTCGTAACTATTTGATGTATGCGGGTTGGTTTAAAGAAGGAGAGGAGGGTTTGCCAACTCCTCAATAAGAGTAATGGTAAACAGCTAAAGCGAATATTGAATCTCTTTTATTATTTACTTGATAAATGTTGAATTCCAACAAATAAAAAGCAGGTAGTCAAAGAGGTTTTCAATGAAGTATTCTTAACTTTGTAGACATGCGACTTCGATAGAGGTCTTAAGCTTTAAAGCTTTTATAAAAAACAAGTTGTTTACTTTGAGAATCAACATATATCAAGAGAAACACAACACAGTCTTATATCTTTATTTAAAAGAATAAATTAAAAATAGAACGATAATGCATACACTATCTGGTGCCGAACTAAAGAAATATATGGATGAGAAAGCGGCTAAATTTAACCGAACTTCATTCATAGAGAAAGATCCTATCAGTATTCCTCATCAATTTAAAGAAAAAGCAGATATTGAAATCTCCGCCTTTTTTGCTGCGGTTTTGGCATGGGGACAGCGGTCAACGATTATTGCTAAATGCAACGAGATAATCTACCGCATGGGTGGTGCGCCTTATAATTTTGTGATGAATCATTCTGATGAAGATTTAAAAAAACTACAAGGATTTAAACATCGTACATTCAACGATACCGACTTACTCTATTTCGTTGACTTTTTACACCGACATTATAGCGAACACGATAGTTTGGAAAGCGCATTCATTCCTGAAGGTGGATTTGTGAGTGTCGAAAACTCTCTCAACCATTTCCACAAATACTTTTTCAATCACGAAAATGCACCAAAACGAACCCGCAAACATGTAGCTTCACCTGCTAAAAAATCGGCTTGTAAACGATTGAATATGTTTTTGAGATGGATGGTTAGAAAAGACAAAAATGGTGTTGATTTTGGTATCTGGGAACAAATTCCAATGAGCGAATTAATTTGTCCTATTGATTTGCACGTTGAACGGGCTGCACGTAAATTGATGCTTATTACCCGAAAACCTGTTGATTGGGCAACAGCTGTTGAGCTTACAGAAAGCTTGAGAGAGATTGACAAAAACGACCCTGTAAAGTATGACTTCGCTCTATTCGGACTATCGATTGGAGAAGATATTACTGCTTTTAGTCAGACACTGGAGGATTCTGTTTAAAGATTATCACACTTTTTTTTGCAAAAAGACTCACATTAAAAAAAGAGTTTCTATACACCATAATACGACTAGATCCAAATATCTTCAGGATATTCAACCATTTCTAAAAACAATGCGTGAGCCGGAACCGACTCACCGGCTGCTCGCCTGTCTTTTGCCTCAATGATTTGTCGAAACTCATCTTCATTCATTCGACCCCTACCCGCTTGCAATAGTGTGCCGACAATGGATCTCACCATATTTCGTAGAAACCTATCTGCTTGGATAGTGAATATATAATCATCACCTACTTTCTCCCAGCGAGCATATCTCACATTACAAATGTTGGTTTTTACATCGGTATGTAGCTTGCTAAAACTGGTAAAATCTTCTGTTTCAAGAAGAATAGAGCACAGATAATTCATCAATTCAATGTCGGGAGTGAAAGAGACGCGGTATTTATATTCGTGAAGAAAAGGGTCTTTGAGTGACGTTATGCAATAAGTATAGGTGCGCGCCAACGCGCTGAAGCGAGCATGAGCTTCGGGCACAACTTCTTCAATAACATGAATAGAAATATCCTTAGGTAAAAACCCGTTGAGCTTTACAGATAAGTCTTGTGTATCTACATTTTCTCCCTCCCAATCGAAATGAGCAATCATATTGCGTGCATGCACTCCACTATCTGTCCTTCCTGCACCAACGATATCAATTTTTTGGCGCATTATTGTTGACAAAGAATCTTGCAATGTTTGCTGAACGCTGATAGCATTCGGTTGGATTTGCCAACCACAATAGTTCTTGCCGTTATACGAAAGTGTGATGAAAAACCGTTTCATTCTTCTCTAACAGTAATATGGAAACATGCTTGTTTTCTTTCATGTTTAACGAAACACCGCTCATCTTTTTTGAGATCAAACAAAACTTGAGCAAGCACAAGTTTAAGTCTTTCCGGAAGCACTTCATCAGATATATGCTCGTCAATTTTGTCAAATCTTTTCCACGAAATATCGAAAGTGGTAGCATATCTATGTGCTGAATTAGGACTCGCATTGATGTTGCGTTTAGTCAGCTTTTCAATATCATCATTAGTACGAGTAACACTTGTGAGATAGAGTTTATGCAAAGGGATTTCCTTGCTATAAAGCGAATCTCTGAAGTTTTGCGCAATATCCATGAATAATTTTGCTGCAGAAGGAACTAAATATGGTATCGAATGAGTGATTTGATATGACTTGTATAAATCTAATTCATCGGGCAAGCGAACCAATATATCCATCTGATCGACAGTATCTGCACGGGTTTCTAATGGAGTGATTCCATGTCTAATTGCAGAAACTATGTGAAGTTCATTTATATCGTTGAACTCACGATTGTAATTACCCGAAAACTTCGTTTTGCGAATTCTCACATCCACAGGAATTGTTTTATCGGGCTGACTATTGCTTTTGCTACCACAACTAAAAGAAATGAAAACTAAAAGGCTGGCAAAAACAATTGATTTTATATTAATCATAGAAGAAAATAGTCGTGTGATTTTATTGACCCATTTCGCGTAAACGGATTTTTGTAATAACTTGTTTAGTGTTTAATGGGAAATCGCCATCCATCATCCACGAATAATAACTTGGCTCTCTCTTTAATACATCAGCTACTGGTTTGCCTCTGTGTTTACCAAAGTTGAAAACCTCAACGCCTTTATCATTCAACACAATTCGGCCAGCAAAGTCAACATTGTTATTAAAACTACCAAATTCTTTAGAGAGTTCATCGATATCGTTCACCAAGTCAGGATATCGCTCCAATTGCGATTTCAGAATTTCATAAGTAGCGATAGTATCTGCTTCTGCTGAATGTGCGTCTATTAACTCTTTATCGCAATAGAACTTGTAAGCAGCCGCCAATGTGCGTGGTTCTTTTTTGTGATAAATAATCTGAACATCAATAAATTTGCGTTTACCCATATCAAAATCGATGCCTGCACGCAAAAACTCCTCAGCAAGCATGGGAACATCAAAACGATTTGAATTAAATCCAGCTAAATCACATCCTTCTATTTGTGCAGCCAATGATTTGGCTATCTGTTTGAAGGTTGGGCAATCTTTCACATCTTCATCCGTAATACCATGAATGGCTGTGGACTCTGCGGGTATTGGCATTTCAGGATTCACTCTTTTAGATTTAATTTCTTCTTCGCCATTTGGATGTATCTTCAAGAAAGAAAGTTCTACAATTCTATCGCGTGATATGTTGATGCCAGTCGTCTCTAAATCGAAGAAGACAATTGGGTTTTTCAGGTTTAATTTCATATTATTTATTTTGATTTTATTGCTATTGTAACAGTGTTTCAGTAGTGTTTGATTGCTAATGAAAACTTATATCTTTATTGTGAGAAAATGTGTGTTATAGGTTTGCGACAAAAAAAANNGACATATGGTATCTTTAGCTTTTAATTGCTGTTATTATTTATTAATCGTTCAACATCATGGGCATAATCAATGCCAACATTTCTTCATTCACTTCGTTTTCGACAGGAACAATGATACCTGCACGAGATGAATCTGAGAGTTCTACAACCACTTCAGTTGATGGAATATTATTGAGAATATCTACCAAAAAAGGAGCTTTAAAGCCAATATTCATAGCATTGCCTGAATATTGACATTCGATCTCTTCTTCTGCTGATGTTAGATAGTCGATATCTTGTGCGGTGATAATGATTTTATCATCCGAAAGTTGCATTTTCACCAAGTTGCTGGAAGGATTGGAGAATACAGACACACGTTTGATTGCATTCAGGAAATTCATCCTATCCAAAGTTACTTTATTGGGATTGTCAACCGGTATTACTGAATTATAATTTGGATAGCGTCCCTCAACAAAGCGGCAAACCATGTTGTACTTGGTCATTTTCACTATTGCGTGATTCTCATCAAATGTAATAACTACCTCACCATCTTCCCTTGGTAACACCGAGCGCAGCAAGTTGGCTGGTTTCTTCGGTAAAATGAAAGAAGCTCTTTGGTCAGCTTTCACATCACTGGATGTCACTCTCACCAATTTGTGTCCATCGGAGGCTACAAAAGTCAAGTTATCCGTATTGATATCAAAGTAAATACCATTCATCACTGGGCGTAGCTCATCGTCGGCTGTTGCAAAAACAGTGCGATTGATGCCACTGAGCAATATTTGAGAATCTAAAGAAAGAGATACTGCAGAATCGTTTAAATCTCTTGGTTGAGGATAATCTTCACCTTTCAGTCCAATAAAATTGTACTTTCCGTTGTGATAATAAATATACACCTCAAGGGTTTCGTCATTTATATCGAATGTCAAAGGTTGATCGGGCAATTCGCGTAATGGATCCAATAAATTCTTTGCATTAATTGCCAATGAACCTTCTCCTTCATAATCTGCCACTTCTACAAACGTATCCATGCGCACTTCGCTGTCCGCAGCTGTGATTGTCAACTTGTTGCCTTTCAGTTCAAGAAGAAAGCAATCAAGAATAGGTAGCGCGTTTTTCGAGTTAATTACACGACTGATTGTCTGCAAGTGAGACGATAATAATGCGCTTGAAACTACAAATTTCATAGGATGTGATTTTTTATGTGTATTATTGAACCTTTCATATATATCGAGCAAATATATGAATTATTTCTTTGAATTGGGCTGTTTCGTTAATTTAAATTTTGAAAATTATGCAAGTTAATTGCACAACTTCATTTATACTATACATACTCCTTTGAGGCACAGAAAATTTGAGGCTATGGAGTTTATTTTGCTTCCGCTTTACAAAAAACTAATCTTCTTTATTCAAGGGATGATGCGAAATGATCTCTTGCCTGAGAAAATTTCGATCTAGATGAGTGTATAATTCTGTTGTTGTTATTTTTTCGTGTCCCAACATTGCCTGCACGTAGCGAATATTAGCTCCTCGCTCAAGCATGTGTGTTGCAAATGAATGTCGAAAAATATGCGGACTAATTGTTTTTGTAATACCAGCATCCTGCGCATATATTTTTATGTAATAAAAAACTGTGATGCGCGATATGGCAGTTCCGCGTTTGCTTATAAACACATAATCTTCGTGACCTTTTTTGGCAGTCATCAAGTTGCGATAAGCCAAGTAATTGTATATTTTACTCATCGCTACATCAGATATAGGAACCAAACGCTGTTTATTTCCCTTACCATCAACTCGGATAAATCCCTCGTCGAAATATAAGTTGGTAAACTTCAGACTTGTCAATTCTGACACGCGCAAACCACAACTGTACAATGTTTCAATAATAGCATAGTTGCGTGTTCCCTCTACTGTGGAGACATCTATAACCGACAACAAATTGTCAATCTCTTCAATAGACAGTACATTAGGAAGTTTTAGTCCAATTTGTGGGGAGTCTAACAATTCAGCAGGGTTCACTTGTATGAAGTCTTCAAGAAACAGGTATTTGAAAAATGATTTTATTCCTGACAAAATACGTGCTATAGACCTTGCTTTGAGCCCACGATCATAGAGTTCTGCTAAGAACTCTTGGAGGTGTGGAGTAGTAACCTCATCCATGGTCAAAGATCTTTCGTTTGTATATTTCAGTAGTTTATTCAAATCGGTCATATAGGCCGAAACTGAGTTGGCCGAGAGTCCTTTTTCCAACAATAAATGTTGTCTATACTTCTGTACTAAAACATTACCTTTCATAATATCCTCCCAACGATACTTTGTATAAACTGCAAGTATTGATAAAAAAACGACCTCATGATTTCTTTGAATCTTCAGCTTGTTCATTTTCAAACACTTTTTGCAATATAATGGATGAATACAAAAGAAGTATTGCACTAATGAACAGTAGTAAGGGCCACTCGTTCCTCCCAATATACATCAGGTAAGTTGCCACCACCATTAACATACAAGCAAGCACTTGAAAGTTGAATAACCGTTTCCCTCTTACGCTTTTGCCGGGATATGGGGTGGTCATTGAAATGGCTGAAAATAAACTAACGCTCACAACCATACCCCACACAGCAATATCTGGAATGAATGAATATGCAATAGTGAATGCTAAAATGAATAAGGCGGAAGCCTTATATACAATACTTTTGATGTTATGTGCCATTNNATACTTTTGATGTTATGTGTCATTATATACGGTGAATACTCAGTTCACAAAACTCTACTCGATGATAAAAATCTCTTCGTTCTCCTTTTTCATCAAATAGTTTTCACGGGCAAACTTCTCTAAATTGTCTTTATCTGATTGTAACTCGTGCAGTTTTGTCCTGTCGGTTTCTATTTTTTCTCTGTAAAATACAATTTGATTTTTCAAACTCCTTATCTCTCTATCACTATCAATCCGTTTCTTTATATTGCTATCGCTAAATAAAAACAACATGGCAACAACCAATAAAAGAGCCAAAATCTGTAGACTATTAAGACCCCATTTACCTTTATTTAATTTTTCCGAATCGTTGTTCATAGTGTAATGAAATACATCAGTTTATAAAAACACAAATATAAAGAAAAAATTGCTTGATACAGATAATTCCGACACAAAAAGAAATATTCTAAAAGTGTAAGCAGAAATATACAAATAAAAGTTATCTTTGAACTTACATAATTACAAATTTATAATTCTATTGTTACAATGAAAAAAATTCTTGGAATAATTTTAGTTTTTCAACTTTCTATATCCTTAGCCTTTCCTTGCACAAATTTCCTTATTGGTAAAAAAGCCTCAACTGATGGTTCAACCATGATTTCATATTCGGCCGACTCGTACAATCTGTATGGCGAATTGTATCATTGGCCTGCTCAAAAGTATAATGCTGGCGATATTTTGAAAGTATATGAATGGGACAGTGGTAAGTATTTGGGAGAAATACCTCAAGTAATGCAAACCTACAACGTAATGGGCAACATGAACGAATATCAAGTTGCCATTGGCGAAACAACTTTCACTGGTCGCAGCGAACTATCTGACTCAACAGGAATTATGGACTACGGTAGTCTCATCTATATTACTTTACAACGGGCTAAAACAGCACGCGAAGCTATCTCCATTATGACAAAACTGGTGAAAGATCACGGATATTATAGTACAGGTGAATCTTTTTCGATTGCCGACCCCAACGAAGTATGGGTGATGGAGCTTATTGGTAAAGGAGTAGGAAACAAAGGTGCTGTGTGGGTTGCAATACGTATTCCAGACGATTGCGTTTCGGCACATGCCAACCAAGCACGTATTCAACAATTTCCTTTGAACGACCCTGAGAATTGCTTATATTCACCTGATGTTATATCATTTGCTCGCGAAAAGGGATATTATACAGGCAGTGATGCCGATTTCAGCTTTGCTCAAGCTTATGCTCCACTTGATTTTGGTGCACTTCGTTTTTGTGAAGCGCGTGTATGGTCATTCTTCAACCATGTAAATAAAAATATGGCTAAATTCGTTACTTATGCAAAGGGAGAAACAACAGACCCAATGCCATTGTATATCAAACCTGACAAGAAATTATCGATGAGAGACGTACAAGGTTATATGCGCGACCATTACGAAGGCACAGACCTAGATTGGTCAAACGAGTACGGAGCAGGACCTTTCAACTCACCCTATCGTTGGTCACCACTGACATGGAAAGTGGACTCAGTAGAATATTGTAACGAAAGACCTATCTCAACTCAAGAAACAGGCTTTTCATTTGTTTCTCAATCACGCTCATGGCTTCCCAACGAAATTGGCGGAATTATTTGGTTTGGAATAGATGATGCAGCACAAAGTGTATATTACCCTATCTATGTTGGCAATGCTACTGTTCCAGAGGCTATGAAAGTGGGCAATGGAGATTTGCTGAACTTCACTTGGGAGTCTGCTTTTTGGATTCACAACTGGGTTTCAAATATGGTATATGATCGTTATAGCGACAAGATTGTTCATGTAAACGATTTGCAAGAAAAACTGGAAGGTAGTTTTGAAGCCAATCAATCTACAATAGAGAAAGAAGCATTGGCCCTGTATGAAAAATCAAAACCTGAAGCTATCAACTTCCTGACTAAATACAGTAATACCAATGTGGTAAATGGATTGAGCGAATGGAAAAAAATGGGTGAATACATGATGGTGAAATATGTAGATGGTGTTGTGAAAAAAGAAGAGAACGGAGAGTTCAAACGCAACGAACATGGGGAACCTGCATCACCCAACAGACCAGGATACTCTAATGAACACTATCGAAAAGTTATTGAAGAGACTGGTGATAAATACAAAGTTCTATTTTAATTAAAAAACTAACTGATTACATATTTAAAACATTATGAACCAAGAAACATTGTTATACAAAGTTACTGAAAAAGCCCAAAGATGGCTTGAAGGAAATTACGATGAAGAAACGAAAAAAGAAGTTGAGCAAATGCTCGAAAATGAAGACAAATCGTTACTCATTGATGCATTTTACAGAGAGTTAGAATTTGGCACCGGAGGTTTACGTGGAATCATGGGTGCGGGTTCAAATAGAATGAATATCTACACAGTGGGCAGCGCCACACA
>DENY01000282.1:26828-27145 GCA_002359825.1 Bacteroidales bacterium UBA2632
TATGCTGAAATATCCGCCAACATATTCTCTGCCAATGGTATAAAAGTATATCTTTTTGAAGCTTTGCGCCCTACTCCCGAAGTGTCTTATGCAATTCGCAAGTTGGGTTGTCAAAGTGGTATAATGCTAACTGCATCACATAACCCAAAAGAGTATAACGGATACAAAGCCTATTGGGATGACGGCGCTCAAGTTTTAGCTCCGCATGACAAAAATATAATTGCTGAAGTAAATCGCATAAAAAATATAGATAATATAATGTTTGAAGGCGACCCAAAACTCATCCAGATCATTGGAAAGGATATGGACACAGCTTT
>DENY01000282.1:27340-27552 GCA_002359825.1 Bacteroidales bacterium UBA2632
ATAAAGCTGTAGGTTTCACCAACATCATCAACGTTCCAGAACAAGATGTGATAAGTGGTGACTTCCCTACTGTAGTTTCTCCAAATCCCGAAGAGCCTGCAGCTTTAGCCTTAGCGGTGAAAAGAGCCATTGAAACAGATGCTGAAATTGTGATGGCTACAGATCCAGATGCAGACCGCATTGGAACAGCCATTCGTAATGAGGAGGGTGAG
>DENY01000282.1:27643-42360 GCA_002359825.1 Bacteroidales bacterium UBA2632
CGTTGGAGAGAATTGGGTAAACTTACTGGTAAAGAGTATGCAGTTAAAACAATAGTTACGAGTGAACTGGTAAGCAAAATCGCCAGTAAAAACAATGTTGAATTGTTTGATTGTTACACTGGATTTAAGTGGATTGCCGATGTTATCCGTAAAAACGAAGACACCAAAATATATTTAGGAGGTGGAGAAGAGAGCTACGGTTTTCTTGCAGGAGACTTTGTTCGTGATAAAGATGCAGTATCAGCTTGTACGATTTTTGCAGAAATTGCAGCATGGGCAAAAGACAATGGAAAGACAGTATATCAACTATTACAAGATATTTATATTGAATACGGATATTCGCAAGAAGAAGGCGTTTCATTGGTGAAGAAAGGCAAAGATGGAGCTGAAGCAATTGAAGCCATGATGAAGAATTTCCGCGAGAATCCACTTACAAAAATCGCTGGATCCGACGTTGTACTTCTTAAAGATTTTGCATCGCTCGAAGCAATTGACTTCATAAGCAAAGAGAGAATCACTCTTACTATGCCTACAACTGCCAATGTGCTCCAATATTATACCGAAGATGGAACAAAAGTATCGATCCGTCCTTCAGGAACAGAACCAAAAATAAAATTCTACTTAGAGGTGAAAGGAAAAGCAGACTCACGAGAAGAATTGAAAGAAGCTGAAGAAGCAGCTAATAAAAAAATTGAACTAATTCGACAAGAATTAGATATTTAAACTTACGATTATGAAACGAAAATTGAGAATAGCTTTGGTTGCTCATGACAACCGCAAAGTCGATATGATAGATTGGGTAATATATAACTCAACATTTTTGGCCGAACATTCATTGGTTTGTACAGGTACAACAGGCACGCTTGTAAAAGAAGCTTTAGCTAGTAGAGGTGTATACCCTCAAATGCAGATAATGACCTCGGGACCAATGGGTGGTGACGCTGAAATTGCCGCAATGGTGGTGAGAAAAGAGATAGACATGGCAGTTTTCTTGATTGACGACCTTAATGCTCAACCTCACGAAGCCGACATAATGATGCTTTTGAGACAATGTAGGGTCCACAATGTGCCTATTGCCTGCAACAGATATAGTGCAGACCTTATGATTACGAGCAACTTGTGGGATGACGATGAATACATATCCATGAATCCCCATTATGAAGTATTTGATAGAGAAAAGCATGAAGCAAAACTCAACAGAGGCGAATAATAAATTCTCTCAAAATATTCTATTCATAAAAACCGTTTCAATTATTGAAGCGGTTTTTTTAGTTTTAAATGTTAGCACTCATGCTTCGAGAACGTGAAAAATATTTGTTGGCAAACATCTTTATTTTTTTCTAAACACACATTTTATGTTTAATACAAGAACAGGGCAAAAGATAATACCCAAATGGCTCCAAAATTAGACCAAAACAAAATAGACACCTATATTGTTTAATGACTATAACTATAAGCGAACACACTTGTAATTAACAAGAAAGAAAGTTAGATTTTATATTTCTAACGATTTACTTAAAGCGCTAAAATGTTAAATGTATCACTTCAAAACACATACAACTATGCCAACTAATTTAATAGACGTTTTACAAAACTCTTTTTCAGATAAAACATATCAAGATATTTCAAATCATGTAGGTGTGAATCCTGTATCCACAAAAAATGGTTTAAAAGCTATTATTCCTGGCGTACTTGCATCTATATTAGGAAACAATACAGTGAGTAGTTCCAAACAACCCGTCTGGTGGAATGCACTTGATAATGAATATCCACACACAGAGGATGAGGTTGTTTCATCACATATTATTTCCAACTCAACATTCTTAGTAAAGGGACGTGAAGTGATTTCGGGTATGTTCCGTACAAATCATGACGAGTTAGTTGCTGGAGTAAGTAGCATAGCAGGTATACAAAAAGAAAAAGCTGCTGGATTAATTGAAGTAGGAGTTCCACTCGTTGTGGGACATCTAAAAAATTGGATGCGAACAAAACAATGGAAATTCAATGATTTAATTAAAAATCTAACGGAAAACAAAGCCACTATCACCGAAGCTCTTCCTGCGGGTTTATCTCCAGTCCATTTTGGTGTAGACGTTAAGTCAAATCTTGAGAATGGTCCGGATATGAATAAAAAGAAGCTCGTTCTTAATAAATCGACGGTTACCAATAAACCCGAAGACAACTTCTCTGAAACTATCAAAACCGAAATTCCACCAACCAGAAAAACAGAGAAGAAAAGTAATAATGGCCTGATATGGGTTATTGGACTGATAGTAGTAATAATTGTGGCTTTTCTAATTTGGTATCTAATGGGTAACGAAAAGGGTTTGAATGATATCAAAATAGACACAGACGAAATGTTGGTTCCTGGTGTGAAAGATACCGTTGTAAATATACAATCGTATGAAAAAGTGATGGATGGGTCTTATTATGCTTATAAAGAAAAGTCGGAGTTTGTGTTGAAAGTAAAATAATTGTATAAAGTTTGATTATATATTAATGAAAACAAGGTTTGACTTTTAAAGTTAAACCTTCTTTTTATATTGTGTTGAGAAAGGAAATTTCCACAAGTCTAAAGTGACAAATAAATTTTATTTATTTAAATTCAATATAATATACCTTGCGGAAGAGTTAAAATTAAATCTATAGCGGTAAATTAATCTCTCATCTGTTGAAAACATAATCTACTGCCTCAAAATGGGGTGGGAAAATTATCAATATATCCGATTTAATTTGATATTAGCCTAAAGTCTAAAATTCCATATCTTTTCAAGAATAATAATATTCAATTAATTCTCTTTATCTTTGCGTGATAAGTAAAGCTATCTTATAAAGTTAAGATAAAAGCAACTAAGGAAATATTCCACTAAAGCAGAAAATCAAAAATAGAAACTCTACTAAATCATAGTATAGACAATGAGTATTAAAACAATTATAGGTTATAAGATAACAAACGATCCTAGAATATTATATGAAGAAAGTGCAATCACAACTGAACTTTCGTGGTTATTAGAAAGATATCATAAACTAGCCTTAAATGGCAAGAAGTCTAGTGAGCAAAAAATTCTTGATGCTATTGAAAAATATCCGAGAGTCCCTCAATTTAAAAATTATTTGTCGGTTTTATATGGACAAATGGGTAACACAGAAAAAATGCACGAAACCAATCGTTGGATAACATCTGAGCACCCTGATTATCTATTTGGGAAATTGAGTTTAGCCAGTGAGTATTATTTGAAAAAAGAATACTGGAAAATACCGGAAATACTGGGCGATGATATGGAGCTAAAATCTCTATATCCTAAAAGGGAAACTTTTCACGAAAATGAGGTTATATCCTTTTTAAAATGTGCGGTCTTATATTTTGTTGCAATTGATAATCTTGAGCAAGCTGAAATGCGATTTGAGATTATGCAAAAAGTAGCACCTGACGCTGTCGACACTGATATTGCTTTAAAACACTTATTTGTGGCTCGCATGGAAGCAGGTCGCAAACGATTTGAAGAAGAAGAAAAACACAGAATATCTGTAAAGACAAAAGAGCAAGAAGTTAAACCTACCACTATTGCTCCCACGTTTGCAAATGCTGAAATTGAATGGCTTTATAGCAATGGATTGTATATTGCTGAAGAAAAACTGGAAACAATCTTATCATTACCAAGAGAATTGTTGATATCGGATCTTGAGATGATTTTACAAGACAGTATAAATCGATATGCATACTACAATGATTTAATCGAAGTAGAAGGATGGGATGAAGAAAAAATGAACTTCGTCGTTCATGCTATTTTCTTGTTGGGTGAGTTAGAATCAACAAAAAGCATCAAAAGCATTTTTAATGTTTTAAAGCAATCCGAGGAGTATTTAGATTTATATTTTGGAGACTTTCTTACATCAGCAATATGGGAGCCAATTTATAAAATAGCCAACAGAAATCTTGAAGCAAGCAAGCAGTTTATGTTTGAGCCGGGAGTTAACACCTTTTCTCGCACTGTTTTCACAGATATGGTAGAACAAATTGCATATCACCAACCTGAGAGAAGGAGTGAAATAATACAATGGTTTAAAGAAGTAATCCTTTTCTTTTTAAATAGCGATATTGAGGATAATGTTATAGATAGTCAAGTTGTTGGCCTTTTAATATGCAATATATTACACTTAGAAGCCAAAGAATTAAAACCTGAAATAGAGAAGCTTTTTGACAAAGGCATTGTTGCACAAGGAATTTGTGGAGTTTGGAGTGAAGTAAATAAAGCTTTTGAAGAAACCAGTAGATATGATAAAAAGAGAAAAATTCTCTCAATCGTTGAACGTTACCAGCAAATAACATCAACTTGGGCAGGTTATAATGATGATGAAAGTTATTTTTCTTCTGATTACAAGAACCACTTAGAATCATCTATTTTACCAGTTAGAGTAGAACCCAAAATAGGCAGAAACGATCCATGTCCTTGTGGTAGTGGTAAAAAGTATAAAAAATGTTGTTTAAACAAATAACTAACTCAAATATAATATCCTCAGAGTGAAACTGAAAGTAACAATCAAAAAAAGGACGACATCAAAATGTCGCCCTTTTTTTAATTAAATTTCTAGTTTCGAGTCCCGAATTTCGAGTTCTGAATATTATTATTTGACCAATTCCAACTCCTCAATAATATGTGGAGCATTCATTATCTTATCTATAGTATATAGTACATATCTTACATCCACACTGATAGTGCGTTGCATTTCGGGTTCAAACACGATGTCGCCACTCAAAGCCTCCCAGTTGCCATCAAAAGCTAAGCCCAACAATTCGGCATTGCCATTGAAAACTGGGCTACCCGAGTTACCTCCTGTTATGTCATTGTTGGATAGAAAACAAGTAACAAGTTCGCCNNNNAATATCTCTGGTTGAACATTGAATTCAGGATCACCAGGTTTCTCTTTTTCAAGAACACCTTGAGTAGTTGTATAATAGTTGTACCAAACACCATCGCGGGGTTCGTATCCTTGTACAGTTCCATAACTCAAACGTTGTGTGAAATTGGCATCCGATGAATAGGCATAATCAGGATTCATTTCCATAATAGCTGCCATAAACTCTCGTTCAGCTCTTAAAATGTTTTCATACGAACCTATCATCTTTTCTGATAATTCATATCCCATATCTTTTGCAGAAAGTGCTAAATCCATAGCAGGATCTTTTAAAATAGCTTTATTGTCCTTCTTTTTCAAGAGAGTCATCAAATCATCTAAATTTGTAAATTTAGACTTGCTGAACAACCAATCGGCATATTTCTCATAGTCGCTTTTAAATTTCTTATTGATAAAACTGTATATATCAGGCAAGTTTTCCTTAGGCACTCGCTCAGCATACAAACGAAGCATTACAGGAAGTACTCTTTTATCGAGTTCAGGCTCATAATCTTTGTATGAGTTGATGATGCGTTCGTTGATAAAGTCTTCTTTGTCTTTCTCTGTATTGTTTGCATCAAAAGCCAATAGTGTGTTTGCAAAACGGATAATTTCTATCCCATTTCTGAATGTTTCCATAAAATAGGTTGTATGCAACGCTTCTTCAGTAGAGTTTGTGTAAGCTTCTCTCAATGATGAAAGTGTATTGCCGTATTTAGCTTTGGCTTCAGGATTATTTTCAATCCAATCTGTCAACTCTTTCTCAATGGTTTCTTTTTCTTTCACAACGCCCAACTTATCTAAAGCCTCGTTCATTCCCATCGCGTTTTTCCAATAGTTGGAGCTTCCTGCATATTTCGATGCATATTTAATACGGATGGCATCACTTTGATTCATTGCTTCACGCCATATCTGTTGCTTCTCACCTCTTACTTCGATGCGAGGTTTATTTTCAGATTCAATCATGCGCTGAATACCCCACGAAGACAAATATCTCTTAGTAGTTCCAGGGAAACCAATAGTCATTGCATAATCGTTCTCTTTGTATCCTGCAAGAGATACAGGAACTACATATTTGGGAGTGAAAGGCACATTGTCAGCACTGTACTCAGCTGGGCGATTATCTTTATTGGCATATACTCTAAACACAGAGAAGTCTCCAGTTTGGCGAGGCCACATCCAATTGTCAGTGTCTCCACCAAATTTACCAATTGATGAAGGAGGAGCCACAACTAATCTAACATCACGAAACACATCATATACTACCATGTAATATTTATTTCCTGCATAAAAAGGAACAACACGCGCTTGAGCAAATTGATCGTTTTCATATTCTTTGGTTAACTCGCTTGATATTGAATCGATGGCTCGTTGACGTTGTATTTCGCTCAACACTGATGGTATTTTCGATAGAATATCGTTAGTAACATCTTTAGTAGAACGCAAAACCGAGATAGCCAACCCATCGGCGGCCAATTCACTCTTCATATCTTTTGCAGCAAACCCATCTTTCAGATAGTCATGCTCAACAGCACTCAGTTGTTGAATGGCTCCAAAACCACAATGATGATTGGTGAATATCAATCCTTTATCGGATACAGCAACACCTGTACAACCGCCACCAAAAATAACTACAGCATCTTTCAACGATGCATTCTCTTCGTCATACACTTTATCAATAGGGAAAGTGAACCCAAGTTCTTGCATCCGAGCAATACTTTGTTTATTTAATTCTTTTAAAAGCCACATCCCTTCATCAGCTTTTGCTGAAAAAGCAAGAAAGATAATGGCTATAGCTATTAGCATTTTTCTCATAATTGAAACTCGTTTTTTATTATTTATTATTGATTTATTTATTCGATTGATTGCTTTCTAAAATATTTACCGATCACTGGTAACTCTCGCAATGGTAATTCTTTTTTCACTGTTACAATTAAGTAGATTATTACAATCACAGTATTTAAAACTATACGAATCAAAACATCGGGCGTGAACATAAAGTTTAAAAACATGAACGAACCCAACACAAGAGTGAGCAAGACAAAATAGCCAGCTGTTTTCAAATTGTATGCTATTGGATAATGTTTTTGTCCCAAAAAGTAAGATATTAACATCATGCTAAGATTGGCAAAAAAAGAAGCCCATGCACTTGCCATGTATCCATATATAGGAATGAATACTATCAATATGGTAACAGTTATAGCAAGCCCAAAGAGAGACATGTAGGCTCCCCACTTAGTTTTGTCGGTTAGTTTATACCACAACGAGAGGTTGAAGTATATTCCGAAAAACAATTCTCCAAGCATCACAATAGGTACAACCTTCAAACCTTCATGATAGTTTTTTGGAATTAAAAATTTGATGATGTCAAGATATCCCATAGTACCCAAAAAGATGAGTAATCCGAGTATCAAAAAATATTTAGAAGCATCAGCATAAGATTTCAAATTAGAGTTTGCGCTCCCCTCTCTATCTCTTGCAAATATAAATGGTTCGAAAGCATATCGGAAAGCCGTTGTAAACATCACCATAATAACGGCAAGCTTAAAGCTTTGGCCGTAAATACCGAGTTGTGTTTCGGCTTCTGCGGGATTAGGATACAACCATGTAAAAACCATTTTATCCAACGATTGGTTCAACATTCCGGCAATACCCAAGATAAGGAGAGGATAGGAGTATTTCAACATCTTTTTGAGCAAGACACCATCAAATTTATATTTTATCCTCATGTGAGGCGTTAACAATATAAACTGAATGGTAGAAGCTATAAGATTGGATAAAAAGATATAATCTACACCGTTTGAGATATCATACCACGAAAACAGATCGGGATAATAGTTGGACAACCATGGAGCTATTTTAAAGAAAAATAAGTTGAAGAAGATAATCAAGATTACATTCAACAGCTTCAAAAAAGCAAATTTAAGTGGTCTTTTTGAATAGCGCAGATAAGCAAAGGGAATAGAACTCATCACGTCAAACAATATGATGAAGACAATCATCAGCACATATCGAGGCTTCATGCTGGGCCCTAACAAATTAGCTATTGGATTTAAGAAAGCTATTGCAACAAGTGCGAAAAGCAATGTAGATGATACAATGCTAATAATGGCTGTGGAATATACAGTCAGCGGATTTTTCTCTTTGTTGGCAAAACGGAAAAACCCCGTTTCCATTCCGTACGTCAATATTACTTGCAAAAGGGCAATCCAAGCATACGAATAGGTGATTACACCCATTTCGGCAATAGTATTCAATCCAAAAGCCCAATATAAACCAAGGAACCAACTTAGTAGTTTACCAAAGATATTGGTTACACCGTAAATTGCAGTTTCCTTAGCCAGCGTNNTACAAAAGTAATATTTTATCTTTGATTTAGGCAGATTCAAAGTTGTTGCTGTTGAAAATTGTCTCTTAAGATGGACGTTTGTAGTGTAAAAGTGATTAGAAGACACCTTTAAACATCGTAAACACATAAACTATTTATGAGTGAGAGAGGATGAATAAAATGCACCACATTCACTTCAATTGATTTCTGTGAAAGTTTTCATATATTTGCGTTCTACTTATAACTGACATATAGAATGAAGTTTATCGATTCGGATCAAATTCGCACTGGCATTAATAAGGCTGCATCACAACAAATTCCTTTCTTTTTTGCCATCGATTACGAGATGTCAGAAGGGTTATTGATTGAAAACCCTATGGATCAAAGTGAAATACTTTTTCATTTCAACGGTATTGACAATATACCATCACTGACAATAAATTGTCAAAAGGCAGAACTAAGCATTTCTCCAATTCCGATAGAGGAATACCTCACTAAATTCGACGTTGTTCAACAGGGTTTAAAAAGTGGCGAGATTGAGGTTGTCAACCTTACTATCAAGACACCAATCATCACAAACATCGATTGCCAAGAGATATTCTTACGTAGTCAATCGCCTTATAGGGTTTATGTTCCGGGCAAGTTTGTATGCTTTTCGCCAGAACGGTTCGTCAAGATAGAGAATGGCAAAATATCGTCGAATCCAATGAAAGGAACAATAGATGCATCAATGGCAAACGCCGAACAGGTAATATTAAACGACACTAAAGAAATTGCAGAGCACAACACAACAACACAACTTATAGTCGAAGAACTTAGTTCAATTGCCCGTAATGTTACAATCAAACGATTTAGGTATATCGATCGAATTGAACTGAGCAACAAAACACTTTTGCAAGTGAGTTCTGAAGTTGAGGGAGAGTTGCCCAATGACTATATATCGAGAATAGGCGAAATACTATTCTCTCTTCTTCCTGCAGGATCCATTACTGGATCGCCCAAAATAATGGCAAAAAAGTATATCGATCGGGCAGAAAATCAACCAAGAGGATATTATAGCGGAATTGCCGGATATTTCGATGGTAAGACATTGGACACCGCTGTGCTGATAAGATTTATAGAAACAAATAATGGGAACATGTTCTTTAGAAGTGGCGGAGGTGTTACCTCTGAGAGCATTTGTGAAAAAGAATATCAAGAAGTTTTGGATAAGATATATCTCCCCTTTGTATGAAAGAAACTAATTTTGTGGAAGTAGTGAAGGTAAAGGACGGTGTGTTTATTGATCCTCAACCCCACATCGAGCGAATATTACGCACGACTTTACATTTTTTCTCTAAGCCTTTAACTTTACAACTGACAGATGATTTGGTCCCTGTTGATTTGCGCAAAGGAATCGTGAAATGTAGAATTGTTTACAATAAAGAAATCATTTCGATAGATTTTGAACCCTATAAGATTCGTAATATCCAACATCTTGCAATAGTAGAGGATGACACAATTGAATACCGTTACAAATACTTGAATCGGAATGCCATCAACGACTTATTAAAATATCGCAAAGACTGTGATGACATTCTGATTGTGAAAAACTCACTGGTTACAGACACCTCTTATACAAATGTAGTCTTTAAAGACCCTCATGGCAAACTCTATACTCCTACAAGCACACTTTTGGCAGGGACAAAACGCCAAAGATTGTTGGGTGCAGACATTATTCATGAAAGAGAGATACTGGTGAGTGACATTAGCTCCTATGTGGGTGTTTATCTGATAAATGCCATGATAGATATTGAAGACAATCTTTTTATAGACATTCATTCAATCCATTAAAATGAGTATAGAGCTACCCTTTCATTCAAAAAATGAATGAATAAAGTAGATTCTCAAACAACATCGTATCCTGTACTACCTTATCCATTCTACTTTATCTATCTTTAAGGATAAAATTTCGAGGAATTAAAAAAAAACAGCTTACTTTGTAACCTGAAATTAAAAAATAAGATTAATAGTTAATAAGCAAACTTTTTGCGCGCAACAAAAGTCGTTATTATCAAATGCTTACTTAGTTGCGATTGGGCGTTACATTGCTCAGAAACTTATAGAATTTATGGCACAGGAAGATGTATTTAGAAAGTTAGTATCGCATTGCAAGGAATACGGTTTTGTATTTCAGTCGAGCGAAATTTATGATGGTCTCGCAGCTGTATATGACTACGGACAAATGGGTGTTGAGCTCAAAAACAATTTGAAAAGATATTGGTGGGACAGCATGGTTTTGCTTCACGAGAATATTGTGGGAATAGACTCCTCGATTTTTATGCATCCTACTATATGGAAAGCATCAGGACACACCGACGCTTTCAACGATCCATTGATAGACAATAAAGATAGCAAGAGAAGATATCGAGCTGATGTGTTAATTGNNGAGACTTCTTGGCCAAGATAGATGACAAAGTAAACAAGGAAGTAGAGAAGGCTGCCAAACGATTTGGCGATAAGTTTGATGAAGAGATGTATCGTCAAACTAATCCGCGTGTATTAGAGTATTTGACACAACGCAATGAAGTGCACGAGCGTTTTTCCAATGCTTTAAATAACAATGACTTGGGAGAATTACGCCAAATAATTGTAGATGCTGAAATAGCTTGTCCCGTAAGTGGAACCCGCGACTGGACAGATGTTCGTCAATTCAACTTGATGTTTTCGACTGAAATGGGAGCAACCTCTGATGGTGCGCTCAAAGTCTATTTGCGTCCAGAGACGGCTCAAGGTATTTTTGTGAACTATCTGAATGTTCAGAAAACAGGCCGCATGAGAATACCCTTCGGTATTGCTCAAATTGGTAAAGCTTTCCGCAACGAAATTGTTGCACGTCAGTTTATTTTCCGAATGCGTGAATTTGAACAGATGGAATTGCAATTCTTTGTGAGACCTGGTGAAGAGTTAGAATGGTTTGAAGAGTGGAAGAAAATTCGTATGAAGTGGCATCAAACCCTTGGTTTTGGAGCAGAAAACTATCGCTTCCACGACCACGAGAAGCTGGCCCATTATGCCAATGCAGCCACAGATATAGAATACAAGATGCCTTTCGGATTTAAAGAAGTGGAAGGTATTCACTCACGTACCGATTTCGATTTGGCGCAACACGAGAAATTCTCTGGAAAAAAGTTGCAGTATTTTGATCCTGAGCTAAACAAATCATACATCCCTTATGTAGTGGAAACTTCTATTGGAGTTGACCGCATGATACTATCCATAATGGCTGCATCTTATTGCGAAGAAGACCTGGACAATGGTGAAAGTCGCGTAGTGATGAAATTTCCTCCAGCTTTGGCTCCTGTGAAAGCTGCTATTCTACCATTGATAAGAAAAGGTGGACTACCCGAGAAAGCACGTGAGATAATGAATCAACTAAAGTTTAATTTCTCCTGTCAGTATGATGAGAAAGACAGCATTGGAAAACGCTATCGTCGTCAGGATGCAATTGGTACTCCCTATTGTATTACGATAGATCACCAAACACTGGAAGATAACACAGTGACCATTCGCGAACGCGACACAATGGAACAAAAACGTGTTTCATTAAACTCAGTGGAACAAGAAATTTCAGAAAAAACTAAAATGGAGTATCTATTGAAACAACTTATTTAGTATTTGATTTAATTATATAGGAACTCCGAAAAAGAAACAAAACTACAGCCTTTACAAAGTATGAAAATAAAACTACTATTATTATTAACCCTTGCTGCATTGATATTTGCATCGTGTTCAAAAGACGACGAAACAGACACATTGTGGAAGGAAAACAGCGAAGCCGCTTTTGCAAAAGTAGCAGCATCGGCTGAATATAAAACAATCCAGTCTCAATCAAAAAACGGTTCAATTGCTTATAAAGTATTGAAAAGTGGAAACGGAGCAACTCCTCTTTACACCGATGGAGTGAAAGTACGTTACACAGGATGGTTCAAAACTGTTGATTGGAACGAAGGTGATACCTTTATTAACGAAGACGGAAGGAATATTAAGAACAAATTTATATTTGACTCAACAGCCAACCGTAACGATGTTCCTAGCACTTTTGCAGTTTCAGGTGTAGTTGATGGATACAGTACTGCATTGCAGCACATGAAAGTTGGAGACAAATGGGAAGTCTGGATGCCTTGGAAACTTGGATATGGAATAAATGGCAAAAACCCCATTCCAGGATATACTACATTAGTTTTTGAAATTGAGTTGGTAGAGGTTCTAAAACCCTAACAATATCAGAAATATTGTATCTCTTTAGATACACCAAATATAAAAAGACGAACTTTCCAGTTTCGTCTTTTTTTTTAGGGTTCCGTATAAAAAAATAGGTGGAAACAAATTCACGACGATGAATTAGACTTTCATCTGATGAAAATGCAATCCATCGCCGTGAAAATGTTTTGAAAAACAAAAACGACATCTTTTTGAGTAAAAAAAGTAGAAAAACACGGTAAAAAAGAAAAAATTGTTTCAGATTGGGAAATCAACTGATGAAAGGAGGCTTCCTTTTAATGAGTTTTGATTTTTAGTGCATAAATGGGCCAAAATAGGTTGTTGAAACGATAATAATTTGTTTTAAAAGATTTCCATCGTCCCGTTTGCAATTTTCATCTGTTTTGAACATTTTCCGCATATTTCAGGCACACCATATAATATTCTATAAAATCGCAAAATATTGAGTCACTTACAATTTACAAACTTTCAATAAAACTCTCTATGCTTTTGCGCACTGCGCTGCGAGAGCCTATAAACTTATTTACCATAATGGAGAATGCATATTTCTTGTTGCCATCTATTAAATAGCCGGCGAAACATTGTACACCACCAATGCTTCCACTCTTTGCAAAGATCTTCCCGCTGTATTTTGTATTACTCATAAAGTTCCTAAGTGTTCCATCACGGCCTGCTGTAGGTAACGAAGCCAAAAACTCTTTTGAATACTTGCTTTGATTATACATGTAAAACAGTAAGCCGCAAAAAAAATCAGGACTGGCTGCATCTTGAGGAGCCAAACCACTACCATCATGTAGAAACAATGAAGAGGTTGATACATTCTGTTGCGCCCAATACTTGTTCACATACTTTACTCCTTCATCCAGTGCATCGCTATATATATCAGGGTTCTCTTTGCGACCAATTGTGCGAATCAAATGCTCTGCATAATGATTATTACTCTCAACATTCACTTCGCGCAAGATATCGGACAAAGGACGAGATTGATGGACATATAGCTTCTGCCCCACCCTATAGTTTTGGTTTTTAGCGCTACTTGACCTATTAATTCCTGAAATATAATCTAATTGCGCAGTTTCAATCGCTGTCACCCGAACACCCTTTTTATTTAGTTCTGCTGCCAACATCTCACCCAACATCAATCCAGGGTCGGGAATATCTCCTTTAATACTAAAGTCAGATCTACCAGCCGGAATATCACCACGCAAGATGCGTTCGTAAGAAAACGGTGCGCCATAGATGTATCCATTGTCACGTCCTGTAGTGTTTTGTTGCAGATAATTGGTAAAAGTCAAGCCCTTTATTTCGGGTTCGGTGCGCAATATTCTGGGAATACCGGTTCTATCAGTAGTATCGAAGAAAAGACGATACGAATTATCAAAAACACTTACCCCGTAAGCTCCTGCTGCATAATAATTGCCCATATCTATCCATGTCCATTCATTGGAAACGCCATTGTATCCAAAAAGATTATCCACAACATAAAGCTTCAAATTGTTTATACCGGCAAGCGGAGCTTGCAACTTTTGCGCCCAATCCATCAAAAACGTATAGGGATTCTCTTTGAATGCCAATGTCCCCAATGTAGGGTCGCCCGAACCTAACACAAGTAGAGTAGATGGGGCTTTCGCATCCAAAGCAAGTGTTGTTTCATATCTGAAGTCGGGCCCTAACAACTCTAATGCAGTTGCGGTTGTCACCAATTTCATGATGGAAGCCGTGGTCAAAGATTTATCTTCGTTGTGTGAAACAATGGTTTTGCCTGTTGATAAATCTTTCACACACACTCCTACGGATGCATGTTTCAGTGCAGGGTTTTGAATAAATTGTTGTAATGCAGGCTGTGAATAACCAACAAAGAGAATAGAGAAAGCGAAAATGAGCGATAGGATACGTTTCATAAGATGTTGTTAAAAGTACAATATATTTATTTTATTAAGAGATTGAGACGCAAGATTTAATGTAATAACTCATCTATTCGGACCAACTCATATCCTCTGTTTTGAATTTCTTTTATTAAATCGTTGAGTTTGTTATACATTTTATCCGTTCGGTCGGGGTGTGTGCCAATGTGTAAGAGCAAAATTACACCATTCAAACTCTCTTTTTCTTCAAAAGAGAAAATGCCATCAAATATATTGTTAGACGAACGATAACTTTTCATATCGGGCGTTGTATAATCCGCATTAGACGTAGTTCCTGGTGTAAAGTTCACTATTTGAACCCCCAT
>DENY01000202.1:0-418 GCA_002359825.1 Bacteroidales bacterium UBA2632
ACACCAAACATGTTTCCTACAGATATTTCCGAAACTTGTTCAATTGGGGTATTTTTTCGAATACTATTCACTAAATTTACGTGTTCCAACACGAAAGGATTTGTCTGCTTAAAGTTCTTTTTCTCTTCTTCCTCATTAAATTCCCAAATCACATTACCCTCTAAGTCTTTAATAAAGCATTCTCCTCCTACTGTTCCTAATCCCGTCCAAGAGCCTTTAGTTCCTTGAATGAAGTTACTCACTCCATTGGTACAACCATCTATTTTGCGTGTCATACCATGAATATGGACATTGTTTTCCATCACAAAGTCAACACTGAAATTATCGTACTGCGTACCCGCAACAATGCGCGAACGCGAACCAAACGCTAATGCACTAACTGGCTTCAATCCGGTGAGCCAAACAAAAGCATCAATAT
>DENY01000202.1:473-3697 GCA_002359825.1 Bacteroidales bacterium UBA2632
TCACGCGACCAAGATTTACCTACATTATAGAGAACAGTTCCTCCAGTAATTTCTCCAATAGCTCCATTCATGATTTGCTGATGAGAAGCGACATAACTGCGTTGATGACGACGAATAGCACCTGTTACTACACTCAAATTCTTTGCTTGAGCTTGTTTTGCGGTTGCCATTATTTTGCGGTAACCTACGGCATCTACGAAAAAAGGTTTTTCGAGGAAACAATGTTTATTTTTCTCTACAGCATATTCAAAATGCAAAGGACGGAAGAAGGGGGGTGTACACTCTATGATTATATCCACTCCACTATCAATAACATGTTTGTAGGCATCGAGTCCAACAAAGCGCATGTTTGCTGGGATATCAATGTTTTTGTCAGCTTTAAGTTTATCAGCAAGCGTATTCACTCGTTCCTCAAACACATCGCCCAATGCAATAATGGTTACATCGTTAGCAGAATTCAAAAAATCTAAAGCAGCACCCGATCCTCGACCCCCACATCCAATGACACCAGCTTTTAATTGTTTACCATCTGTAGCCATATCAGGTAGATCGGGCACATAATAACTACCAGGTTCTTTCAGTGGAGCGCTTCCACTCTTATTGTCGGTACTGCACGATGATAGGAATCCAGAAGCTCCACCCATCACGCCAATTGTTCCTGCCAAAGCAGAACTCTTCAGGAATGTTCTTCTGCTTAGGCTGTTCTCTTTTTTCATGTTTAAATATTTGTTAGTCTTCAAGCCTATGGCTCAATAGCGTTATACCACTACACTCGCTTGTAATTGAAATGCGAGTCGTATATTAATTAATTATTCAGTAAAAATTCATCTACATCGCACACTACCCTAAAACCAATTCCTTTATAATCGGAATACCACCAGATGCTTTTGGGTTGTTGTGGGTCAGTTTTCATCCATTCATCGTGTTCTGTATGACTTCGTGCAGCAGCGCGAACTTCCGACGCATCTGATGCATAGTTCCCACTNNACCTCAGACGCATCTGATGCATAGTTTCCACCACGTATAACCCACTCATCACCCTCAGTCACGATAGGATCTTTCACACCACTGGAACGTTTAGAATAAGCCTCTGGATCATATCGGTCGGCAGTGTATTCCATCACATTACCCAACATGTTTTTCAAGCCAAATGGATTTGCTTCTACCGCATCGGGCTCTTGCGAACGGTTATAACTATTCTTTTCATATATAACGTAAGAGGTAATATTATCAGTCTTTGCAGGAAAGAATCTTCTCCAAAATCCAAGTTCGGAGAAATCTTTTGGTTTCCCTGGAAAGAAATAAGGAGTTTCTGTACCAGCTCTTGCTGCATATTCCCACTCTGCTTCGGTAGGTAGTCGGTATTTTTTGCCAGTTTTTTGCGACAACCATTGGCAGAATGTTTCTGCTGCATAGTGGGTCATCGTTATGGCAGGGCTGTCATTTCCTCCCCATCCTTGATCGGGGAATCCAAAAGGTGGAGTTGGTCCAGATATTCCATCTACATCCATTGCTGCAAGGTTTTGGGCATAAGTTGTTTCGGGAGGAGTACGTCCTTCGCTCATAGTATTGGCGTAGAATGCCCAAAATTGAGTCCAAGTTGTTTCCACTTCTGCCATGAAAAAAGGGCTCACGGTTACTTCGTGAACAGGCGCCTCATCGGGGCGATGAAAATCTTCTTTCTTGGAACTGCCCATTTTGAATGATCCGCCTGGGATGGCCTTCATATCAAATGAAATGGGGGTTCCTGGTATCTTTTCTGTAAAATCTTCAAATTGAGTAATGTGTGCAGGAGACTTAAAAAAAGAAGCAGAGTCGGTAACTGCGCTTCCCCCCTCGCTGTAGCCAGGAATACCCACCATTTGTGAGTGCGAATAGTTTGGATTATAATGCCCCACATCCAAATGGCAACTTATACATTGCAGGTTGAGTTTATCTTCGTTTTCATCGTAGTGTAAATGGGCTGTAATACCATCGTCAGATATTCCTTGTGGGAATATATTCTGGTGGCACTTCTTACACGATTCATTGGGGATGTATTTAACCGCGTTTTCCAATTCACCTTTCATCTCCCAATTGAAATCGGCAGAATCTTTAGTTAGATAACCCCACACATCTCGTGCACCCAGCTTCAATTTTGCTGTATAGTGACTCCAAGTATCACTTTGAGGTGGTAGGTGGCAATCAACACAATTGGTCATTACACCACTTTTATTGTTCACATGTGATGAAAGACGCCAACTCTCATGGGCGTGCGGATGAACGTGACACATAGCACACGAGTCATTGGTTGAAAAATAAACGGAAGTTTGATACAGGGCCATCACAACACCTGCACCAAATAAAAGACCTATTACTAAGAAAACTATTTTTGTTTTTCTGTTTCGTTTACCACGAGACTTTTCAGTATTTACATTATTATCAGTCATGTTTGTTTCTGAGATAGAGATTATGTTTATATTGAATGGTAAAAATACGTTTTTTCTTTTAATAAGTAAAACAGATGTATTGATTTAACATCATAAAGAGATGATAAAGTCAAAACTCTGTTTATTAAGATGCTTTCAATTGATGTAAATATCCACTCCGAATAGCTTATCTTGCTACTATTCACAAATAAANNTTAAGTGAAAGTGATTAGATCAATCCTCTTTCAACACTTTAATTTCCACATTTCTGAAATCGCAAGGATGCCCTTCGCTCTGAAGCGAGATGGTTCCGCTTGACAACATTTTCTCTCCATTGTTAAGCTGAAGCAGCTTCTCATAATATTGCTCACGTTCGTCCAACTGTGGTTGACTATATACCATCACAGTATCTCCATTAATAATATGTTTAATTATTTTATTGCCACGAACCTCTACCTCAGCAGTCACCCATTGATCGTCCATATATTCTTTTGATGACGATTGGGTACAATGATCCAAAATCAACTCGTTATTTATTAAAATATTTGTACCTGGAGTACATACACTCCCTGTTATTTGCGCTCTTGTGGAGTCACTGCCCAGCAATTGATACTCTATGGACACCGGAAAATCTTGATTCAACTCCATACTTTGTGGTGACTGTCCATGCAACATGATGCCAGAGTTGCGAAATGCCCAAGCGGGGGCACCAGGAGACTGTTTACCAACAAATCGATATTCCAATCGAAGTATATAGTGAGAAAAGGTATCTTTGTAGAAAAGATGACCAAAGCGATTTTCAAAAGTTGGATATTT